>JAAUPA010000088.1 GCA_012034615.1 Leptolyngbyaceae cyanobacterium CSU_1_4 | reverse complement strand
AAAAGGGTTTCCAGTTATTTGATGCATGAAGGGAGAGGCGATCGCTCCTGCAATTGAGAAGTTTCAATCCCTAAAAGGGTTTCCAGTTATTTGATGCGGCGGGCACTTGAAATCCTGCCTATGTGCAGTTTTCAAGGTTCGATCGCGCGAACCAGCAAGATTGTAGCATTTCTCAGGGCTAGTTTGACAAAGTATCACCTTATCCTCACTTCTACAAAGCTTATTCCATCAGGGTTTGAGAGCCTGCGCGGAAGAAAAATCATCTGAATTGGCTAAAACATAGAGAGGACAGTTAATCCAGCTTAGTTCTAGAGCCTCTACTAAAAAACACCTACCTGCCCGCGCACTGCCGAAGAAATCAAAAAACAGCAATACCTAGGCAAAAAAAATGCTTTCATCTCGCACAGCCTCGCCGCCAATGCGCTCTACTTTATCTTTACAACAAGAGCAAAGGAAGTAGAACCGAATACTGTCTTGGTCAGGCTTAATGAGTTGACTCAGGCGCGATCGCAGCTTAGCATATTGCGTCTCGCTCAATTCACATTCAAACACACTGTATTGCATCCATTGTCCATAAGATTTAAGGATTTTATGAATCTTGGTGCGCCGCCGATCTTCAGGAATATCGTAACTAATCACCAGGTGCATAGCGCTACTTCAAGACTAAGGGTGGATATTTATCTGTTTCTCCCATCAAATATTTTGCCAGTAGCCTCGTCTGGATTTCAAACGACTCTTGGTAAGTGCATTGCGTTTGTAAAACAGGATGCTTAAATTTAGTTTGCTTTTTTTGTTCGTACAGTCGTAGGAAAACTCGGAGTCCTTCCAGAGTCAGCGAAACTGCACCACTCAGCGGTTCGGTTGTAAAATCTGACAAAGCGATCGCCCGTTTATTTAACCCACTCAAGACAACGGCATCAACGACAAGAGGACGAAACTCCTCCATCAAATCCAACGCCAATGAAGGGCGACCATAGCGTTGGGTATGAAGATATCCCAGATAAGGATCAAACCCAACCAAATTAATAGCGCTCTGAACATCATGGCGCAGCAGCGAATAGCCCAAACTCAGCAAGGCATTAACTGGATCAGTGGGAGGACGACGGCGACGAGTTTCAAACTGAAATTCACCCGCTCGAATCAGTTGATTAAAACTACCAAAATAAGCAGCGCTGCCCGCTCCTTCTAAACCCCGTAGAGAATCGATCGCCATAGTAGTATCAATCGGGCTGATCACCTGATCCAACTGAGTCAATGCTTTTTGAAAATCCAGATCTGCATATTCTCGCTGTCCCCGCAACAACATATTGCGATAGTTTTTCAGCTTACCCCGAACAAACCCACGGACGATATGAGATGCCTGTTCCGAAGGAGCAATCGCCTTCCACTGAGCGGCTCGGACGAAGATATTTTTGGTTAGCTCCGGTTCTAGCCGCCCCAAATACCGTCCCATGTGGGTGAGAAAGCTCAGAGGAATCTTGCGCTCCAATAATTCGATTACAACCGCAGGCGAAACCGTAGCTCGTCCTAATATCACAACTCCATCCAGCTTAATGAGAGGAATATCTTGCAAAGTTTGTTGCTTAGCCCGAACCACTAAGCGTTCATCAGTTTTGCCAATAAAGGCATCGTCTTGAGTAATGTAGAGCGTTCCCATAGGGCGAAGATTTTGAGGGATAAATTTTGAAATTTGAGGGATGAAATGAGCTTGCTGATCTTCATACAGCCTCTCGGTATCGACCAACCTTGTCCGCTGCCTTTGGTAAGCATTGTTGATAGAGGCTGCATCCTTTGCACCGAGGAGTATAGATTGCTGGAGGCATTTTTCCAGTGTTGAGGATTTCGGCGATCGCGGCGATGGTGGCGATCGCGGTTTGTCTCAGTTCGGGAGAAATCTCGACAGGTTGGCGCTGATGAGAATGGGCATAGTAGACATAACCCAAAGTCACAGGCTTTCCCGTCATTTCCTCCAAACACAGCGCCTGCGCACAAACCTGTAAAGCATCGTTGTCAAATTCGCCCCTGTTGCCCCGCTTGTACTCAATAGGAATCCAGCACCCCCCAGTTTCTTCAACCAGATCGGCTTTGCCAATCAACCGATACCGCTCTGACTTTAACCACACTGCCCGAACTTGCCAAGTCTCTTCTCGCTGATTTTCACCAATCGTGTGAACGCGATCGTGTAGGCTCGTACCCTCAACGGTATACTGATTATCAACAAAGCCACCCATGCAAAACATCCGCCAGCAGCGATGAGGACAGTACGCATATTGGTTCAGTGCCGCAATAGGAATGTAATCATCCATTACAGCCTCCTTGTTATACCCATACCCATCGTCGTCTTACGTCCAATGCCCGCATAAAGGGCAAAGTCTGCTAAAGCATTAATCTGTTTAATTGCAACGGAATCAGCATCACCCAAAATACGATAACTGATCACGCCGACACAGCCCGCCCACTTGCTGTTAGGATCGTTGACAAGTTCGGTACGAACCTCGAAGAAGCTGGGAAATAAATATTCAACCAACGTTTCGGGAAACGGAATGCCGCTATAACGGTTCCATCGCTTCAGCAAGCTATGAAACACACAGTCTCGCGTGGGCAAAGCAGAGTCGTATTTTCCCTGCCGAAAAGTCGCAGGTGTACAAAGGCTAAAAGCAATCTGCCGGGTGCTATCCGATGCCTGTTCATATAACTGCGAGTACGGGCTAAAGTTTGCCCAAGGCTGGGTCAATTGGGGGGTGCCAAGGATGCTAGTAATTTGAAGATCGGCTGACCCCAGATGGCTGGACTGGGTAGGATTGAGGTTAAGCCAAAGGGGGGTGAGATGGCTAAACAGTTCTTCATCCAGTAAGGAAATTCGCCACCAACAGGCAGTTCCCGCAGGAATCGATCGTTTGTAATCCCATTGTAAAAGCCGATCGCGGGGGGTGCGATCGCTCACTTGCAACGGGCTGAGGGTAAAGGCTTTCTCGGTCTTTTGCTCGTGAAGGCGATCGCCTAGCGCCCGATCGACTGAACTGACCAATGTGAGGAACAATGCATGAAGATGCTTGCCCGTTAAATATCCAGGAGCGATCGAGGAAGTGGGGAGGAGGTTGAGAATGAGGCTATGGGGCATTATTCAACTCCTAAATCGGTATTGCATACGAGCGGGAATCTGAAGGTGATCAACCTCATAATATTTACCCTGCATCCGAACATTGCGAATGAGGCTAACAGGAGGCATATTAACAGTGTCGTAACTTAGAACTTGATGCGAAAACATGACATCCAAAGGATGGAGTGGATAAGGGAAAATGAATTCGCCTTGCGATTCTTTGGGTTTAATGAGTTCCTCCAGCCTCACTTCAGCCTTACTCATCCACTTGCCTAAACGTATCCACTTGGGCAGAGATAACGAATTTGTAGCCATGATGAAACACTCAAATTGGCTCTCTGGAGCAATTTCCTTTGTCCTGCCAAAGCTGGGGATATTTTTCTGAGTCTTTTCCATCTCAACATGGTAGTTGTTGTTAGCATATTTCCAAGTGTTGAGAACGGATGAATGATTGACTGCTCTGGCTGGCGTAACGTAGATTTCCTGCTGATTGAGTGGGGTTAAATGCACTTCGTACTTAGGCACTTGTTCGGGGCAAAAGTATCGATAGGAATGTTCTTCGGAAACAGTAGTGGAATGGCGATCGCTATCAACCAACCCCAGGGCATAACAGAGTGCATAGTTGTGCAATATGGGTTCGGTTTCGTATAGCCGCCCAATCTCACGAGTAGCAAAATATAAGCTGTCATGTAGCTCTAATGTGCAGCGATAAAGGTGGATCATAATGCTTACTCTGCGGTTGCACCTGCTGATTTTTTACTGCCCTTCTTGCCTTTCTCGGCGGATTTCAAAATGTGTTTCTGGGCATAGTCTTTTGACTCAGCATTTGCTTGAGTTAAAAGTTCTTTAAGCTTAATTTCGTCACCTGTAACCTGTTTTACATTAGATAGCAAAGGTTCAAAATCACTTCCAAGAAAAGCTGCGAAAGAAATATACTCATTGTTCATCAGTGTCTTCATTGCGCCTTGAGCGGCTTTGAGAACATCATCTTCATTCAACGGATCTGGAGAATTGATTTGAGTTGGGTTCGCATCTTTCATAAGGTCGTAGATCTTCTGTGTCCAACGCAGATTACTAACAATCTCACCATCTGCAAAAATTACGCCGACCAACTCATTCCGAACGCGACCTGTCCGAGTGGTTTGTGCTCCATAGTGGCGAGTTCGCAGGATATTGTTAAATACGTACAGAAAACCTGCTTCCGTTGGATCTTTGAGGGTAACAATGCTGGGGAAAAAGGTTTGGGGCAGAATATGATCTTGACTATTGATGCGACTGGTGACTTCTCCATTCCGGCTCATCGTCCCGTTTTCAAAGGGTGCATTGAGCGTAAAGTTTAAGTGAGAATCATCGAAAGGTGTGATGGAATATGCAGTATCGACAACGACTTTAGATTTTTCAGAACCAGAATCCCCGATCGCAAACCCGTAGAGAATGCAATCAGGAGTGGTTTTACTAAAGTCAACGTTGTAATCACACTTTTCCCAATCCCCAATCTTGTAGTTGCGCAGCAGTTCTCGACCTGTTAAACGCTCTGGTGTAGACTGCTTGCGCTTGAACATGGCAAGGCGACTGATGGCTTCTGGATGAGTCACGCCTGCGCGTACCCGTGCCTTATTGAGTTCCCCATCGGTTTGAAACAACGGATAGGATTCAGTAATACGAATGGTGATGAAGTGAGCATACTTTCCCATGGGTTTAGCAGGGATTTCGGTATGAAAATGTTTAGCGTCAAGGGTGTCGAGAAATTGCATTTTGGTTTCCTTAAAGGTGTAGAAAATTGTTGAAACTAGGATTAAATAGCTTCAGCTTCGAGTTCTGGAATTTCTTCAGGTTCTGGCTGAGGAGTGGATTGTCGAGCTAGATCGTCCTCCAAACGATAGAGGTAATCACAAGTGTCCCGAATGAGGTTAAGTTGAGCGCCTGCAAGACGAGCGCGATCGCCCTTAAAGGTTTCCTCAAACAAGTCTTTGACGAAAAAACGTGGCAAATTCATAAATTGCTTGGCGCTCTTCTTCCGACGTTAATGCAGGTTTCCATTTACCCTCTACCAACGCTAGAGTAGGCTTGCCTTCAGCAGTTCTGCGGCGAACATTCGTCATCAACCTAGCAAGCCGTGCCGCTACCACATCTGTCATTGCCTGTGCATTGGGAACTAATGCTTTGTCAGTTTTTAGCAGTACATCGGCAGCTTCATCGATGGGTTTTAAAACAGCATTTGGCTTAGCATATTGGCTCTTAGCACGATAAAAGCGGCGGTAAAGCCGTGTGAGTTCACGCAGTTGATTCATGGATTTTCCTTCTGGGTCAAAACAGTGATAGAAGTGGATATAAAGCTTGATTTTTTCGATCGGGGCGCTATCCCAATCCAATTTACGAATCAGTTTAGTGAGATAGTGAAAAACGTACAACGGGCTTGTTTCCAAGTCTCTAGCAAGGGCTGAGAGTTTGCCCCAATCGGGATCGCCATCTTTCTTACGATTCACCTCTAAATGAATGCAATAGGCTGCACTGAGGGCATTGAGGGGTGAAAACTTTTGGATATCACGGGGAAGGATAGCATCTAAGCGATAGGTGTCTTGTTTGATAAGAGTGGCGATCGCTTGATGTGCACCATCCAAAATAGTAGTTTGTTCAAAGTCAGCCCCACTAATAAATGGTGGAACAGGTGACTCGGAAGCAACTACCTTGACATCCAAAATCAGCGGCAAGGCTAACGCTAACCAAGCGGGCATCACCCAAGATTCTGTATCGGTAGCATCTCTACCAGGCGGCAGTGCCATAAAAAAGAATGTCATTGGCTCATTAGGGTAATTGAGCTTGAAGGTTTGATCTTTTTCAGATTCTTCTTGAAGCAGCAAAGAATCGACTTGTTGATAGTTCTCGACGTTGAACTGAGCAATTTGTTTATCGTTAATTAAATGCCGACGAATATCTGCATCAAACCGCGTGCGTCGAATCCAAGAATAAGCTTTTTGTAAAAAATTGTTGGTTTCAGGTGTGAAGAAATAAGCAGGGTACAGATAGAGATAGCGGTATTTTCGTCCTTCAAAGTCACCGCCTGTAGCGTTGGTCTGATTCATCAAAATTTGGCGCAGCATAATTTCAATTGACCAAATTGCACAAATCTGACGTTTCGCCGCTTGAGCATTGAAGAGAATTTGACGATTACTGTAAACCTGTGGTGTAAATAGCGTAGCAGATTCCATTTGCTCGGTTACGGCATAGGATGAACTAGACATAGCACAGACATTTTCTCGCCCTCGCCCCGTAATTTTGGCAGCTTGATAGCGACTAAGTTCTAGTAAAAAGGGATCGGTTTCGGGTGGAGTCACGGCACCTGTTGGCAAGGAAACAACTCTCTGGACATAGGTGCGTAGATCACTCCAGCCATCTGGCAAAATAAACTTCTGCACGATCGCCGCAATCGTTTCTGCCGCGCAGTGAACCATACCCGTCATGACATCTCGAACTTCCTGATCAGAGAGATGAGAATTGTGCTGAACGTACTGAGCAGCGAGATAATACCAATCTAGAGGTACGCCGCCTGTTTTCTTAAGCGTTTGAATCGCTTGAACAGCAGAAATCTCGTGAACTAAGCCCAAATGTTCAGCGAGTTTTTGAGTGAGGTCTAGGTCAGGTAGAGTCTTCCGTTCTGATTTGGGCTGTTGTTTTTGCCATTCATTGAATCGATCGCACCAACTGCGCCAAATCCCTCGACATAGGGTATCACCAAATTCTGCAAGGCGATCAATTCGATAATCATCACTAAATCCCACAGAAATATGATCAGGAAGTTCACCCTCAGCCTTAAAGTTAACTAAACTCGCGCTACGTTTGGCAGCCGAAGAACTTTTCGTAGATGGAATAATGCGACAGGCAGCCAGTTTTGCCACGTCCATCAGTTCGGCAATGTCAAAAAATAACCAATAGTAGTCAGCAAATTTTAAGCCTTTGCCATCTCGCCCAAAACCAGTTTGTCGTTGTTTAAGCTGGTCGCCACAAAGATTCTTGATTTTATGAATGACTTGTTCAGATATTTGCTCAATGTTGGCGATCGCAGGTGCATCAGTTTTAGCAAGGTACACTGCACCGTCTGGTAAATATAGCAACGGCGTGTAAAACTCATTAGGATGCACGTCCATCAGAGCATTGTTCAGAATGTTGGTGAGCACACCTCGATTATCAGATAAGGCGTGGTAGCTAAATTGCAGTTGTCCAGCACTTAAGTCTTGTAGAAGACTGGTGAGATTATTTGCTTTAATATCAGATGGGCGCTTGATGACCGATGCGAATAGATCAGAGAGCCGCACCAGTCGCGTTAAGATACCTTGGACTCGTTCATCAATTTGGCACTGCAACCCACGCTTCTTTAACCCCAAGTCAGCATCGTATTTTTCACCCGCATTATTGCTAATCCAGATAATGTCATCTATATAAAGTTTCCAATCATCACCCATCAAGACTTGCAATTCTAAATCTTGAATCTTTTGGGCAACATATTTTCGTCCTAAATTGGGCGCATCTGATTTATGGGGCGGGTCTTTGTGCCAATTACGTCCACAGAACCTTTTGTCTACACGCTCTAACCAGGCAGGATAATCAGGAAATTTATCATAGTCATGCAGAATATAGGCGGCAATGTAAATGGCAGCTTCCAAGTCTCCGCATAACCGCTTGACTTGGTTAGTTTCTAAGGTTTGCAGCACTCGAAAAATGCGGTAGGTAGGAAATAGCCCGTTGAGCAAGTGTGAGGTAAAGGATTGATCCTCCTTACTACGCTCAACATTTTTGCCCTCGGCTCGTCGGTCTTCGGTAAACTGTCCCCCTTTTGCAGTTGTACCCACAAGCTGAGATATCAAATTAGGCAGGACGTGTTCTGCAAGCAATGCTAAAAGTTTGTCATTTTGATTACCATCGGTTTCACAAATGGCTTTTTTGAATAACTTAATTGTCAGCAGTTCTGGCTTTCCAGGTAGTTCTTCATTCTCTCTGTTAGCATTGAAATCTAAAACTGGTAAATCATCATCACTCAATAAAGACAATTGTTGATCAGGCATCATGCATTTTCCCAATTTTGCAAAAGCAATGCAGGCAAGAGTATCTTCTCGTTCAATGCTGGAGTATTCTTCCAGCAAGCTTTCGATCGTTCCTGCCGCCAAATAATCTAAAATCAATGCTACCCGAATGCGATGTCCTCGAATGCAGGGCTTCCTAAAGCAAATGTTTGAGTCGATCGAAATACGAGATAGTAATCCATCAGTAGCCATAGGTTCTACTCCTTGCTAAAACTAACGCTAGTTAATTTCTTGTATTCTGCAATCCGGCGTTACTGAATGTGGGATGAATTGCCCTCATTTTGGGGAGGGTGAGGGCGGATTTGGCTGTTCGTCCCTTAATGCAGCAATACCTGCAACCTTTCTGGATTAGAGGGCTTGTCTAAGCTGTTGCCGCAAAATCTCAAGCCGCATCCACTCACCTTCGCGTTTGACTTCAAGATATTCCCAGCCATTAGCAGGGCTGCCGTTCAGCTTTGTAGCCAAAGGACTCGGCTTATCGAATTCTTCACCTCCATAAGCGACTGTGCCTCTTGGAGAAATTGTCAGGCTATTGATATAGTCACGTCCAATTTTCTTTGCTCGCTCTCGCTTGAGCCTAACTCGCACAAGCATCCCCGATCTAGTTAAGCCGCCATCGAATAGTTGCGATAGCCGGATTTGTGAGCAGTCACTCTTGTCTTGATCTTCTAGTTCAAAAGCCAAGTGGTTCTCTAAATCTAAATCATTAGAATATTCCATCTTTGCAATGTCCATCACCATCAGACTCAGATCCCCTTGCTGTGCTAGCAGAGAAGAATCTAAATCCATTGACTGTAGCCATCCCAATAGATCTTTGCGAAGAACATTGGGCATTTTCGATAGATCGCTGTCGGTCAGTTGAATCAGCATGAAAATCCTCTAGTGAACTTCTCCACATCTTGGCACTCAATTCTTGATTTGTAAAGCAGTTACTATAGCCTTATGAGTCATTCTACCATCGCCTATCTGAGTGCGGACAGTCACAACATCATGTAACCTCATATATAGGAGAAAGGGATGCAGTTTGGTGCTGCGCTTCCGCAAAAGCCTTCCAGGTATTGAAACACTATTGCCTTCTGATGTCGGGCAAAGCCTTTTCTCCACCCTCTTATCAACAAATCCATCCTTCATCCTCCTTGGGCTTCCAGTGCCATATTAGAGTTTCTAGCAGTAAGGCAGATTGCCCAAAAGCGATCGTGTAGGGAGGGCTGCGATCGTTGGAGTCATCGCTCAACCCATACGCTTGAAACTGCATCGGTAAACCTAGTTTTGCTCGTAAGTCATCTCGGCGGCGATCGGAAATATAGCAAACCATACTGCGATGGTAGAGCGCTTTGCTAATCGCATTCTCCCCTGCTGTAACTTCTAAACCCTTCAATATCTGCACCTTTCCTAACCGTGCTAGTTCTCCAACATTGCCAGCATGATAGAAATGCCAGTTCTCACGCACCTCTCGATAGTCCTTCAGCACCAAATAACAAAGAGCCTCCTGAAATCGTTTGATCGGCAATCCGGCTTTCTTGACATTTCCCAAAAATTCATCCTTACCCATTAGATCAAACACGAAATTGCTGAGCAATCCGGGTAGGTTGTAGGTCTTGAACCTATCTCGTTCTGGGTCATTATGATTGGTGACATCGTAAATTGCGCAGTCTAACTGACTGCTGCCTCGGAAGGATCGGGCTTCATCTAAAATTGCGTGCTGCTTTTCCTTAATGCAGTGATAAACCTGACCATGTTTCTGTCGCATTGAAAACTCAAAAGCTGCTTCAGTATCTGCTTTGAACCCCTCTGCTGCATCAGGATAAATCTCTTTCATGCGGGGTGATTGTAGCTCATTCCAAGAAGAGAATGACTGAATTGTGCCCCAACGCTTGGGATACCCTTCAAACTGATTGATAAACAGCCAAGATTCACGGATGAGATCATGTAACGCCACGCGATCGCATTCTTGCCCATCTTGTAAAGATGCGGACTTACCATCCTTTTCAGTAAACAACCGCGCCACTAAGTAATTAGGAATCAACGCATAGGCTTGATACACTGGAAATCCTGCGTGTCTTCCCAATCTCCCAAACCGCTGAATAAAGTTTCCTCCATCTGCGGCTTCAAAGATAAGAAAATTAATTCTGAAATCTACTCCGACATCGATCGTCGAAGTGCCAATTAACAAATCTGCATCAAAAATTGATCGCGCTCGTTCCCTTTCTCCCGTCAAGCTAGTGTTGGACAATACCGTTAAGCCATGCTGGAAAAATAAGGGCTGAAGTTTTGCCAAAAGCTTATAAACTGCTGCGATCGAATTAAGAATGACTGCACCCTTGCTGCTGGAATGATCTAGAAAAAACTTGAGAATGACTGATTCAGCATTCTCGATCATCCAATCGTAACTCGATCGCACATTAGGTTCCAAGTTATCGGGAAACGTTAAGGTAATCGGCTGACTAATCTGCCTCCATCCTAGTTCATCGCTAGCAGCAAAACGATAAGCACCTTGATTGCCAGGATCAATAATTTGATACCTTAATCCTGCTCGTGAAAGAAAGTCTTGCAGCAATTCACTTGGAGTTGCAGATAAAAAGAGAAATTTGCGAGGAGTTGATGTGTGTTTAATGAGTAACAGTGCATTGAGAACACTGGCAATTTGTGGCGAGGAGAAAACATGAAACTCATCAAAAATAAACAACTTATAGTTATCGTCAATCTTTCTAAATAACTTGTCTGCATTGTCGCCCCGGCTGACTTTTTTAGAATCACGCCGCAGGTAACGAAAATCGTGAATGTAGTGAAAAATATCGGGGTTGGTCAGCAAAATTTCTGAGTTATCAGCGCGATCGATGATTCCCTGTTGCTTAGAAGGTAATTGTCTTGTTTCTACAAAGTCTTCTAACGTTGCTCCCGTTAACCGATAAATCTGAGGATCATATTTAGGATTAAATGTTGTTTTATAGTTTTGCACCTGCCGTTCTTGATCCCGTGCCAGTTCATTGGTTGGATACATTGCCAACGTATAGGTTGTATCTGTCATTGCCCGGAGATAAGCCGCGAGGCTTTTGCCATCTCCAGTCATTGCAGTATTAAATACTACATCTAGGCTTGGATCACTTAAAGCATTGAAGGTTTCTGCTTGGTGCCAAGAGAGTGACCAGCCATCTGGCAAAGTAACACCTAACGGGTTTGACACTGTCCGGGAGTAAACAGGTTTAAGGGTAATACTGAGTTCCGTCATTATTCCGTCATTGTTTGAGGTGGTGTACGTGACAAGTTGCGTTAGATCCATATTGGCAGTCAGAATAGAGATTGTCCAGTACAAAGTGAACGTACACTTTTGAGGGTCTCATGGGTCGTCGAGGTCAATCAGTCACACTCTCCATTTCAGATAGAGACAAAGCGCAGTTAGAACAAATTGCCGCCGAGCAGGGAATGCTCTGGGGCGATCGCCCCAATATTTCCCGTTTAGTTGAAGCGATCGCCCGTCGGGAGTTGCTGATTGGGCGCAATAACGATTGGTCAGACGATCGCCTTTTGGCACTTCAGCAGGCAATGCGATCATTGATCGATGAGGGACAAACTGATAAAGCCCAAATCATTGCCAGATTGTTGCTCGAACGGAGTGAACTGACCCTGCCGTTGCGCAGTGAAATTGAGAATTTGCTGGCAACGCCTGTTACTTCTTGGCGAGCAGAAATTGATCGGTATATTCGTCGCCAAAAGCCCTTTCAACTGACTTACGGTGATGCGAGCGATCGCCTGTGGACATTCACAATTCGGTATGCCAGAATTGCCTTTCGTGAGAAGCGGCAATATCTAGAATGTTGGTGTGAAGAAACTGAGGGCAATCAGGATTTACCAGAATTGCAACACAACTGGACATTGAGGCTCGATCGCATTCCTGAAGCTGCTTTAGCCTCTGTGCCGGGACAGTGGCGCTCTGGTTTAGACACGATTGATGCAGAGATGCACATCATGGGCGGATTGGCTTTTGCTTATCAATCTCGCCCTGAAGATATTGTGAAAGAGTGGCTAGCAGAGCAACCCAATACGCGCCGAGTGGTACGGCGAATTTCAAATACCTTTTGGTTTTTCCGAGAAATTCTTCCCTATGGTGAAGATTGTTTGGTGATCGGAACAGAAAGTTTGCGAAATCGCCTAATCGTAAAATTGCGATCGGTTTATCAGCAGTACGAGCTTTAGATTAACTGGTTTCTCAGGTTGTAAATAGAAACCGCCAAGTGAATCTTCTTACTGTACAGTTTATTGGTTTTTTCTGGTTCTCATTATGACCATCGTTACGTTCACTTAAACTAATTTTTTCAAAAATAAAGATGTTTAACTAATGTTGTTTGAGGTGTAACTACTTATCTTTAACCTAATACGGTGGCTGGTTACAATACGGCAAAAAGAACAGCTATAGCCTTTAACTTTGCCGTTGGTTAGCTATACTAAAATGGTCTTTGGAGAGATGGAAAGGTATTAAATAAAAGTTCTGTATTATGACATGGCTTGCTCCAGTTTCCATGTTTGCCACCTGTTCAAGCCTAGATATACTTCTGTTTAGCAATTCGCCACCTCTATCTGTGCCATGATCTCGTCCCATTTCTTATCCTGATTTCATGAAGGCTTTCTCATAAACGTTTCATTGTCACTTCATTCAGGAATGACAGGATTTAGGTTGATAGCAGCAGTTCTCGTAAAGCAATGAAACATACAGTCAGCTTAAAAGAGACATTGCCCAGTATGGGTCGGATTCTTCAGCGATTTATGCCACAAATTCGCAAGCAGCAACCCCTGTTGATCTTTGCGTTTCTGGCGCTTTTGGGTGAAACTTTGCTTCGGCTATTAGAGCCTTGGCCTCTTAAGATAATTTTTGACTATATTCTTCTGCCGGGGGTCGATCGCCCCTTGCCAGCCCTGCCCGTCGTAGGGCAAGTGTCCAGCTTAGTGTTGCTCACTCTGCTAACGATCGCCTCAATTGGATTGGCAGTGTTACGGGGTGCTGCTGCCTATTCTAGTACCGCAGGAATGGCGATCGCTGCCTCTCATGTGATGACGGAAGTGCGGGGCGATCTTTACAGCCATTTACAACGCCTGTCGCTCTCTTTTCATAACGAGGCAAGAACAGGCGATTTGATTGCTCGCGTTACCCAAGATATTACTCGGTTGCGGGAGGTAACGGTCATGGCGCTGTTACCGCTGCTCGCGAGTTCGTTAACGCTGGTGGGTATGGTTGGCGTAATGTTTTGGCTCCATTGGGAAATGGCAGTGATTGCGATCGCTATTTTCCCTCTATTTGTGTTTTCCACCACTCGCACGAGCCGTCAAATCCGAGAAGTAGTGCGGAGACAGCGTAAGCGAGAAGGAGCCATGGCTGCTACTGCGGCTGAGGCAATGGGTGCCATTAAAGTAGTGCAGGCATTATCGTTGCAGACGATGTTAGAAAGCACCTTTTTACCCATAACCGCGAAGGATTACAAGAAGATGCCGAAGCTCAAAAGTTAAGTGCTGGGCTGGAGCGAACAATGGAGGTGTTAGTCACCGTTGCGGTCGCGTTGGTGTTGTGGAAAGGTGTTCAACTGGTGTTACAAGGCGCTTTAACAGCAGGAGATTTACTAATTTTTATCACCTATCTAAAAACAGCATTTAAACCTATCCGCCAACTTGCTAAATATACAGGACAGATTGCTAAAGCGACCGCATCGGGTGAACGAGTTATTGATGTATTAGATACGATTCCAGATATTCAGGATACGCGGGGTGCGATGGATGCTCCACAGTTTTTGGGATCGGTGCAGTTTGACCAAGTAACCTTTGCCTATAAAGGCGGGAGTAGCGGTGCGTTGAAGCATGTGAGCTTTACGGTGCAGCCGGGTGAGCATGTGGCTTTGGTGGGACCTTCTGGCAGCGGTAAATCCACGTTAGTGAGTTTGCTGCTGCGCTTTTACGATCCGGTGGAAGGAAGAATTTTATTTGATGGGCATGACCTACGAGAATATAAGGTCGATTCAGTCCGTCGTCAAATTAGTGTGGTATTGCAAGAGAGCATTTTGTTTGCCTCTACGGTTCGTGAAAATATTGCCTACGGGAATCTTAAGGCGACTCAGGCTGAAATTGAGACCGCAGCTCGGCTGGCAAAAGCCCATGAGTTTATTCTGAAACTACCGCAAGGATACGACACTATTTTGGGCGAGCGAGGGGCAACTCTTTCGGGCGGACAACGACAGCGAATTGCGATCGCCCGTGCCGCAGTGCGCCATGCTCCGATCGTGATTTTAGATGAGCCAACAACCGGGTTGGATAATCACAGCGAACATGTGGTTAACGAAGCCTTAAACCAGTTGACAAAAGGTAAAACAACCTTTGTCGTCTCACATAACTTACAAGCCACTGAACGAGCCGATCGCGTTCTTTATATTGAAGAGGGCAGGGTTTTAGAACAGGGAACTCACCCAGAGTTAATGGCCTTAAAAGGACAATATGCGAAGCTTTACCAGCTTCAAGCAAAGGTTTATCCTATCCGCACTAAAAATAACGGAGGCACTAATGCGATCGCTATTTAAGCTAGACCGAGCTAATGCTAACGTCAAAGTGACAAACTATACAACGCGCGTTATCTTAATTCGACATGGACGCAGTACGTTTAACGAACGAAAACTTTACCAGGGAAGTTCAGATCTTTCAGTATTAACTGAACAGGGTTGGCAAACCGCAACACAAGTGGGACAATTCCTCAAAAACGAACGTGTTGACGCAATTTATACCAGCCCATTAAAGCGAGTACAACAAACGGTTGAGGCAATGCTGGGAACGTTGCCTTACACTCCCAGTCTTTGCGTGCAGCCAGGTTTGCGGGAGATTGATTTGCAGCGTTGGGAAGGGCAATCTTTTCAGTTTGTGCAGGATACTTACACCACAGACTATCAGTGTTGGAAACAGCGTCCGCACGAGTTTGAGCTGGTGCCTGATGGGATCCATAGCTTAGAGACTTCTAATTTGAATATCTCCAGTTTAAATAACGCTGAAGAAAACACCCGATATTGCAGTTCAAAGCCGATGTTTCCCAGTGCTAGATCTATATAAGCGATCGCAACAGTTTTGGCAGGAGGTTTTATGTCGTCATGCTGGGCAAACGATCGCTGTAGTGAGTCATGGAGGGACTAATCGGGCTTTAATTAGTACCGCATTGGGGCTGCCTCCCTCTCAGTTTCACCGCCTTCAACAGTCTAACTGTGGCATTAGCCTTTTGCACTTTTCTCAAGGCTGCCTGAAGGCAGGGCATCTGAAAACCCTCAATTTAACCACTCCCTTAGGCGAAGCGCTGCCCAAGCTGAAGGAAGGTAAACAAGGGCTCCGGCTGCTGCTGCTCCCTTCCCAAACCACCTCTCGATCGATCGATCATTTAGCGAAGCTGCTGCAAACAGTTTCCATTGACTTTAGCCTCGCGTCAGAATCTGCGGCGGCTCTGACCGATTGCCTGTTGCAATATCATCCCATGACCGTCCAACTTCAGAGCCAGCAGAAGCAATTTTTGCTGAATTGGCAGCGCACACTAGCGACCACCTCTAGCGCCTCATCCCATCTTATGACTGGATTAGTGGTTGCAGATCAGGACGATATTCAACAAGTTGTGGGAGATGCGATCGGGTTAGGCCGCGACCAACACTGGCGTTTGCAACCCCAGCCAGGAGCCTTGAGCGTGTTGCATTATCCTGTGGCAAGTTCGCCTGTATTGCAAGCCTTTAACTTTGCCTAGCACAAGAGCAAAGACCGCATCGAACTAAATCTTAAGGAGTTAAGCGATGTCTAAAATTTTGGTTACCGGAGCCGCCGGATTTATTGGATTTCACATCAGTCAAATGCTGTTGCAGCGGGGCGAAACAGTGATTGGGCTAGATAATTTAAACGATTATTACAGCGTTGCCCTCAAACTGAGCCGCCTGAGCCAATTACAGCACCCTAACTTTCAGTTTCACCAGCTCGATCTTGCCGATCGCCCTGGCATAGAAAATCTATTTGCCCATCATCAGCCCGATCGCGTCATTCATTTAGCCGCTCAGGCAGGCGTTCGTTATTCTCTAGAAAACCCTCATATGTATGTAGACAGCAATGTGGTGGGCTTTTTGCATATTCTTGAGGGTTGTCGGCAGCACAAGGTACAGCATTTAGTCTATGCCTCTTCTAGTTCAGTGTATGGTGCTAATCGCGTCATTCCTTTCTCCACTCAGCATTCCGTCGATCATCCGCTGAGCCTTTATGCAGCCACAAAAAAAGCCAATGAGCTCATGGCGCACACCTACAGCCATCTCTACAAAATTCCTACGACTGGACTACGATTTTTCACCGTGTATGGACCTTGGGGAAGACCGGATATGGCATTATTTGCATTTACTAAATCCATTCTCGAGGGCAAGCCGATCGACGTTTACAATCATGGTAAAATGCAGCGCGATTTTACTTACATTGACGATATTGTAGATGGAGTGCTTCGCGTTTTAGATCAGGTTCCCGCAGCGAATGCCACCTGGTCTCCCTACGCCCCAGAACCCAGCAGTAGTCACGCTCCATACCGAATTTACAATATTGGTAATCATCAACCGATCGCCCTCCTGCGGTTTATCGAAGTACTGGAAAATAGTTTAGGCATTAAAGCCAAAAAGAATTTTTTGCCGCTCCAACCCGGAGATGTGCTAGAGACTTATGCAGATGTTTCAGACTTGACAGAGGCGGTCGGTTTTGCACCGCAAGTGGCGATCGAGGAGGGAATTCCTCGGTTTGTGAAGTGGTATTTTACCTACTACCATCCTTCTACCAGTCGAGCAGCTCTCTTTGATCTCGCTTGCTAAGGGAATGGCTAGGAAAATACTGCCCCGAACTGCCCCCTAGATCCCCCATTCTGGGGGACTTTGAAAGGTTCGGAA
>JAAUPA010000087.1 GCA_012034615.1 Leptolyngbyaceae cyanobacterium CSU_1_4 | reverse complement strand
ACTCCTCTACTCATCCACTCCTCTACTCATCCACTCCTCTACCCTTCCACCCTTCCACTCATCCACTCCTCTACCCTTCCACTCATCCACTCCTCATTTCATCCTTGGCAGACTACTAGTCTTTTCTTTTCATTTCAATTTCCAGTACAAAACTTATAGGAAGATGTCCATTATCGTAGTATCTACAAGTAACGCGGCTTCATTATAAATGGGTATAAGTCAACCCGTTGAGTGCAATATTAAGATGAGTCGGGTAGGGCGAAACCCTTGCTGTTCATAGATTCGACATGTTAGCAGCAGCGTAGCGCATCAAACAAATTATTAAACTTTCCTTATGCGTTCAGGTTCCAGTTTTCTATCTAGCTTTTTTCTATCTACCTTTATTGGCTACTTTGTGCCAACCGCGATCGGGGTAACCGCAGTGGTCTCGCAAGCCACAGGTTTAGAAATCGCCACCGGAATTCCTCAACAGATCGGTGCCTTAGGAGGCGTTTTGGTGGGAGGGGTGGGCGTTTACTTCAATCGTTCGGTTGCAGTCATGGTTCCGTTTTTGGAGCAAGAGAAGTTTTTGACAGAGCTTGAAGCTTTGCTGATGGCAATGGGCTATCAGAGGCAAGCAGAGAGGGATGGGATCAAGGTTTACGCGCGATCGGGCATTAGAAATGGTGGTCGGGGCGAGTGTTTGTGAAGGTGGAAGGGCAAGAAGCCACGATCGCCAGTCGGGCAGTGCAGATGCGTCAAATCGAGCCGCAGCTTCAGGCAAATCAAGTCCGCGATCGGGCGGCTGAACTGAAGCGATCGTGCAAAGATTTAGGCTAGAAAATATCTGCTCCGGGGCTTGCCAGCGATCGCCAATTCGGCAGATCTTCCCGACATCCTCGGTTCACTCTAGGGTTAGCTTAAAATAAGTGTAAGATATGTAAAGTTCCGTAACATCGAGCCAGAGTCAGCTTATCCATGACCTCAGCCACCTCTCTTTTTCCCCGGTAGAAAAAGACCTTCATCTCCTGACCGACAACCTCAAGCAGTTAGTCGGTGCCCGACACCCTATTCTTTATGCCGCTGCAGAGCACTTGTTTGGGGCAAGCGGCAAGCGCCTCAGACCAGCGATCGTTCTTCTCGTTTCCAGAGCCACAATGCCCAACCAGGAGATTACCGCCAAGCATCGACGCTTGGCAGAAATCACCGAAATGATCCACACCGCCAGCCTAGTGCACGATGATGTCATTGATGAAGCAGAAATGCGTCGAGGCATTCCCACCGTCCACAGCAGCTTTACGAACCGAGTGGCGGTCTTAGCCGGAGACTTCTTATTTGCTCAATCTTCCTGGTATTTGGCAAATTTAGACAACTTGACTGTGGTTAAGTTGCTGTCAGAAGTCATTATGGACTTGGCAGAAGGTGAAATCCAGCAGGGCTTAAACGGGTTTGATACCAGCCTGACGCTAGAGGCATACCTAGAAAAAAGCTACTACAAGACGGCTTCTTTAATTGCCAATAGTGCTAAAGCGGCAGGAGTCTTGAGCGGGCTGTCGGCAGAAGAGACTATGCATCTCTATCACTATGGTCGTGATATTGGTTTAGCGTTTCAGATTGTCGATGATATTTTAGACTTTACGGGTTCTAGTGAAACCCTGGGCAAACCCGCTGGCTCTGATTTGCAAAGTGGCAACTTAACGGCACCAGTGTTATTTGCGCTAGAAGAAAAGCCTTTTCTAGAGGTGTTGATTGAGCGAGAATTTGCCCAAGAGGATGATTTGGAGCAGGCGATCGCCTTAGTCAAAGATAGCCAGGGCATTCAGCGATCGCGCGAACTTGCTGCTAGTCATGCGCAGGCTGCGGTGGGGCATCTTTCTGGCTTCCCCATCACTGAGTCACGGCAAGCTTTATTAGAGCTAGCAGACTATGTGTTGAGCCGCCTTTACTAAAACCCATCCCAAAAAGTTTTGATTGGGCTCAGGCATTTCTACTTCTACTTATCAATATCTGTTAAGCAATATCGGTGGGAGTTCGCGATCGCACCGTTTGGAGAGAAATTTGAACTAACTCTAAAAGATCTGTCCGTGTGACCTCTACACCCGTGTTAAATTCCCTGGGCTGTTCAAAGAAAATAGTACTATTGAGCGGCTCCATTGCCAGCATTTGGAACAGGATATGAATCACGGGGACAGGCACCGCAATCACATGAGCATTATCAAATTCGTTGGCGTTAGTTTTAGCGTCTTCCAGCGTTGGGAAAACAGACAGGACGTTTTTTGTGACCTCAGATTCGTTAGGATGATGAAGAACAGTCATCACCCAGTTTTGATCGAGGGTTTGCAACACATAATATTCAGGGTGCTTCAGTCGATCGGCAACCGTAATCAGAGCAGGGGCGATCGCCTCCACTTCTCTAGCAGAAGCTCCATACTGTGGAGCCTGCTGAACTAACATCTGAATTTGCTGATTGATATCCATGTCATCTATATTTTGGGTAGCCCCAAAGCTCACCGACTTCAATAGTTTAATCTAGACCTTTGAAAGCGACAGATTTTTTGATCAGACCGTGCAACTACCCTGAGCTTTATGATTTATCGATTGTGAGCGATTTTATAAGACTGTGTTAGGTTTATAGGCGATTAACCATCAGGGGGAGACGGTAATAAAGCGTGGAGGCTATTTTTCAGCTGTTGTACAGCGAACTAAAGCAATCCACTCGATCTTCTGAACACAACTGTAAAGATGTGGCGACTCGTTTAGCAGAGGAAGTCACTCGCATCTGTTCAGAGAGCAAACGCATTCAAGATTCTGGAGAGGTAGAGGCGTGGTTAAACACTTTGGCTCGCCATCGCCTTAAGCAGTGTCTCGAATACTATCAGCTCGGTTCGCATCGAGGTCGGGTAGAACTGCATAGTACACTCAGTGCGGTGGTGTATCGCTACATCACGCCGCCCCAAGTTCAGTCAAGCTACCAAGCTCGGCTAACTTTGATTGAGGATTTTCTTCAAGGATTTTATATTGAATCCCTCAATGCTTTTCGACGAGAAACTCAGCTTTCGCCAACCTATAGCCCCCGCTCTTTGCTGGAGTTAGCTGAATATATGTCGTTTACCGAACGATACGGCAAGCGCCGCATTCCTTTAGCGGGTCGGCGTAGCCAACAGCTTATTATTCTACGAGCGCAGACTTATTCGCAGCAACAGCCTCCTGAAACGATGGTGGATATGGAGCAAGTTGCAGAAGGCTCCTCGGGTGATTCGGAACACGGGCGCAGCATGGCTTCGATTCCGCAAGTCCGGGAACAGATGATGGCTCAGGAGCCAGAGATCTCGGAGGATGCGCTGCGTAATACGGTGATTACGGAGCTGATGCAGTATTTGGAAGAGCGCGATCAGCAGGATTGCGCCAACTATTTTTCGCTTCGGCTTCAAGATCTGCCTGCGAATGAGATTGAGTCTATTTTGGGATTAAATGCTCGGCAGCGAGATTATTTGCAGCAGCGATTCAAATATCACTTAATTCGGTTTGCCTTGTCTCACCATTGGGAGCTGGTTCATCAATGGCTAGAGGCTGATTTAGATCGAAACTTGGGTTTAACGCCTCAGCAGTGGAAACTGTTTCAGGGCAAGATGACGGCTCAGCAGCGAGAGATTTTGCACCTGAAGCAAAAGCGGCTACCGGATGTGGCGATCGCCAAACCCTGGGCAGCACCCCGACTCAATTGCAAAAGCAGTGGTCAAAGCTGCTAGAACAAGCTTGGGAAATTCGCAATAGTGTTGTATCCGGAGCAGGGGCCGCGATCGATGAATAGTGAAGATATCGTAAGGTTATCTTTTTAATTGTGATGATTTCGACAAGATTGAATCGACCTAGACCTGGGTTTATAAAAAGATTGAAACAAGATTGCTGCATTTGTAACAATTTTGCATCCGGAACGGGGGCACAAGTGTATGAATAAAGACGCAGAAGCTGTTAAAAACTTTTTGGTTTGGCTGTCTCAAGAGCCAAACTTGACGGTTGCAGCGCCATCGGGGAAAAGTTTCAATTGTCAGAAAACTGAATCGGATGGGTTTGGTGCGGCGGATCTACAGGCTGTTTCTGATCCCCTTGATTCTGAGGCGGTTGCTCTCGGGCAGACCTGTTCCCCAGAGTCAAGCTATTTTCCAGTTGAGGAATTTTCTTTTTTTGAACCCGGAGAGACACCTGCTGTGCAAGACCGTTTTCATTCACTTTTAAAGCGTCGGATTCGTGCCGAGCTTGAGCTGAAGCCTCCCGTTTTTCCTTGGGAGACTGAGGGCTACGAATATGATTCTGAGCAGGGTGTGGCTCCTGAACAAGTTCCAGCCTGGGCAACTCAACTGAGGAGCCTTAACTTGCCTGTGCCGATGCCAGAGCAAGTTTTAGCTCAATTGTTTAGCCAGTGTCAGGCAGTTATGCAGTCCTCGCTGCAAGAAGGCGCAAGGCTCGTTAGGGCTGTAGAATCGCTATTTCCTGGACAAGAGGCGGCGCTGAACCAATTGGCGGGTTTTGTTGTCGCTTCTCCAGTGCGGAGTGGGGCGATCGCTGCCCCGCTTAAAAATGCTCCAGGCGCTAACTTTCCTAGCACCTATGACTCTGCAACTTCCCCCCAACAGATGGCGCTGTCACTGATCGCTGCCCGCGAAATCATTGAATCGCTGACTCTCAAGGTTTCAGCCGGTGCTCCTGTTCAACGCCAATGGCAAATGACCTCAGGAATGCTGGATTTGAGCGCTGAGTACGATGCCATTTCAAAGCGGGTGCGGGTGCAAGGGCAACTTCCAACTGCGGGCACGGTTGACTTTAGGGCACAAAGTAGCCAAGCAACGGCTCACCGTTCGAGTGCTGGAAGTTTTAGCTTAGAGCTGTTTGACTTAGAACCTAATCAGTCTTACTGGCTGGATGTGCAGCTACAAGAGGCGGATCACCCCTCGGTTATTCTGTCCATTTGCCCAGTCACCTAGCTCTCTGTTATTAAGCATATTCAGCTAAGCAACTTTTGAATGGTTAATTGAAAAAGCGATCGCCTCTGAGCGATCGCTTTTTGCGGTTCATTCTATTTTGCTTGACAAGGTAAAGATTTGTAATAGCGTGGGTCACTCAATCTTAAGGAAGTGATCTAGAATGAAGGCACATTTTTAATCATAATTCCTGCTCACTTATCAATCTTTACATGGGAGAAAATCCAGAAACATTGCGTCGTGACATCTTGCACTGGTTATCAGATAACGTGCCTGAATCCCGTTTGCAGCACGTCCTGAGAGTTGAGCAGATGGCGATTGCCTTGGCGAAGGATCATTCCCTAGACACCCACAAAGCGGCTCAAGCAGGACTGATGCATGACTTGGCAAAATACTTTAAGCCGCAGCTACTTTTGGAAATGGCGCGGCGTGAGGGTTTGCCCCTTGATCCAGTGGATGAATTAACGCCCCATTTGCTTCATGCAGAGGTGGGGGCGATCGTGGCTCGGGATCAGTTTGGGGTTCAAGACTCAGAGGTTTTAGAAGCGATCGCCAATCATACTTTAGGCAGACCTGGCATGAGTGCCTTAAGCTGCGTCGTTTTTTTGGCAGATAGCCTAGAGCCGGGTCGAGGTAATACTCCTGCTCTTAACATTTTGCGGCATACCAGTAGACAAAACTTACAGCGGGCAGTGTGGATGTCATGCGACGATTCTATTAAGCACTTAACTGCCTCTCGGCGGCTCATTCATCCGCGCGTGTTGTTGACCCGCAACTGGTTTTTACAACAAACGAGTCCTTCTCGCTCTGCCCACGAAGCGTGCCGCTTGCTGAGCCATCCCAACTCAGCTCAACGTCCGTAATTATCAATCATCCTCTCAACTCTGGAGAAACTGCCCCTTGATGTCTAATTCTTTTTCATCCCCAACCCCCAGATCCGATCGCAATAGCCAGGTCATGACTGATCCCTCTAGCCGCCAACTCGCTCTGACCATTGCCGAAGGCGCAGATGACCGCAAAGGGGTAGATATTGTGATCCTCAAGGTGTCTGAGGTGTCTTACTTGGCAGAGTATTTTGTGGTGATGTCGGGTTTGTCTAGTGTGCAAGTCAGGGCGATCGCTGGCTCCATTGAGGACAAAGTGGAAACAGACTTGCATCGTTTACCCCTTAGAAGCGAAGGTAAGAGTGATGGTTCTTGGATTGTCTTAGATTATGGAGATGTGATCGCCCATGTCTTCATGCCTCAAGAACGCGAATTCTATGATCTGGAAGCCTTTTGGGGACATGCTGAAAAGATGCGGTTCTCGGTTCCCCGGCTCGCAAGAGATTAGGTACAGTACAGAAGAGGGCTTGAATGAATCGATCATCAAGCCCTTAGGTTCTTATACAGTCTCTCCTATGAAATCCTCTGCGCCCGTTTGTCCTGTTCCCACCGAGCAACAGCCGCTTAATGAATATCAGGAACTTCAAGAGTCCTGGTTTTTTCGTTGGGCAATGCTGAAGGGGGCAGGCTACTGGAAGCCTATTGTCATTCTGTGGGGAGTGGGCTTGGTTCTCTCTGCTCCTGTGGCAGTGGTGAGTTTCCCCATGGCAAAGTATCCGGCGCAGTTTACTTTGAGTGCTGCTGCTGGAGCCATGATTGTGCCGACGTTGGCGTTGGTGCGGTTGTTCTTGGGTTGGAGGTATGTGCGCGATCGCCTCTCCCAAGCTGAAATTTTTTATGAAGAGTCTGGCTGGTATGATGGACAGGTTTGGACGAAACCAGAAGAGGTGTTGCAGCGCGATCGCCTCATCGTCAGCTACGAAATTCAATCGCTCCTCACGCGCCTATCTCGCACGTTTGGGGGGTTAGCGCTGCTGTTGCTGGGCGGCAGCGTCTTATGGCTCGTTTTGTAGCAATTTCTTGTACCCCATACCGCACTATGCAAAAGATCTAAGAATGACTAGGGGAAAACGCACCGCAGAATTAAAAGTTCACTTGCTACGAGAAGGCATCGTTGAATCGACCCATCTTGTCCAAGCCGTCGTATCAGACGATCGAGGGCGCACCCTCACGACTGCCGGAAGTCCTGAAACCGCCTGCTTCATCCGCTCAGCCCTGAAACCGCTTCAAGCTCTAGCCGTCACCACGACTGGAACCCTAGAGCGCTTTGGGCTAACCGATCGAGATTTGGCGATTATTTGCAGCTCTCACCAAGGCAACGTAGAGCAAGCCAGACAGGCATTCAACATTTTGTGGCGCTGTGACATTGACCCATCGGCGTTGCAGTGCCCTACGCCCGCAGGCAAGGCAAGCCCCCTGCAATACAACTGCTCAGGCAAACATGCGGGGATGCTAGCCGTTTGTCAGCAGCGTAATTTTCCGCTCAGCAGCTATCTTCAGCGCAACCATCCGGTACAGCAGCTAATTTTAGGTAAGGTTGCAGAGCTTTTGCGAATGCCGCCCGATGAGTTTATCTCTGCCCATGATGACTGTGGCGCACCGACTTATTACATGCAGTTGGGGCAGATGGCAACCTTATATGCGCAGCTTGCTTCGGGCAATAGCTTAGACATGGAGCGGATTGTCCGAGCCATGACTCATCATCCGGCAATGGTGGCGGGCGAAGGGCAGTTTGATACAGAGCTGATGCGGTTGGCTGAGGGTGAATTGGTCAGCAAGGCTGGAGCCGAGGGGATTCAGTGCATTGGGCGCGTGGGCGAGGGTTTGGGGCTGGCAATTAAGGTGGCGGATGGGGCAAAACGGGCGAAGTATGCGGTGGCAATTCATTTGCTGAAGCAAATGGGCTGGATTACGCCGGCGATCGCTGAAGTGCTGACAGAAACCTATATGACTCTAGGAAAATTCAACCGCCTAGAAGTGGTGGGTGAGCTATCAATGGCTTAGTGAAGCGTTCTGTAAAGTCTGAAAAGCCTGAGTTTGCCAAACGCTCGTTTGCGCTATGGGGAGAAGTCAATTTCGCGGCAGCGTTGTCTTACGATGCGGCTGAAGCTTTAATTCAAGCTATTTAAAAAAGTCCATCTCGACCAGACATTCATCAGAAACTAGTTCGAGGTCTTTTGATAGAGGGAGCATCTCGTAGTTTTAGCTTTCAACGATCAAGAGATGCTGGAACAAAAGCTGAACTTGTCATCAAAGTGTTGCAAGATAATTTTATGGACTTCTCTAGTATCGCGTGCCGACAGATTGTAGGCATAAGCTTCACATTCATTAGAGTAGAAGTGAAGCCGCCAATCCTGCAAAAATAAAACCGTGGGCATGAAACTATCACTGCTTAATGTAATTTAGCCTAATCGTTTTTCTCGCTTGGAGCGGCAATTAGCCCGTAGGTTGAGTCTCGTGTCTCAACTCAAACTCCTCTATTAAATTCAACCCGGTGCAACCATACTCTAGAAAATGCGACCCACTTATTTGCCAGCGTTTTTACCAGCGATATTTCTGTAACCCGTTGAAGTTTGCCGAGTGTGGGGAGGTTATAAGCCATGCGGTAGTATTGGACAACTCCACGATACTCCACTTGGTATTGGGACATGATGCTATAAACATCATCGTTGATTCGCTGCGCCAGGTGGATGGGTTTTCCCTTTCGCATGTATTTTGCACAATGTGCATTTTTCACGCTTGTAGGTACTCGAAGTCCCACACTGACGTTGATGCAGCGTTGACCGCGATGGTCATGCTTATCGTCGGCGTGGAGGATGTGGATTTCGTATCCCAGGAATCGAGCTACTTCGTCACGCGCATGAGTGACGAGCGTCTTTTCTTCGCTGAGTTCTAGCTTTAACTCAGTGCGTAAAAATGCAGCGAGTTTCTGCTTGATTTCCACGGCTTCGGCTTTGGTTCCCACTAATCCCAGCAGAAAATCATCTGCATACCTTGTATACCAGAGGCGACGAAAGTCAGGGGCTTGGGGGTCACGAGACGGGATTTTCTGAGCCTCGCGGCTTAGCCATCGCGCTTCTTCCAGGTTTCCTTGTTTTCGTGCATCTGATGCTGCAAAGGTCAGAGCAACATAGGGGGGGATTTGTTCTTCAGCGTTCGCCGCGTGTCTAGACAGGAATGAGTTCGCGCTCGACATACTGATCTAACTTGTCTAACACTACATTGGATAGAATTGGACTCACAACACTGCCCTGCGGGACACCGCTATGGGTGGCATTGTACTTCCAATCTTCCAAGTAGCCCGCATCTAGGAGTCCACTCATCAGGCGAATAAAGGGGGCGGTTCGGATCATAATATATACTTTTCAAACATCCTCTATATACTTTTCAAACATCCTCTCAAATTGCCTTGCCCTGAGGAGAGGGGCTGAGGAAGAGATCCTGCTGCCGCTGCCGTAGAATGAACTCGGCGATCGCCAAATCTACAGGAGTCGTTACTTTCAAGTTAGTATCTTCGCCTTGCACAATGCTGACGGGCAAACCACATTGCTCAAATAACATCGCATCATCGGTCACTTCCCATTGCTTCTGAATGCCCTCTTCGTGGCACTTTAAAAGATCTTGGACCACAAAACCTTGCGGGGTTTGGGCTGCCCAAAGCTGGCGACGATCGGGCGTGCTGGTAATCAGGCTATCGGCTCCCACGACTTTAATCGTGTCCTTCACCGGAATAGCGGCAATGAGTCCGGCGCAATGCAACAGGGCAGCGGCACAGCGATCGAAGAGTTCAGGAGTGGCTAAACATCTTGCTCCATCATGAATCAGCACTCGTTCAGAATCGCTTGGCAACCCTTGTAAGCCTCGATATACGGACTCTTGGCGCGTGGCACCTCCTTGGATCAATTGGACGGGCTTGCTGAGATTGAGAAGGGCGATCGCCGTTTTAAAGTCTGCCCAGTCTTCCGGTTGACCCATGATCCCAATCCAAGTAATAGCGGGCGATCGTTCAGCCGCTAAAAGCGTCCAAGCCAGTAATGACTGACCCAACAAAGGCAGCAATAATTTGTTGCGATCGCTGCCCATGCGTCGCCCCGATCCGGCGGCTGGAATGAGTAAATGCATCTTGCCAAATCTCAGGAATTGCCGTTACTCACTATAAACTGTTGCGGCTATAAACTGTTGAGATGCTCCCGAACCCATTTGCGGAAAGCTCTAAGGGTAGGGCTTCTGCCATCGCTCAAACTTCGCTCCATAAATTGAACCACGACAGACACAGGAAAATTAGGAAAGGTGGGGCTGATTTCAGACTCCCTATATTCACCCTTCACCAACACATCAATCCGCAGCCTGCCTTCTTCATAGCGCCAGAGTTCGGGCACGCCCAAAGCTTGATAAGCATCTAATTGGGTTTTAGAGGTCACATCTACTTCAATCGCCAAATCCGGCGGTGGGTCAATGCTGAGATCAATTCGATCTTTACCAATCATCTGAACATGATTTTGAATATAGAAGCAATCATCAGGCTCTACGCCCTGAGCCATATCCTTGCGCTTAAAGGTGCTAGATGCAAAGTTTTCGCAATCAGTTTCTGTTTCTTCTAAAAGAATTTTAACTAAATCACCGATGATGGCTTTTGCTTTTTCGTGCTTAGGTAAGGGCATCCTAATCTCCAAAGTTCCTTTGCTATAAGCCAATCGAGAGGCACGGCGATCGCCCAATTCCTCTAGAATTGCCTCGAACTCTTGCCAACTGACATCTTTAAAAATGACGCGATGTCCTGGTGGCACATTAATTTGGCGGAGTTGCAGAGTAACCATTTTGCCCTCGGCGGCTGAGTAAAGACAGATTAGGATGCTGTTATTTTACAAGGCTGTTAAGTAGCTGAGTGAAATTAAATATCAGACGTAAGGCAGGCATCTTGCCTGCTAGCGAACATAATGTCCTTCAAAAAATCATTCCTTCTAAAGCCGTTTGCAAGTCTTGCGTTAACCCAGCTACGGCTTGACGACGATTAGCTTTGTAAGTTTCCCACTGATCGCTGACTGAAAGGGGTTGTCCGATCGTGATCTTTACGCCCTGCACCCCAAGCTGCGGACGCGGAAACGGCACTTCGCCCTTAATGCGCGTCACCATATCCCAAAAAATTAGTAAAATCTCGGCAAAGCGATCGCCTGTGGGTTTCTCAATCACATACTGCCCGGTCACGCTGACAAAGCTTTCGACCAAACGCATATGCCACAACCGCAAGCTCGCTTCTTCGGCAATTCGGTCTGCCAAACCCTTTTCGACGGGCGACAGGTGTTCAACGTTCTTCAGGTCATCTCGGTAAATCCAATCCCATCCCGCTTGTTCTAATCGGCGGCAACGATCGGTAAGGGTGCCTTTAGGGGCGATCGCAAAATATTGTTCTGCCACGTTCAGAGCCGCGTTCATCAAAACCTGAAGGCGATCGGCTAAGTTTTGATTGGTGGAAAATAGAACGGGTTGTGGCGAAACGTTTTGTTTAGAGAACGTTAAATCTTGATGGTAAAACTTCGCGTAAAACTGCTCTACCAGTGGCAGCAAATGTTCGCCCAATCGAATCAGCCGCTTGTAAAGAATCATCTGCTGCGGATCGGTGAGGCTAGAAACGATTCCTTCTTGCTCAGCTTCTTGCTTCAGGTCGGCTTCCGAGTAAGGCGGTAAACCACTGTCGGCTTCAAGCTGGGTGAGCAAATTGGCGATCGCCTCCCAGGGTGTAGATAAATAGTGATACTGCAACCCAATCGGCAAAATCATGACCTGCTGCGATCGCTCCGCCTTCAACAAATCTTCAATGCACCAAAACCCAAACTGCGCAATGCCCGGTTCGATCGGACTGATGATTTCGTTGTGTCCATTGGTTGCCCCTTCCGGAGCCGCCGCCATGGGAAACTGCCCCGATGCAAACAACTGTCGGATCGATCGCAGCCCCACCAAATCCACCTTGCCCCGCCGAATCGGCGTACAGCCCATCTGAGCATAGTACCAACCCACCCCTTTGCCCGCCCAGAGCGGAATCCCGCGATCGTAAATAAAGTGAGCATGAATGGGAGACTGTAGCTTTATGCCCTTCTGCTTTGCCACCTTTCCCAAATAATTCGACAGCAGATAATTCATGCACAGCGGATCATTGGTGCTAGGATGCCGAAACGCCATCATAAAGCGAATCTTGTCCGCCTGAAACTGACGATATAGTTCCACCAATACTTCAGGATTACTCACCTCAACATCCGCAATTTTCGCGCGCCAACGCACCCAAGCGGGCTGCAATAGCTGCGTTGTTTTATAAACCAAGGGATTAAAGTTTGGCTCAATAAACTCTAGAGGCGGCTGAGCCTGAGTGATGGGGTTGGGCAAGGAACTTCCTCCGCGCGCGGGCATAGATGCCATCAGGTTACCCCACGCCGTCAATTACCTGACCGAGGATTCAGATTGTCTTTACACTGAGGTAGTATTTGGAGGTGCTATTCCTCCTCGTCAAGTTGCAAGCCCAATAAATTCAGGCACAATATTTTTAGGCACAATATTTTTAGGCACAATATTTTTAGGCACAATATTTTTAGGCACAATATTCACAGATACATCATTAACCGCGACATCATAACCGCGACATCATTGGGAACCGACACAAGATTTATGGGTAAGCCGCGCATTCTTTCTGGAATTCAAACCACGGGCGATCTGCACCTGGGCAATTATTTAGGCGCAATTCGCAACTGGGTCGAAATTCACCGCGATTACGACAGCTTTTTCTTTATGGCAGACCTGCACGCCATCACCGTACCGCACGATCGCACCCAGCTTGCCGCTAATACCTACGAAGTGGCTGCAATGTATCTGGCTTGCGGCATTGAGCTAGAACACGCCACAATTTTTGTCCAATCTCACGTTCCGGCACACGCCGAATTGGCATGGTTATTTAACTGCATTACGCCGCTGAACTGGCTAGAAGATATGGTGCAGTTTAAAGAAAAAGCCATCAAACAATCTGAGAATGTCAGTGCTGGATTGCTCACCTACCCAGTGTTACAAGCTTCAGATATTTTGCTGTACGAACCTGACAAAGTACCCGTTGGCGAAGATCAGAAGCAGCATTTAGAACTCACCCGCGATATTGCTGCTCGCTTAAATTATCTATTTGGCAAAGAAGATCAACCAGTGCTCAAGCTTCCAGAACCGATGATTCGGGCAGCCGGGGCACGGGTGATGAGCCTAACTGATGGGACGCGCAAAATGTCGAAGTCTGATCCTTCAGACCTCAGCCGCATTAATCTGCTTGATCCGCCCGACCTGATTCAGCACAAAATTAAGCGCTGTAAAACCGATCCCATTCGGGGCTTGGTGTTTGATGATTCGGAGCGCCCAGAATGCAATAATTTGTTGAATTTATATATGATTTTGTCGAACCAAACCAAAGTTGCGGTGGCGGCAGAATGCCAAGATATGGGCTGGGGTAACTTTAAGCCGCTGCTGACCGAGGCAACGATCGCCACCTTACAACCCATCCAAGAAAAGTACCACGCCATCATGGCAGACGAGGGCTATATTCAGTCGGTGCTAAAAGACGGGCGAGAAAAGGCAGGGGCGATCGCCAATCAAACCTTGGCTAAGGTGAAAGCGGCTTTAGGGTATTCAGTACCGTTGTAAAAGCTCAAATTAACGCCGGGAAAACTTTCGCCAGATCAAGCACTATATCTTGAAATCCTGGCAGGGAAGCCTGATCAGTCGGTAGCAAAATCTGCTTGAGGCGATACCCAAAAACACCTTGAGTGGTTTGATAGGGGTCAGTATATATTTCTAGAATGGTTTCTCTAAGATTAAAGATCCAGTAATTCTGGATGCCGCTTTCAGCATAAAGCTTGAGCTTAATCTCTTGGTCATAGCTCAACGAAGAATCTGAAATTTCAATGACTATTACTACGTCTTCGGGAGCAGGATGAGAGGTCAGATAATCGTCCTCTCGATTTCGCACCACAGCATAATCTGGTTCAGGCAAACTGTTGGGCGGAAGCTGAAGCGGTTCCTGCATTCTAGCGGTGGCACGATCGCCAATGAGCTTGATGATTTCGCGGTTTAGGCGCGTTCCACAAACTGAATGGGGCGTTCCCTTGGCAATCATTTGGATAATTTCTCCCCGAACCAATTCCACTCGGTTGTCTTCGTTAAAGAAACCCAGTTCAGCTAGCCGATTGTATTCCTCTAAAGTGAAGCGCTTGGCAGTGGCGATCGTCATGGCGGCTGGGTAAAGCTGTCTGTAACCGGATTATATCGAAGTTAAGTAGGGCTTTCCTCGGACATTATCGTGGACATTATCTTGGAGATTATATTTAGATGATTAATACTTGTGAGATCTTAATAGCGCTCCAAAGATATATTGGACAATCACAACGCCATTGCCTACTGTAGAACTATCGGCAGTCGGTCACTACAGCACCCGTGGCGCTACAATTTTGCCAACCGTTGTTTGCCAACTGTTGAACGAAGCAGAACACTATCTTTGAGAGCGCGATCGCACCATGAGCCAAGGCACTTTATTCGACAAAGTTTGGGACTCACATACCGTGGGCACGCTACCTTCCGGGCAAACCCAACTGTTCATTGGTCTCCATTTAATCCACGAAGTCACCAGTCCCCAAGCCTTTGCCATGCTGCGCGATCGGGGCTTGAAGGTGTTGTTTCCCGATCGCACCGTCGCCACTGTTGACCATATTGTGCCTACCGAAAACCAAGCCCGTCCTTTTGCCGATGAGATGGCAGAAACGATGATGCAAGAAATTGAGCGCAATACTCAAGACAACGGCATTATTTTTCACAAAATTGGCTCTGGAAACCAGGGCGTAGTTCATGTAATTGCTCCTGAACAGGGGTTAACTCAACCCGGCATGACGATCGCCTGTGGAGATAGCCATACTTCTACCCACGGTGCTTTTGGGGCGATCGCTTTCGGTATCGGCACCAGTCAAGTCCGTGATGTTTTAGCCTCCCAAACCCTTTCCCTCTCCAAGCTCAAAGTTCGCAAAATTGAAGTTAACGGCACGTTGCCTACAGGCGTTTATGCCAAAGACGTAATTCTGCACATTATTCGGACGTTGGGCGTAACGGGCGGTGTGGGTTTTGCCTACGAGTTTGCCGGAACCACCTTCGAGCAAATGACGATGGAAGAACGAATGACCGTTTGCAACATGGCGATCGAGGGCGGCGCTCGGTGTGGCTATGTGAATCCTGATGCGGTGACGTATGAATATCTCAAGGGCAGAGATTTTGCCCCCAAAGGAGCCGACTGGGATCGATCGATCGCCTGGTGGCAGAACATTCGCAGCGATGCTGATGCCCAGTACGACGATGTAGTCACCTTCGATGCAGCAGCCATTCCGCCAACGGTTACCTGGGGCATTACGCCGGGACAAGGCATTGCGGTTAATCAAACGGTTCCTAAACCTGAAGAAATGGCAGAGGGCGATCGGGAACTTGCCACCGAAGCCTATCTTTACATGGATTTAGCGCCAGGACAGCCCATCAGCGGCACGAAGATTGACGTGTGCTTTATCGGGAGTTGCACCAACGGACGCATGAGCGATTTGCGAGAGGCCGCAAAAATTGCTAAAGGTCGCCATGTGGCAGAGGGGGTGAAAGCCTTTGTTGTTCCTGGCTCTGAGCGGGTTAAGCAGGAAGCCGAGGCAGAAGGACTTGATAAGATTTTCGAGGCGGCGGGTTTTGAGTGGCGAGAAGCGGGATGCTCGATGTGTTTGGCAATGAATCCCGACAAATTGCAAGGGCGGCAAATTAGCGCTTCTTCTTCTAACCGCAATTTTAAGGGGCGGCAAGGTTCGTCTTCAGGGCGGACGTTGTTGATGAGTCCGGCTATGGTGGCAGCAGCGGCGATCGCAGGCACCGTCACTGATGTGAGAGAGATGCTATAAATCGTGAATTTTAGGGCATTTCAACTGGTTTAGGACATTTCAACTGGTGAAGCGATCGCACAGATTACGCCGTCTGTTGAAGATCTGTAAAAGTCATCAATTTTGAGGATCGTACAATGCAACTCCAAACTCCTCCTCGCTCCTACTCGCCCACAGAATATTTAGAGCTAGAAGAACAATCAGAATATAGACATGCCTATCAAGACGGAGAAATTATCGAAATGACAGGTGGAACACGGAATCATAATCGAATTTCTCTCAATCTTTCTACAAAGTTAGATCTTGAGCTTAAAAGTCAGGGCTATGAAGTTTTCATGGCAGATATGCGGCTTTGGATACCGCGCCCGCGCCAATACACTTATCCAGATGTCATGGTCATGGCGGGTGAACCTATCTTTCAGGAGAACCGTACTGATACTGTCACCAATCCTTTGCTGATTGCAGAAGTATTATCCAAATCCACCAGCGCCTACGATCGCGGTGACAAGTTCGCCCACTACCGTTCCATTCCTGAAATGCGGGAATATGTGCTGATTGACCAGTACACCTGTCATGTGGAGCACTTTAGCAAAACAGAGGAAGGAAAATGGCTATTAACCGAGTCTGAATATTTGGATGATCAACTCGTGTTACCCGCGATTGCCCTCAATTCCTCTCAAGGATCTTTACGATCGCGTCAATTTTGAATCTTTTGAATCTGCCGAAGTTTAAGCCTTTAACTAAAATCTTGTAACCCAAAAAAGGAAAATTTTATGAGTCAAGTTAAATCTATCTCTGGTCGCGCCGTTCCTCTCGTGGGTAACGATATTGATACCGATCGCATTATTCCCGCTCGCTTTCTCCGGTGTGTTACGTTTGACGGTTTGGGCGCTCAAGTCTTTGCCGACGATCGCATTCAAGCAAACGGACAACACGCTTTTGATCAACCCCAATATCAGGGGGCGAATATTCTGGTAGCCAATCGAAACTTCGGTTGTGGGTCTTCACGCGAACACGCGCCCTGCTCAAAGGTCATTTCCTCCTCCGGTCCGGCCTGCACAGCGCTCACTATTTCCAGTGCGCGCAGGTCTGCCAGCACCTGGACGCGGTGACGCGGCTCGCGGAGCTGCTCCTCGCCAAGATCCGGGCCCGGGGCCTCGCGTTCGAGACCGTCGGCGACCTCCAGCTCGTGCTCCCCGGACTCGATCGGCAGCGCGTCACCTGGAGCGGTGAGCTCGAGCTCGGGAAAACGCTCGCCGTCCGCCGCCTCACCCTCGAAACGAAAATCCGCGACCCCGCGACGCGCGACCCCCTCGCCGCCCATCGCACCGAGATCACCTTTACGGCCGCGGACAACCGCCTCACCTGGACAAGCCATCAGGGCACCCTCCCGCCGGACGGTCCCC
>JAAUPA010000086.1 GCA_012034615.1 Leptolyngbyaceae cyanobacterium CSU_1_4 | reverse complement strand
GAGTTGAAAGTGGGCGATCGCCTCACCATCGACACCGACTCTGTACCGTTCACCATCACAGGCAATACAGTATCCCAACTAGTGGATACCAGCATCCGTCTGTTGGATTCGACCGGCAAGGAAGTCGCCTTTGTCAACGATGCCGCCGCTCCCAACGAGTTCTACAGCGCCGGACGCGATGCCTACTTGGTCTACAACGCAACCACCGCAGGCACCTACTATGTCGGTGTGGCAGCAGGTAACAACCGTTACTACGACCCCAATGTCGCGGGCAGCGGTGGCGGACGCATCACCCCAGCGAATGGCATCAACATTGGTAAGTATGATTTGGCGATCGATGTTGAACCGTTCAAGAAGCCTGAAGTGGGTTTCACCATCACTCCTGGAGCATTTGATGAAGAAAAAGGTCAACGACTTACCTTCAACTTCACCACCACCGGCACGGTTCCTCCCGAAGGACTAAAGGTGAAGCTCCAAGGCAAAGTTCCCAACTTCTTGCTCGACGACACCAGCGCTGTTGAACTTAAGTTCTTGGGCGATGGCTCCGTACCAAAAGCAGAATTCCGGACTAGCACCTTGTTGCGGAATGGTGTGACGGTTAGCCGCACTACTGATTCTGACTACAGCAGCTTCGAGGTAACGCTGTTCAAAAATAACGCCACCCTCTCTTTCCCTATCTTCAACGACTCGCTTGAAGAAGGCACTGAAACCTTTGGCTATAGCCTCAAAGCTGTAGACAATGCTGCTTACACCATTAATGCAAAGGCAGCAGAAGCTAGCTTTACCATTACCGATGGTGTTCCTGCTGGGGTCGGTCCCACTGTGGGTTTGACTGCTACGCCCACGGCTCTGTTTGAGTCGGAAGGCACCGCAATCACGATTACCTTCGATACCAAAGGAACTCTTCCTAAAGACGGCTTAGTTGTCACAGTAGACAGCGGCATGATTGGGGCATTGGGCGAATTTGATATTGCTAAGGTCGCAACCACCGGAGGTCGAGTCGTCGAGAACAATGAGACCGCTGGCGGCTTCCTGTTCCGCATTACCGATGCCAAGGCAACTCTAACGGTTCCAGTGTTTGAAGATGGCGAAAAGGAAAGCAAGGAGACTTACAACTTCAAGCTGCTGGATGGTGAACTGTACCAAGTAGATGCCAAAGCTAACGCGGTCGCTATCACGATTGAAGACAGCAAAGTGGTAGTCGTTACACCTCCTGTTACACCTCCCGTTACACCTCCTGTTACGCCTCCCGTTACGCCTCCTGTTACGCCTGACCCAGTAGTTCCAGTCATTACCGCATCCCAAAACCTGTTTGGCGATGCTGGCAACAACACCCTCAACGGTGGTGCTGGCAACGATAACTTGTTTGGCAATGGTGGCAACGACATCTTCAACGCAGGTGACGGCAACGATAACGTCTTTGGCTGTTCCGGCAACGACATCTTCAATGCAGGAAATGGCAACGATATCCTCTTTGGCAACGGCGGCAACGATGTCTTCAATGGCGGCGCAGGTGATGATCTCATCTACGGTGGCGCTGGGAATGACACAATTTCCGGTGGTGCTGGCAAGGATACGATTTGGCTAAATGGCGGCAGCGATGTGGTGGTGCTTCGCAAGGGCGATGGCACTGACACAATCAACGGCTTCCAAGTTGGTCAAACTAAGCTGAGCTTGGCAGATGGACTGAAGTTCGGTGATCTGACCTTTAAACAGGGCAGTGACTTTGCTGAAGTTCTTGCGGGCAGTGAAGTGCTGGCAAAGGTTAGCTTTGCGAGTGTCAGTAGCCTGAATGCTGCAAGCAACTTTGCCACGATCTAGACTCTGTGTCTAGCTTCGGGCTAGTTAATATGAATCCTTGGTGTTTTGGACTGTTCTTTAAAGCAGAATAGCTCCCAAAGCATCAAGGGATGCGGCGATCGCTTCCCGTAGGCATGAGTTTTCATCTTGCGGGAAGTTTCTTCTATTTCAAATCAGTCCTATTCTCAAATCAAAGATCAGCACGCAAAAGATAACCGCTACACAAGATAGTTGCGAGCATTGCTGAATGGAAGTATGAATCCTTGAGATGCTATGGCTCTGATGGTCTCCTAAATCCCCCATTTTGGGGAACCTTGAGGTTCGGAAGTCCTGCCCCAGAATGGGGATTTAGGGGGCAAATTCATACGCTGATTCAGCAACGCCGATTTGCGCTGTAATCACAAGATTCCTCTCTTATGAATTCAACCACTCAGACCGTTGTTAGCTTCAGTGCCGCTCCTACCAAGCTCCAAGAAATCAACTCGACAGTTTTACTCCTCAATTTTCGCCTGAGTGCACCACCCCCACCAGAGGGTCTAACCGTTACTCTCGACAGCGATTTTGTGGATGCCATTCGGGAATTTGACGTTAATACATTAGACATTAAAGGTGGTATTTTCCCTGACCCAAACCTTGATGCCAGCGGCTTTGATTTTCGGATTACAGAACAGGATGCGTCAATTGCGATCGCCATTTTAAATGATGGTGACGTAGAAGGCACCGAAACGCTGACTTTTTCTCTCCAGCCTGGAGAAGGGTACAGCATTGATCCTGATGCAAACACGACGACATTAACCCTAACTGAAACCTTAACTAACAACTCAGGAGATTCTATGACGACTGTTTCTTTGCAGACTGTTGCGGCACTGTTTGGTGGCGAGGATAACTTAATTGCCCCAGCCATTACCAAATCGTCCGATGATGGCACTTCAATTTTGTCATTCGTGCTAACCGCAGAGGGCGAAATCCCTGAAGATGGTTTGATCGTGACCGTTAACAGCGACATTCAGTTTCGTGATTATTTTGCATTCCTAGCCGAGCGTCCGTTTCAGATTGGTGGCGAGTTAGTGGGCGCTGTTTTCAACGAAGCTGGCGAAGCGACTGGCTTTAAGTTCAAGATGACCGAATCCAAGGCGCTGCTCAATCTGCGTCCGATGGACAATAGTGATGCTATATCCAATGAGGAGGCAACCTTTACGCTCCAGCCCAGCGATCGCTACAGCATAGATGACAGCGCCAGCAGTTCCACGGTTACTTTCTACGAAAATTTTGCTGAAGTTCCTGCCCCCAGCGTCACGCCAGAAATCAGCCTCAGCGTTGATACCACGACTCTCAATGAAGCCACTGGTAACACTGCCACTCTCACTTTTAATCTGAGTGAACCACCGCCACCAGAAGGAGTATTGGTCTACGTTCAGGGCGATACATCCGGTACGCGGCTCCTGTCTGAGTTTGATCTGTTCAATGCCACGGTGACGGGCGGCGCATTCCCAGCACCCGATGGATCTGCCAACGGCTTTTTCTTTAAAGTCACGGAACAGACGGCTACCCTGACGCTTTCTGCCTTTAAGGATGAAGGTTTGGAAGGCATAAAAGAGGTGGGGCTGAGCTTGCAGGAAACCCCAGGATACACGATCGCTAGTGACGCTGGCTCCCTGACGCTAAATGTGATTGATGATGAGAACTCGCAAATTCAGGTGAGCTTGAGTACAAAACCTGCAATTTTGATCGAGTCAGAAAAAACGGTTTCGGTACATAACTTTTCTCTCAGCGCTACACCCCCCGCAGAAGGCTTGACTGTCTCGGTGGTGGCTCCCAACATTAGCGAGTTTGACTTAGCGAGCATTAAAACTGAAGGCGGCACCATTGCGCGGGTAACTCCGACCGGATTCGACTTTAAGATCACGGCTAAGAATGCCAAAATTGAGTTGGCGATCGCCGATGATGGCATAGCCGAAGGTTTAGAAGAAGTCAGTTTCACGTTACAAGATGCCCCTACTTATCAGGTGAATCCAGAGGCGATCGTTGGTGAGTTTAAAGTTGTTGATACGCCAGATCAAGCTCCAGTGCTGGAGGTGAACGAACCAAATGACAGCATTGAGAAGGCAGTTGATACCAACCTCAGCACCACAAACAACAAAACCTCGTTTACCAGTACGTTGGCTTTTGGATTCCGCAACTCTTACGAAAATGCAGATGGCTCGACGCTTTATATTGACGGCAGTGAAGATGTCGATATTTACAAAGTCAGCCTCAAGGCGGGAGACAAAATCTACATCGACGCGGATTCTAATCAGTTTGAGGAAGGTCGCAAAGTTGATACTTGGCTGCGGGTTTTTGACGGCACAGGAACACCATTAGCCAGCAACGATGATGGCGCTGCCCCCGATGAAATTTTTGAAGCAAACTTCCAATCTTACATTGAATTTACCGCTGAAACAGATGGCGAATACTACGTGGGTGTGAGCCTCTACGACAACGGCAAATATGATCCGAACCAACCCGGTAGCGGGGGCGGATTTTCTAGCACCGATGAGAACGAATTTGGCACGGGCGAGTATACGCTAAATATCAACCTGAATGAAGGGTTTTTGGCTGCGCCTACTGCTATTCCACGCGGTGACGGCACGGGTCCAGCGATTTCTCTGCTCACTGTAGCAGGCGTTTATGGCAACGATTTTGACAGCCTTGGGTTCGATATTCAAGCTGCAAATTTATTGGTGGAAACCGCTCCTGAAGGATCGGGTGCAGCCCTTAACTTGGTGCTTACTGCCGAGGGCGACATTCCAGAAGGCGGCGTTGAGGTTTTTGTTAATAGCGATGTTGATTTAACACAATACTTTGGTGGTGTTGAACCCGGAGACTATAGCGTTGCCTACGGCGGTAATCTCAACGGCAAACCGTTTACTAGAGGCGGTCAGTTTTTAGATGCGGTGTACGATGCACAAGGCAAACCCACTGGCTTCAAGTTTCTCTTAGAGGAATCCTTTGCCACGATCGTGCTCAATCCTAGCAACCGCGAAGAAGTGGAAACCGATGGTGAAGAAACAGCCACTTTTTCAATTGTTGAGAGCAAGGGTTACACAACCTCTGATTTAAATAGCTCTACTGTCACTTTCTATGACTCCCTCGAAGATGTGGCGGTAGTGCAGGGTGGCCCGATCGCCAGTCTAGAACTGAGTACAACTGAGCTAATCGAATCTGAGAAAACTCAGTTAACCCTCACCTTCAAACTTAGCGCTCCCCCACCTCCAGGCGGTACGCAGGTTTACGTTAGCGGCAATGCCCAAGATTTCCTCAACGAGTTTGCCATTTTTGATGCTGAATTTTCTGGCGGTGTAGCAGTTGCTGATGGTGCGGTGAGTGGCTTCTACTTCCAGATGTTTGAGCAGACGGCGACCATTACGCTGCCAGTATTTAACAGCACCGACATTATTGAAGGAATTGAGGAGTTTAATGTAGCCCTTCGTCCGGGTGCAGGCTATTTTGTTGACGAGAACCAAAACGGCGGCACGATCCAAATTAAGGATAATCCTGACTCTAAAATTCAGGTGAGCGTCAGTACAGAGCCGGAAGTTTTGATTGAATCTGAAGGAACGATCGCCAAGGTAAATTTCAGCCTGAGCGCTACTCCCCCCCAGACGGCGTGCTGATCACGGTTAAGGCCCTGGAAATGTTGGAATTTAATCCTAAGAGTTTGACTGCTGAAGGGGGTGAATTGGTCGGCGCATCGCCCGATAACACCAGCTTTACGTTCCGCATTAAAGAAAAAAATGCCAGTGTCAGCGTTGCAGTTGCAGAGGACGGCAAAACTGAAGGATTGGAAACCGCTACGTTTAGCGTTGAAGCAGGCGAGGGCTATCAGGTTAACCCCGATGCGAGCAGTGGCACATTCACAATTGTTGATACACCCGACCAAGTGCCTAGCTCTACTGAAGAATCTAACGACACCCTAGAGACGGCGATCGCCACTGGTTTAAGTGCAATCAACTCAACTGTCTCGTTCGATGGCGAAATTGCTGAACATTCGATCGAACTCAGTCCCGATGAGTCCATCACCATTGATGGCACTGAAGATGTTGACTTATACAAAGTTGATTTGCTGGCGGGGCAAAAGCTGGTGATTGATGTGGATGCCGCTGAGATTGGTTCAAAGCTGGAATTCGCTCAAATTCGCGTCTTGGATAGCACCGGGCAAGAACTTGACAAAACGGGCGCAAATAGCTTCCAGGCGGCTCCAGATGAAGTCTTCTCGGTGTTTAATGATCCTTATTTGGAATTCACGGCAAGTGCAGATGGCACCTACTACGTGGGCATTAGCCAGATTGGCAACGACGCTTATAATCCGGCGATCGCGGGCAGTGGTTCGGGTTGGGTTTTTCCTGGTGCCGGGATTGAAACGGGCAAATATGTTCTCAACCTTGCCGTTAGCCCACAGCTTATTGTTGATCCGCCTCCCATTTCAGAACCGACGCTGACCTTAGCGGCAAGCGATGCCTACTACACCTACGAGGGCAATATCAGTTCACGGAGTAATGTCCGGCTGTTGTCTGATAAAGCAAATGTGATTGGCTTCCCCGATCGAGAAACCCTTTCCTTCTTGCAGTTTGATCCGGCTAGCCTGCCCTCCGATCTGCTAGATCAAGAATTCGCCGTTACGCTAACCCTTCAGCAGGATTCATCCCTGGCTCCTACGTTGATTCCAGCCACAGACGATCGCCCCGTTTCTCTCAGTGCTTATGACTTGACTGCTCCGTTCACCACCCAACCCGGCGGCAACATTACCGATATTGACTATGGTGCAAAGGGTGAAAACGCCGTTGATACCGTTCAAGTAGGCAATGATGGGCTGTACGTTTGGGATGTGACGACGCTGATTCGGCAATGGGCGATCGATCCAACGAATAATGATGGATTAGCCATCAGCGGGTTTTATGGCAACACAGATATTGATGGGCGCAACAGCTATGGCATTTTTCATACGGTCGGTTCCACAACCGGACAAGTCCCCACCTTGGCGATCAAGACCCTCGGCGGTGGCAGCGATTCACCCCAAACGCTTTATGGTACTGATGCGTCGGAAACTTTGGCAGGTGGCAAAGTCAATGACATTCTCTACGGTAATGGCGGCGAAGACTTTTTGACTGGGCGGGCGGGTGATGATTTAATCTACGGTGGTTCTCAGGCAGATACAATTCTGGGTGGTTCTGGCGATGACACGATCTATGCCAACGGCGGCGGTGATTTAATTAATGCAGGCATCGGCATGGATACGGTCTGGTTGGGATCTGGTGCGGCGGCAGTGGTGCTGAATGCAGGCGAAGGTTACGTTACCGTTAAAAACTTTCAACTTGGAGAAACCCAGTTTAGAGGCGGCGGCACCGGACTTTCGTTTGCAGACAGCGATGATGGGGTAAAAAATCTCTAAAGGCGATGATTTGCTGGCGATCGTGACTTGGCAAACCACGAATACGTTTAGCCAAAACGCCGCTGCAATTTTTGCTTAAGTCAAAATTCGCCGATGGGAGTACAGATACTTTGCCTTGGCTTAATGTCTGTACTCCTGGCAGAGGCAATACTCGAAGGCGATCAGAGCAATAGCATTTCAAGGATTTATACTTTCATGCAGCAATGCCACAATTGATAATCAAATACGATAAACTTGCTAAGTAGACTAGTCTAATTTCAGACGTGTGGAAATGTCAGACGTAGTGTGGGCATCTTGCCCGCAAGCGAGACGCTTGCCCCACGGCTATCTGTAAATTAATCGCGCTCACTTCCTTATGATAATTTACTAGCGGCGATTCATAGTGCCCGATCGCTTGAGCAGGATTGCATTCACCCCCAAAAGCATCCCAAAATTATTTCCTAAAATTTATGACCACTGTAAAATTTTCTGCCACGCCGAGCACCCTCATCGAAACTCAGGGAACGGCAATTACCTTTCGCTTTGAATTAGATGAAGCTCCGCCTTCAGGAGGTCTGAAGCTGACGGTTAAAGGGAATGTCCCTCAATCTCTCACTCAGTTAGACTTATTTAAACTCAGCTTTACCGGAGCCAATGTTCCTCCTGAAGGTGACTTAGACTTTTCTGGATTTGATTTCACGGTTACTTCCAGAACTGCAACCATTACGCTGCCCATTTTCCCCGACAACCAAGCAGAAGGGCTGCAAACCGTTACCTATACGCTGCAACCCAGTTCTAGTTACACGGTTGATGCTAGTGCCAGAAGCGCTATTGTTAACTTTGTTGATAATCCTAGCCAGGTGCCGATTCCAGCTCCAATCCCAACTCCCGCGCCTAGCCCGGTGACTCCACCTATCAGTCTCCTTCAACCGACTGCCGCCGCTGATGTTTTAACCGGAACTGAGGACAAAGATACGATCGATGGGCTAGGGGGCAACGATCGCATTAGTGGTTTAGGTGGCAATGATACGCTGGTGGGCAATCGCGGCAACGATATCTTACTGGGCGGTTTGGGGAGCGATCGCCTCACAGGTGGACGAGGACGAGATACCTTTGCCCTAGAAACGGGCGCGGGTAACGACAAATTTCTTGACTTTAAAGACAAGCAAGATCGGCTAGGGCTGTCGGCAGGTTTGACCTTTGGACAACTCAGCTTTAGGCAACGCGGCGATAATCTGCTGGTGAAAGCGGGTAATGATGCTTTGGCGATCTTAACGGGCATCGATCGCAATCAAATTAGCAAAGCCGACTTTAGCACTCTCTCCTAACCTCCTCATGACGCTGACTCCCGAAAAGCTGACCGATTGTCGTTTTTGTTCGCTCGTCTCGAAGGCGAACGGCGAAGATCCGATCGGCTCAGCGCCCCTAGCCCAGCATTGGCTGGTGGTGGAGCTGCCTCAGCCTTGGTCGGCTCAGGTCTTTCAAGAAGATCCTAGCGTTCAGCCTGTGTTTGCCCTCATCAAAACGCTCGTGCTGCGAGGGATTAAATTACGCCCGATCGCCATTGCTCCCGATCGAGCGTATTCTCAGCCTGGATATCGTCGCGTTCTTTACTATCGTCAAGCGACCTCTGTATTTAGTGAATTTGAGGCGCACGAATATTTAGTGCCTGAAGCCGAAGTGATGCCTTTGGCGATCGCGCTATTAAAACGGGTAGGGGAACGGGGCGCGATCGCTTCTACAAACGATTTAGCGCCCTTTGAACCCTATCGCCAAATCAATCAAACCAGAGATTTGCTCATTTGCACCCATGGTAATGTCGATGCGGCTTGCGCTCGGTTTGGCTTCCCAATTTACGACAAATTGCGCCAAGACTTTAGTGGCGATCGCCTGCGCATTTGGCGCTGCACCCATTTTGGCGGACACCAATACGCTCCAACCTTGGTAGACTTGCCGTCTGGACGCTACTGGGGACATTTAGAGCTAGAAATGCTGGATGCCTTAGTACATCAACAGGGCACGCCCTCTGACCTGTACGCATTTTATCGAGGGTGGGCGGGTTTAGGAAAATTTGAGCAAATTGCTGAACGCGAGATTTGGATGAAAGAAGGCTGGGATTGGCTGAGCTATGCCAAGCGGGGCAAAGTGGTTAAACTAGGCGAACCTCAACTTAAATCCTTGCTGCGCCGACTGCTGCAATGGATTCCGTCTCAGCGGTTGCAGCTATTTTTAGAACATTCTAAGCAAGATGCAAAATGGGCAGTGGTCAGAATTGAATATCAGTCTATGGATGGCTTGACGATGGGCGTTTACCAGGGGCGAGTTGCCCTGAGTGGTCAAATTTTAACGGCAATACGATCGGCAAAACAAATGGATTTAGTGCCCGTCAATCAATATCAAGTGACAGAATTAATTCGGCTCGTCTAGTTTCCTATTCTCCTTGAACTACGCCCACAAAACGTATGCCTACAAAACGTTCATTTTTACCTAAACCTCCTGCAAAACAACAGTCTGCAAAACGGCAGTCTGGCGATCGCTCTGTCATCCCACTTCAGTCCTCCTTAAAAACCTGTCAAGTGACGCTGCTCCTCACCGCCGGACACCAATATCATTTAGCACTTCAGCCCGATCATCCGCTGTTGTCCCAGCTATTTCAAGTGATGCTGGCAAAATCCCAGGCGATCGCTTCGAGATCCTCGCAAGGAGTCGTCGTTCCCCCTGATCTGTTGCAAATTCCTAACGGACAAACTTCTCTCTGTATTTCTAGCGCCGATATTATCGGTATCGTGACTGAACCTGCTCTGTTCATCAGCACTCAAAGTGCATCCGTTCCCGAAACTCATCCTGGAAACATTCCCCTCAACGTTCCGGCAAGCAGTTCCCTAGCCCCCGCTCTGTCCCCCGATTCATCCCTGTTCTTACCCACCCAATGCTTTCAACTTGACAACTTTTTAAACCCCACTGACCACGCCGCTGCCCTTCATACAGCTCTTAGCCAAGAAGCCAATTTTATCCGCTCAACCACCACTACGGCTGCCGATAACTACCGTCAATCTGCCATTCTTTATGCCACCTTATATCCAGATCTCTACCACTTGCTGAGCCAGAAAATCATGACCTTGCTGCCCACCATTCTGCGACAGCTCAAAATGCCAGCGTTTGAAATTTCTGAGGTCGAAATGCAGATGACTGCTCATAATGACGGTTGCTTTTACAAAGTCCATAACGATTCAGGCGATGTTCCTACCGTGACTCGTCAACTGACTTACGTTTATTATTTTTGCCAAGAACCTCAGGCATTTTCGGGAGGTGAGCTAAAAATCTATGACACCGAGCTAAAAAATGGCGGACAAAAAGAGCTAGAACCCTGCAAAATCGTGACCCCGCGCAACAATAGCATTGTCTTTTTTGACAGCCGTCTGATGCATGAAGTGCTGCCTGTGCAATGTTCTTCTAGGGCTTTTTCCCATAGCCGATTTACGCTGAATGGCTGGCTACGACGGGTGCCGTGAATCGCACCCATTTCTCAATCGCACCCATCAGAACAGCCTACCGGTTTAGAGCGATCGCCTCCACTTCCCATCCAGCAGCCTGGACTGCTAACTGGCACCGCTCTAATGAAGCATCTCCTGCCACAACTTTACGTCCTAAGCGATGGGCGATCGCAATCATTTGTCGATTTGGCAACCAAGGAAACAGCACCGTTTCCTCCGGCTTCGAGAACATCAAAATCAACTGCTCTATTAAATTTTCTTGCAGTTCCGACTCGGGCAGAATGGTCACCGATTTTGCCCCGTCCACTAGCCAATCGTGATCCCAATCGGTTGCCGTTGCTGCCAAGGCAAAAGCCGCGTCAGGAATCGCCTCATAAAAATCAGCCGTAGCTGTATCTCCACAAAACAAGAGATGCCGTTGATTCAGGGAATACCAGCCTGACTTCAGCCGAGGGATCAGCCTAGAGGGTTCCGGTGTAACAGGTTTTTCGAGAATTGGTTTTTCGAGAATTGCCTGTGCCGCTACATCAATGACACTGGCGTGTTCAGCACGGGGAATTAACGTCACAATTTCAAGCGAAGGCTCGCGTTTCTCTACATTACTTTCTGCACTACCTAGAGATTCTGCACTGCTCGCAAACAGGGATAAGGGGCGATCGCGCTCCATGGTTTCGCGCAGATCTTTGTGAGTTACCTTCTTCCCTTCCCGGGCTTGCTGAAGATACTCATCCCTGACACCCTGGGGCGTTGAGGGTGCTGCCAGCAAATAGAGCGCCGATGTAGCAATATCGATTTGTGCAAGATTTGCACGTTCTTGGAAGGTTTCGTAAACATTGATAAAGTTGTAAGCTGTACGACGGCTCCAATCGAATTCAGCCTTCAACCATGCCTCAAACTGACCATGCTTGAGTTGAACCCGAACATCCGCCAAGCGCTGCCCAATTTCCCAAATGTCTTGCGCCGATCGCTGCAATCGTTCCCGGATCTCACCCGTCCGCTGCTGGACAATTTCCCGCTGCGCCGAAGGTAAGACTTGGTAATCAAAATGGGTTGCCACCCCTAAGCTAACCGCTTTTTTCTTAGCCACCGGAAGATCCTAGCCATGAAGAACTGAACTTTATCCACCGAACTTTAGCGATCGTATCCTTTCAACTGGCTGCTTTATGGTTTCCTGCTGCTGAACTTGTTTGCTTAGAGCAAGGGTTTCCTAGCCAGATAGCTAAAACACTATACGAAAGTAACCATAGGCTAAAGCAAAAGCTGTCCCTCATTTTAACCAACATTTCAAATCTAATCAAAATTTTATAATTGCTTACCTACAGGGAGACTTTGTATTTCTAAATATACTGAGTTGCAAATTATACATTCAGTTGGGTTGGGAAGGATTACAAGTTATCTTTCAAGATACAGTTGACAACTGACCCCTTTCATAATTTGATGTTAATGAGAATAATTATTATTAGAAAAGATTCATAGCTCACCCTATCTACGGAAACTGCCCACCCTAAATATTTTATTTGAATTAGCAGTGTTTCAACGTTCAAGTTTTGCAGGACATTGTTTATGCCTCTACCTTCATCTGTTCTCACCAGAGACTCCTTGTTAGAAATTGATCATTTATTTATCTGTGTTGAAGCTGCTGTAGAATGTTCGACCCTTACCGATTTGGGTTTAACGAGCATGACTGAAGTATTGCGCCGTCCTCAGCAAGGAACGGCATCCCGATCGCTCTTTTTTGAGAATATTTATCTAGAACTGATCTGGGTGGAGGATGAGATTGCCGCACAAAATCACGCTGCCCAGTCTGGAATTGACTTTCGATCGCGGGCACAGCCGCACAATCGGGCATCGCCCTTTGGGATGGCTTTACGGCAAACCCTAGACATGAGCCATCGCCCATTTGATTTGTTACCCCAACCCCAGGATTTCAACTATTCCGATACATTTGTTAACTTTGCGGCAGCCAATCTGCGTTTGCAAAACGAGCCACTTTGCTTTGTCATTCCCGATGCTGTCTCGCTGATTGCTTTGCTCGATCGCACTTCACCCATTCATCAAGGGTTGCTTAACCATGCTGCCGGAATGAAACGACTGACCCGGACAACCGTCACCATTGACACAACCATTCAGTTAACCGACTCTATCAATATGTTGCAACGCGAAGGGGTGATAGCAGTAAAGCCAGGAGCATTACCGCTGCTAGAACTCAGCTTTGATGAACAGGTGCAACAAAAAATGCTTGACTTACGCTGGCTAGGAATTCCTCTTGTCCTCAATTACTGATGGACGACGAATTGCAAATTGTCGTGCCAATTTTGTTGACTTATGTAGACCGTTAGGCGCATCGGGTCAGCAAATTGTTTAGAGGAAAACAGGCTAGGCATTCTGCATGAAATTACGGCGATGGCGGCAGTTTTGGCGAGTGGCGCGTCCCTACTGGGTTTCTGAAGAACGGCGGGGCGCAATAGGTTTATTCCTAGGATTACTGGTCTTTTCGGGGAGCAGCAGCAGCCTGTTAATTTGGGAAACCCTACAACGCGGTGAGTTACTGTCAGCGTTGGCAGCTCAGGATCAGCGTCGTTTTCTTCAAGGTGTTTTATTCTTTCTGGGCATCATTCTTTTTAGCATTCCAGCCCTGTCTTTTAAGTCTTACCTTCAGGATTTACTGGGGCTGTACTGGCGACGTTGGTTAAGCGATCGCTTCCAGCATCAATATTTTTATGATCGCACCTTTTACCATCTAAATTCTCAGCCTCAGATTGACAATCCCGATCAGCGGCTCACCGAAGACGTTCGCAACTTTACGCAACAGGCAATTAATCTTTTAGTGATTGCCTCTGATTCTATTGTGCAGTTTATTGGTTTCTTTACTGTTCTCTGGTTTATCTCTAAGTCGTTGCTTGCTGTGTTGCTAATCTATGCGATCGCTGGGACAGTCGTTAGCACTTTTGTTTTTGGGCGAATATTAATTAGTATTAATACAGAGCAACTTCAGCGCGAAGCCGATTTTCGCTATGGCTTGGTGAGAATCCGTGAGAATGCAGAAGCGATCGCCTTTTATCAAGGAGAAGGCTCGGAATATCAACACGTTCACCAAAGATTTCTATCTGCATTTCGCAATTTTAACCGCTTAATTCGCTGGCAATTTAACCTAACTTTATTTCAAAATGGCTATCAGTACATCACGTTTATTTTGCCATTTATCGTTCTGGCACCGCGACTGTTTGCAGGTGAACTCGAAATTGGGGGGTCAGTCAGTCTCAAGCAGCCTTTGAGCGGGTGGGTTTGGCGCTAGGATTAGTCATTACCCAGCTTGATCAGTTGAGTGCATTTGTGGCAAGCAGCGATCGCCTGGATCGTCTCAGTCAGGCAATGGCTCAAATCGAACCTGCCCAGATTGAAATTGTAAGCGGCTCTCCCCTAGCATTGCACCATTTGACGCTACATCTTCCTCAAACGCAAACCATTTTGATTCAGGATCTATCACTCACGATCGCAACCGACCAACCGCTGCTGATTATGGGAGAAAGTGGCGTGGGTAAAAGTTCGCTGCTGCGGGCGATCGCCACTCTTTGGCAAACTGGCTCTGGCACCATTACTTCTCCGCCTTCTCAGTTGTTTTTACCCCAGCGTCCTTACATGATGGTCGGCTCTCTGCGCCAACAGCTTTTATATCCCAGGGCGATCGCGGCTTCAGAGCAAATATGGCAAGTATTACAGCAAGTTGATCTGGCTCAACAGGTCGAACGGTTCGGCGGATTAGAGGCGATCGAGGATTGGTCGAAGGTGTTGTCCATCGGCGAACAGCAGCGCCTTGCCTTTGCCCGATTGTTCTTAACGCAACCTCAATATGCTCTCTTAGACGAAGCCACAAGTGCGTTGGATGAATCCTCAGAAGCCATGCTTTATGAAATACTACGGGCATCTACGATTACTTTTGTCAGCGTTGGGCATCGTCGATCGCTATTGCCTTATCATCATCGGCTATTGCAGCTTTACCCTAACCAACCGTGGCATTTGAGCTTAGCGATCGACTCGCAATTCAAGGTTAATTGACCCGTAAAGTTTACCAATCAGACCACTAATCAGAATGAGCAAGATTTGTAGTCGCCCTAAGTTTGGTAAAGATCTTCTAAGCTATTGCGAAATCATTGTAATGATAGATTTACTGTTTGTGAGCAATCTAGACAGCTATCCCTATCCAATTTGAATGACTAGGAAACTCATACCATGACCGTTACTCAAAACACAAAATTTACTAATTTTTCGCGGTTCAGAAATATTCTCAAATCCAGTTCTACAGAGCAACTGGGCTTAAAGATTGCCTGGACAATTTTACGGGTGGGAATGGGTGTGCTGATTGTTCATAACGGCTTTGCCAAATTAGCAGATGTTCAAGGGTTTGCAACCAATGTCGTTGGGGTGATTGGTCTGCCTTATCCAGTTTTCCTCACCTATTGTGCGGCTTACATAGAAATTGTGAGTGCATTACTACTCGCGATCGGTTTTTTGACCCGCCTGAATGCAATGGCGTTATTGCTAACCATGCTCATTGCAATTTACTTTCACCTCAAAGCAGAGGGACTACACATTTCACCGTTAGAAATGGCATCTCTTTACTCGCTAGGCTATTTGTTCTTTTTAATCAACGGAGGCGGAGCCTGGGCGATCGATGCTTTGCTTCTTCAAAAACTGACCTCAATCTCTCAACCTGTTCTAGCCAATGATCAGTAGCATTCCAGAGGAGAGAATAAAGAGTGGTACAAACTTTAATTTAGCAACCGTTTGGCGCGTTGCCAGACCCTACTGGGTATCGTCCGAAAATGGGGGGCATTGGCTTTATTAGGAGCATTGCTGCTGCTGGGCTTGATGAGCGCGGCGTTGCTCGTGCTGGTGAGCGTGTTTTTGGGAGAAGTTACCTCTGCGCTGGCAGCACGGGAGCCAGAGAGATTTTCACAAGCCCTTATTCAGTTTCTAGGTGTGATCCTATTGGGTTTGCCGTTTTTATCTCTGAAAACTTACATTCAGGCAAAGTTGAGTCTTTACTGGCGCAAATGGTTAACTGATCGCGCGCTCAAGCAATATTTAGAAAATCAGCGTTTCTATCAACTCAACGCTAACCTATTGATTGATAACCCTGATCAGCGCATTGCGGAAGATATTAAAACCTTGACTCAACAGTCTCTCTTTTTCATTGTCATTGCCTTCGATGCAGTATTACAGCTAGCGGCATTTACAGGTGTTCTTTGGTCGATTTCAAAGCCACTTATGGTGTTCCTCATCCTATACGCTATTGTTGGCACTACGGTTACAACTGCTGTGTTTGGACGATCGCTAGTGGGTATTAACGCCGAGCAGCTAAAGCGTGAAGCAGACTTTCGATTTAGCTTGGTGCGGGTGCGCGAAAACGCTGAGGCGATCGCTTCCTACCAAGGACAAGCATTAGAGTCTGAGCAAGTCTGGCAGCGGTTTTTAGCTGTCTTTCACAACTTTAATCACTTAATTCGTTGGCAGCTAGGACTTAACTTTTTTCAAAACGGTTATCAATACCTGACTTTCCTTTTGCCTGCCTTAATTCTTGCCCCTGCAATTTTATCAGGACAGCAGGAAATTGGAGTAGAAGCTCAGGCAAGTACTGCCTTCAGAATTATTCTATTGGCGCTTGCCCTGGTAATTAAGCAATTTGAACAGCTAACGGCGTTGATTGCAAGTGTCGATCGCCTCGATTGTCTAGAAACTTCGACGATTCCTATTCCTCTCAATGCGCCTGTGATTCAGATGATCGAAGGCGATCGCATCATTTTAGATCATTTAACCCTCCATACTCCGGATTATCAAACGGTGCTGATCCAAGATCTTTCCTTCAGGCTGCCACCCGGAGAATCGTTGTTAATTATGGGAAAAAGTGGCGTAGGGAAAAGTTCTTTGTTACGGGCGATCGCCGGACTATGGCAGGCAGGTTCCGGCAGCATTACCCGTCCTCCCCTAGAGAAAATTTTATTTTTACCTCAGCGTCCTTACTTACCCTTAGGCAGCTTGCGCCATCAGCTAGCCTATCCTCATTCGCCCCTAAACTTTACAGATGAACAGCTTTTGCAAGCGCTGGAGCAAGGCAATTTACCCGATTTGTCAACGCGGTTTGGTGGGCTAGATGCAATCGAAGATTGGTCAAAACTTTTGTCGGTTGGAGAACAACAGCGGCTAGTTTTTGCCCGACTATTTTTAACACAACCTACCTATGCGATTCTGGATGAGGCGACTAGCGGGTTAGATATTGCCAATGAAAAACGCTTGTATGAGCAGTTGCAGAAAACGAACATGACTTATCTGAGCGTAGGTCATCGATCGATGCTTAGAAATTATCATCAAGCAGTTTTGCAATTGAGCTAAGGGAGTTGCAATTAAACAACGCCCTAAATCGCCCCCTAAATCGCCCCCCAAATTGCCCCCTAAATCCCTCATTCTCGGGGGACTTTGAAAGGTTTGGAAGTCCCCCAGAATGGTAGGGACGATTCTCTAATAAGAGAAAAGCTGCTTGAATTCTGTAATACTCGTTAGCCATCAAAATAGGAGCAAT
>JAAUPA010000085.1 GCA_012034615.1 Leptolyngbyaceae cyanobacterium CSU_1_4 | reverse complement strand
CTCACCCCTCCACCCCTCTACCCCTCCACTCCCAACCCTCACTTCATCCTTGCCAGACTACTAGGACTAGGGTTCCCGAAAGATTTGGCAGGGGAACAGGCGGTTTTATGGCTTTTTTTCGGTCGTAGGCTGGATTGAACTCGTTAAGATTTGGGGGGTTGGGTCGATCGCGCTTCCAAATTTTGCACGGCTTCGATGAGCGATCGCACCTCTTCTACGCCTGCTGAAGGCTCGAACCCCAAGGGAAATTTACCTCGTGCCAACATCCGCAGACCCAAGGGCCCTAAGCTGAGGAGCCCGCGCAAATCTCGGAAGGAATTGCTGACGACTCTGATGCCAAACTTTCGCTCGTCAATCCAGCCGCCTTCCTTGACCAGGTCAATTAGCACTTTGCGATGACGAACTGGGCGACTAGATTGATTGTCTTGGCGATCGAGAATTTCTTGTTTGATTTTGCCAATTTGCTCCATCGGCGCGACTTCCATGGGGCAAACCGTATCGCAGAAGGAACAGCGAGTGCAGCCCCACACCCCTGCTGTGCCTTGGCTGTAATGCTCTAAGCGTGCTTCGGTGCGTCCGTCGCGGGCATCGGCAACGGTGCGGTAGGCTTTGGCAAGAGCATGGGGTCCTACAAAGGTTGGATCGACCTCGCGGGCGTTGCACTCCGAGTAACAAGCTCCGCAGAGAATACAGTTGCCGACTTGGTTGAGGCGATCGCGTTCTTCGGGAGACTGCAAAATTCTCGTTCGGGAAGCTGCCGCGCCTCAGTGCTCACATAAGGATCAACTGCTTGTAAATTGTCCCAAAAGCTTTGCATATCCACGACCAAATCTCTAAGGACGGGCATATTGCCCATGGGGGCGATCGTAAACGTTGGAACCGCCTCAGCCGTGGCGCTAGGACGGGTGGCGGCAATGGTTTGGAGCCGAGCTGCTTCATTGCCTACATTTTCTTTACAGGCCAGAGCCGATCGCCCATTGATTCGCATAGAACAGCTTCCGCAAATCGTGTTTCGGCAATTTTTGCGATAGGTCAAGCCGCCATCCTGTTCCCATTTAATGCGATTCAGGCAATCGAGAATGGTGTTGCCGGGGTCAACTTCTAAGTCATAGGTTTGAACCCAGGGCGGCGTATCGGCGTTTTGGCGAATGACTTGGAACCGAACTTGCATGGCGTTTGCGCAGATGAGGAAAGGGATATTTTCTAGTGTAGATTCAAAATCTAAGTTCAAAAGGGACGTTCAAGACGACAGGGGCGCGCTGCGATCGCATTATGATTCAAGATTTAGTCATGCAGTCGTAATCGTTTGCTGCGCCAAAAGATTACGGACTTCTTGATCAGACGTTTGGGAAAAATCAACATACCACATGCCGATGGCGTTAAGGCGCTCAGGCAGAGTCAGACAGACAATTTTATCTACAATTTCTTTTAACGCTTCACAGGTGGAAAGAGGCGCTACGGGCACTGCCACCACTATTTCTTGAGGATTTTTGGGGCGAAGCGTGGCGATCGCGGCTCGCAAGGTTGAGCCTGTCGCAATCCCATCATCCACCAAAATCACCGTTTTCCCCTGTACATCTGGCTCAGGACGATTTTCTCGGTAGGTGCGATCGCGGCGCTCTAACTCCTGCTGTTCGCTGTCTATGACTTGTTGCAGGGCAAGGCGCGAAATCCTAATCGACTCCAAAATTTCGGGATTCAGCACCCTAACATTTCCAGCAGCAATCGCGCCCATGGCTAGTTCTGGCTGCCCTGGCACCCCTAACTTTCGGACCAAACAAACATCGAGCGGCAAATTCAAAGCCTGAGCAATTTCATACGCCACAGGCACCCCGCCTCTCGGTAGCCCCAGCACCCAAACATCCAAACGGTCGGCATACTCACCCAACTGAGCAGCTAGAAGCTTTCCCGCTTCTGTGCGATCGTGAAATCGTTGTTTCATCGAACTCGCCTCCCATTTTCAGTCTAGGAACCTATCTTTAACTTTACCAAGATCCTAAAATCATCCCCACCAACACAATAAAGCCAACCCCAACATTTTGTTGGAACACCTGCCCATAAACGCTTTCCGCAGGCTTTGCCGGACGAATCAGTTGATAGTGGTAAGCCCACCCTAAAATCGCTAATCCTAGAGAAGCCCAAAACCACAGATTGAGATTCAACAAAGCCCCTAACCCCGCCAGCAACCCTGCACTTCCGGCAAAAAACAGCGCTACCGCTTGCGCTGCATATCGTCCAAAGAAACGAGCGCTTGACTTCACTCCGACTCGTTCATCGTCTTCTCGATCGGCCATTGCATAAACCGTATCAAACCCCAAAGTCCACAGCACGGTTGCTCCCCACAGCAACCAAGTTGCCGGTTCTAAGCCTCTAGTTACGGCACTCCAGCAAATCAACACAGCAAACCCCCAGCAAAGGGACAGCACCAACTGAGGCACCGGAAACACTCTTTTTGCTGCGGGGTAAAAGAGAATGAACGGCACCGCCGCCACACAGAGCCAAAAGCTAAACGGATTCAAGTATTGCGCTAAGCCCAACGCACAGGTCAAGGCAACGACCATCACCCCCACTCCGGTTTTGACCGAAAGTGCCCGGGAGGCGAGGGGGCGATCGCGGGTGCGTTTAACTTTGGGATCAATGTTGCGATCCCACAAATCATTCACAACACAGCCTGCTGCACTGGTCGCCAGCGTGCCCAAAATGATCACCCCCACTAGCAAGGGTTCTGGCTTCCCTTGGGATGCCAACACCACTGCCCACAGCGCCGGAACCATTAAAATTAGTCGTCCTGCAGGCTTATCCCAGCGCAACAGACGCGCGATCGCCCGCCACGTGGGTTCTGGTTGGGGTTGCCGAGTCAGCATAGGTTTCAATCCGTTCAAAGCGATCGAGCAAAAGTCATCTACTCCCTAGTGTACTGGAGTAAACCTCAATACTATTCCTGCGCCCTCAAATCGGTAGGCTGTCTAGAGCCCTGAGCCAAGCTGATAAAAGTTGAGCAGAAAATGAGATACTGAGCTGAATCTAGGGCAATGTCCAAATTCATGCGAACTTTCTAGTCAAGGGTCAACCTTGCCAAACATCACCCTTGCTCCTGTCTGCCTTTAATTGACCCATTGATCTCAAAAGATGAACAGGAACCCCCCTTTCTCTAAATCAGCGATTGGAACAGATAACTCACTTCCTGTCTCGAAGCGATATGATACTGCAACCAGACCTCACGTTCCTTGATCTAAGGATGCCCCAGCCTACTAAACACGCCGTCATGATTATTGGCGGTGCCGAAGACAAAATTCAAGGTAAGCAAATCCTCCAGACTTTTTTTCAACGGTCAGGGGGAGAAGATTCTCGTATTGCCATTGTGCCTTGCGCCTCTCGCGAACCTGCCATTATTGGCAACCGCTATGAAACCATCTTTAGCGAAATGGGTGCCAAAGCGATCGAAGTCATCGATATTCAAGATCGAGCCCAAGGCGAAGATCCGGCTTGGCTGGGTTATGTGGAACGCTGTACCGGTATTTTTCTAACGGGCGGAGATCAGTTGAGGCTGTGTGGCTTGCTAGCCGATACCCCCATTATGGAAATTGTCCGAAAACGGGCGCAACTGGGCGCACTAACCCTAGCGGGAACCAGCGCGGGTGCCGCGGTGATGGGCTTGCAGATGATTGCAGGTGGCGGTAGTGGCGAACCGCCCAATCGTGCCCTAGTCGATATGACTCTGGGTTTAGGGATTGTGCCCGAAGTGATTGTTGATCAACATTTTCATAACCGCAATCGCATGGCACGATTGATGAGTGCAGTGGCTTCCCATCCTGATAGGCTAGGGATTGGGATTGATGAAGATACCTGCGCTTTATTTGAAAGTGGGGGAGTTTTCCAAGTCATTGGTAAAGGGACAGTCACGGTTGTTGACCCGGCAGAGGCTTTGTTTGCTAGCTTTCCTACGGTGGGCTCGACCGATCCGATTAGTATCCATAATTTGCGTGTTCATATTTTGAGTCATGGCGATCGCTATGATTTTCACCATAGACGGGTCATGGCGATCGACAACTGAGAGAGCTAAGGTATTTTTATAACTCTTTTAACCCCCAGCGCCTAAAGATCTAAAGCGCGAAAAGCATTTGCCTCAATCGTCATCCTCCCAAGAGCTTAAAACACCCTCCGAGGGTTTAATTAAGTTTTACAGTGACACGCGTGAGCCGAGCTAAACAGCGCTTCATTTGTTTCACAAAATGTTAAGCCTGCTAATCTGCAAAACTGTTCACCCTGGACGGTTAATGAGCTTCTTAAAGGTTCAGACTAGACACTTACCTGCTATTGCGCTGACTGCAATTGTTGCTCTGCCTCGAAACAACTCAGTGATTTAGTTATGAAAATTCTCAAAACCCAAACGCTGCGTGGTCCAAACTATTGGAGCATTCGACACCAAAAATTAATTGTTCTACGGTTAGATTTAGAAGACCTAGCCGATGTCTTTTCTCACCAGATTCCAGGATTTTACGACGGGTTGGTCGAACTGCTACCCGGTTTGGTAGATCATTGCTCCCTTCAAGACTGTGCGCCTAAAGGTAGCTTTTTAGAACGGGTTAAGGAAGGCACTCGGCTGGGGCATGTCGTTGAGCATGTGGCGCTGGAGCTGCAGACTTTAGCAGGTATGAGCGTTAGCTTTGGGCGCACCCGCGAAACTGCCGATGCCGGAGTTTATCAGGTGGTGTTTGAATATCTCGATGAACAGGCGGGACGATATGCCATGCGGGCAGCCGTTCGACTGTGCCAAAGCATTGTCACCACTGGGCATTATTTACCTGCTGAACTGATGCACGACTTGAAGGATCTGCAAGATTTTTGGGCGCAGGCATCTTTGGGTCCTAGTACCGAAAATATTGTTAAGGAAGCTGAGATTAGGGGTATTCCTTGGACTGCGTTGAGTAGCCGATCCATGATCCAATTTGGGCAGGGGGTTCATCAGAAGCGAATTCAGGCAACGTTGACCAGTGGCACGGGGGTTTTAGGCGTAGAGTTGGCTTCTGATAAGGAGGGAACAAAGGGGATTTTAAGTAATATTGGTGTGCCGGTGCCGCGGGGAACTGTCATTTATTATTTGGATGAACTGGAGCAGGCGATCGCCAGTGTTGGCGGATTTCCCATTGTTATCAAACCTTTAGATGGCAATCATGGGCGCGGCATCACCATTAACATCAACGATCCGAAACTGGCGGAAGAAGCTTACGATGCTGCGAAAGCCGTCTCCAAAGGGGTGATTGTGGAGCGCTTTTATGCAGGGCGTGATCATCGGGTCTTAGTCATTGATGGGAAAGTCGTTGCCGTTGCCGAACGGGTGCCGGCTCATGTCATTGGCGACGGTCAATCGACGATTGCCGAACTGATTGAAGTGACCAACCGCGATCCCCGGCGCGGCGACGGTCATGCAAATATCCTCACTCGCATTGAGCTAGACCGCACTTCCTGGGACTTGCTGGAGCGCCAAGGCTATACCCTCGACACCGTGCTTCAGCCTCAGGAAGTTTGCTATCTACGGGCTACTGCTAACCTCAGTACAGGCGGTGTTGCCATCGATCGCACCGACGAAATTCACCCCGAAAACATTTGGATTGCCCAGCGGGTTGCCAAGGTGATTGGGCTAGACATCGCGGGCATTGATATCGTCACCTCTGATATTTCTCGTCCGCTGCACGAGGTCGATGGGGTCATTGTCGAAGTCAATGCGGCTCCTGGGTTTCGGATGCACTTTTGCCCCAGCGAAGGCATTCCCCGCAATGTTGCCGAACCCGTGCTCGATATGCTATTTCCACCCGGCACCCAAAGCCGAATTCCCATTTTGGCGATTACAGGGACGAATGGTAAAACCACGACGACGCGCCTCCTCGCTCATATTTTTAGGCAAACGAATCAGGTGGTGGGCTACACGACCACTGACGGCATTTACATTGGCGATTACCTGGTTCAAAAAGGCGATACGACAGGGCCCCAAAGTGCCCAGGTCATTTTGCAAGATCCGACGGTTGAAGTGGCCGTTTTGGAAACTGCCAGAGGCGGTATTTTGCGATCGGGCTTAGGGTTCAGCGCCTGTGATGTGGGCATTGTGCTGAATGTTGCCGCCGATCATTTGGGCATTGGCGACATTGAAACCGTCGAAGACCTGGCTCAGCTTAAGAGCGTAGTGGTTGAAACAGCCCGTCCGAATGGCTATGCCGTTCTCAATGCCGATGACCCGCTAGTGGCGGCAATGGTGAGCCAGGTTAAGGCCCAGGTCGCATATTTCTCCATGAATCCAGACAGCGAACTGGTGCGCAATCACACTCGCCAAGGCGGGCTGGCGGCTGTGTATGAAAATGGATATCTCTCTATTTTGAAAGGGGATTGGATCTTGCGGATTGAACAAGCCGTGAACGTGCCGTTAACCATGGGAGGACGCGCACCGTTTATGATTGCTAATGCACTGGCAGCCAGCTTGGCAGCCTTTGCGCAAGGTGTCCGCATTGAAGATATTCGGATCGCATTAGCGACTTTTCAAGCCTCGGTCAACCAAACGCCAGGACGGATGAATTTGTTCAACCTAGGCAGCTACCATGCGCTCGTGGATTATGCCCACAACCCGCACAGCTACAAGGCGTTAGGAGATTTTGTGCAGAATTGGCCCGGAGAACGAATTGGCGTGGTAGGCGGTCCCGGCGATCGGCGGGATGAAGACTTTGTGACCCTGGGCAAACTTTCCGCTGAAATTTTCGATCGCATCATTGTGAAAGAAGACGATGATACTCGCGGTCGCCCGCCAGGGGAAGCGGCTCAACTCATTGTCCAGGGCATCTTAGAAAGCGGCAAAACCCTTCCCTATACCGTCTTGATCAACGAAACCGAGGCCGTCAACACCACGCTAGACCAAGCTCCGGCTAGCAGTCTGGTGGTTATCTTGCCAGAGACCGTCAGCCGTGCCATCGGTCTCATCGAAGCCCGTCATCCTAAACCCCACCTCGACTTGCCCCAGGCGATCGCTGCTGATCAAAGCTTGAGAGCCGCCGCTGAAGCCTCCCACCCGATCCACAATATTTCGGTTAATGGAAGCAATCCTTTCCAAGTGGTCGAGGTTCAGGAAGGAATCAAGTACGTCCAATCGGGAAGTTGAGGCGAGAAGAAGCGAGGGGCAGAGTTTCTCCGCCCCCCTCGATCAGGCGGCTTCACTTAGAAAATTAAGCATCGAATTCATCATCCTGCTCTTCTACAGAGCGATCGAGACCTTCTCTAAATCCTCGTAGCGTCTTGCCTAGAGCGCTGCCTAACTCTGGGATTTTTTTCGGTCCAAAAACAACGACTGCTGCCAGTAAAATCAATCCAACTTCCGGCCATCCTAGACCAAACATAGGAGTCTCCTGTCGTTTATCTTCACTCAATATATCGGGTTCTACGGGAATTCAGCGTAATTAGCCAACATTGCCTATCCGCAGTAAGGTATTCTGAAATCTACTAGGACTCAGAATTTAGTGTCCTCCTTTTTACATCATGCCTTCATCTGCAACAGACTCAATTCGTGAGCAACAGCATCCGCTCATTCAAAAACTGGCGAATTCTATAGAAACCATTTGGCAGCGTCATTTAGATCTGTCGCCTTATCAGTTGCCAGAAGATTTGGGCTATGTGGAGGGACGGCTGGAAGATGAAAAGCTGGTCATTGAGAACCATTGCTACCAAACGCCCCAGTTTCGGAAGATGCATATGGAGCTGGCAAAAATTGGCAATTCTCTCGACATTTTGCACTGCGTCATGTTTCCTCGCCCTGAATATGATTTGCCGATGTTTGGCACTGATTTGGTCGGTGTCCGGCAGCAGATTAGCATGGCAGTTGTGGATCTTTCGCCGGTTAACCCCGATCGCACTTTGCCAGCCCTCTATCAATCTAGCCTCAGCCTTTTGCCCCCCTTAGAGTTTTCCCAAGCCCGCACGATTCCAGCTTGGGGCGATATTTTTTCTGAGTTTTGTGTGCTGGTTCGCCCTAGCAGCCCCAATGAGGAAGACCAGTTTCTCGATCGCATTGAACAATATTTAGAAATTCATTGCCAACAGGCGATCGCCACCCGACCCACGCCCGAGAAACAAGCCGAAATTCTTGCTGGACAGCATCACTATTGCAACCAACAACAGCAAAACGACAAAACCCGCCGCGTCCTAGAAAAAGCCTTCGGAGCCGAATGGGCATACCGCTACATGACCACTGTATTGTTTGACCTACCCGATTAGTGCCCGAGCTCACCTCCCATGACCCAGAGCGCCCCCCCGGTGCCCAGCAAAAACAAAATTCCTAGGGCTCCTGCCAACGGTTTCCCGCCCCAGCCCGTCAGCCAAGCTGCGCCTTTTCCGGTTGGCGCAATTAGTTCTGCGGTGTCGAGGGTGGCGATCGCCCAAATCCATCCGGCGTGCAGCCCCCACGCTAATCCTAGCTCTCCGCCGTCCACCCAGCGTGCCAGCACCAACACCATACCCATCAGCCACAAACCCGGCAATTGAGGAATGTTTTCCTTCCCTTCCCAGACTAGGTGTAAGAGGGCAAACATGAGGCTAGCGATCGCGGCAGCCATCCACGGCAGATAGTCTTGCTGTAACTGGTTCAATAAAAAACCTCGAAAAACCAGTTCTTCTATTAAGCCAACCCCAATGCCTAAGGCGAGGGTTGCAATCAAAGTTTTCAAGACATCCTGTGCTGGAGGTTGCCAACGCACCCAGCCCAATATCCCCTCTATGCCAAACAAAATTGCTAAGCCGAGGATTCCTCCGCCCATTCCTTGAATCAACGAATATAAAACCGACGGCTTCCAGGGCAACCCATAGATTTCAAAAGATGCGCCAGCCAGCGCCGCAACTCCCCAGAGCACGAGGGGCGCAAGGAGGTAGAGAGAAACTAATAAGGGCAGCTTTTGGGTAAGGGTTAAAGGCTGAGGAGGATGCCACTTGAGCGCGATCGCCAGAGGAATGGCGATCGGGAGCCACAGAACTAACCACACTCCAAAAAAAAGAAATATCTGAAAAGCTGCCCTCGCCTTAGCCCAGTCTGCCATCAAACTAGCCATATCTATGGTTCCTCGTTAACCCACAGAACAGAAACAGGGCAAAGATTACCTTGCCCGATCCGTTAAAAAATGAGAATCGATCAGCCTCAGTTTTTTAGGCATCAGCCGCATCAATTTGATTCAGACGAATATGTTTATAACCCAGCTTAATTTCAAACTCATCGCCTGCCTTTAATCCCATCTTTTCGGTATACGTTGAACCGATAACAATTTGTCCATTCTTATGAACACTAACTCGGTAAGTTGGCTCTCTCCCTCGACCGTCTTTGGAGCCTTCAGCGCTAAGGGTTGTGCCTTTTGCTTCTAGAAGCGCTTCAAAGAAATCAGCCAAGTTCACACGAGTTTGGTTATTTTTCCAGAGGTATAGTAACCACAACGTCTTGCTTTTTCCCGACGGGGTAAGTGAGCAAGCTCCTTGACTTTTTGAAGTAGTGCTTTTCCTGTTAACGAATTAGGCGAATTTTCACTCATTGCTTCCGAAGTTTCCTTACAATCTCTGCTGAAGAACTGTGGGCTAACTAACCTGAGCCATGTAAAGAATATAGCCTTAAACGTTGTTTTAATAATAGTTAGATTATTAACTAAAGCTTGAAATTTAGCAATTAATGAACGATGTGGATTCGATCGCCCAATTTTTCATAAATGGCTCAGCACCTTTAAGTTCATGATCTATCGCAATCCCATTGGATAGGGGAGGAGTTCCTGTAGGGTTTATGACGTAAAGCAGAACATAATGCCGCTGAGGTTTAGTGTCTTCTACCTCGCTCCATACACGCGACAGATTTTCACCCAAAACTTAGGATTGCTACAAGTTGTAATGAGTGGTTGAACAGAAGGCTTAAATGGATCAATTGCTATAAATACACGACTTTAGCTGACTGTCAAGCTAACGTTAATGATCACAAACCGCGATCGATGTCTAACGCGCTGAGCCGATGCCCTAAATTGAACCTAGCGATGTATTTCTGTAAACTTATTGATCGCAGCCTGACGATTAATGGTCAAGAATATTTTGGACAAAAAAAGCAGGCAATATGCCTGCAAATAAGACGCTAAGTAGACTTGAAAGTGAATTTAAAAACATAAAAACATTACTCAACCTGCACTGCATTAACCTCAACTGGGTTATTCTCCGAGACGGCAGCATCTACAACAGAGTCTTTGCCTTTCATAGCTTTCACACGGTTAATCAAAAGTTGAGAAACCTCAGAAACCAACAATGTCATGATTAACACATCATCAACTTGTCCAATGATAGGAATAAAGTCGGGAGCAATATCAATGGGGCTGATAATGTATGCCAAGCTACCTACAATAACCCACCAGCGATATTTGGGGTTACGGATGACATCACGATACCAGTCATAGATGGATTGAGCGCCGAATAATTTCATGGGTTGGTGTCCTCTCGTTTGTTCTTTTATTGTCTCAAGCTCACCTCATGAAAGAAATAGATAAAGAGTGCTGATAGCCGATCGCATTCGGTACAGAGAACCGATTAAGAGGATGTTTTAAGAGTATAGACTGTGACCCAATCCGCCTCCTAAATCCCCAATTTCGGGGGACTTTGAAGCAGCATTGGCTCGAAAGTCTCCCAAAATTGGGGCGAGGGTAAAGCGCTTTGACACTTTTAAAAGTAAAAGATCCTCTAAGACTCTTTTTTTAGAGGGACGATAAAGCTAAAAGGGCGGTGCCATAGGCGGCTTCGGTTTGGGGCGATCGCGCTACAGGGACTTGCAGATGGCGCGATCGTAATGCCTGCCACACCTTATTCTTTGCCCCACCTCCAGCCGTATAAACGTGGGTCAAGGGAGTTGCCCCCAACTCCTGCAAACGCTCATAACCCCTCGCCTCAATTCGAGCCATGCTTTCAAGCAACCCGTGTAGAAAATCTATCTTCGAGTCGGGGCGAGGCTCTAGTTTGGGTGCCAAATTCGGATCATTAATTGGGAAGCGCTCTCCGGGCTTCAGCAACGGGTAATAATCTAAATAACTTTCTGCCTGGGCTGGAATCAAGGAGCTCAGCCGCCGCAATTCTGCATCCTCAAAAAAGTGCCGCAGCACTGCCCCCGCCTGTATTAGATGCCCCTCCCACCAGCCACAAATCGCCCAACCGATGGCTATAGATGCCATACTGAGCATCATCCACCCGAGTTTGGCTCAACAGTTTCAGCACCAGGGTTGACCCTAACGAAGTCACTGCGGCACCCGGAGCCTGTACGCCACTCGCTAAAAATGCTGCAATGCTGTCGGTCGTACCTGCCCGAATGATGCAGTGATTTGGCAAGCCCAGTTCGACGCTAAGGTGGGGGAGAATGGGCGCGATCGCCGTTCCTGGGGCGACGACATTGGGAAGGTGAAACGGTAAGCCTTGCAGCCAATCAGGATAGCAAAGCGCCCCAACGTCATAGCCCAATTTCAGTGCATTATGATAGTCCGTGATGCCCAACTGTCCGTGCAATTGAAAAGATAGCCAATCTGCCTGATGCAAAAAATAGGCAGAGGTTGAAGACCAGGACGCAGCCCACCAAAGAAGTTTGGCAAAGCTTGAAGTGGCGCTAATCACCGGATGGTGAGTTGGCACGATCGCTTTCACTTGGGACAACACGGTTGCCGCTCGGCTATCGTGATATAGAATTGGGTCTTCTAAAGGATTACCTTGTTGATCGCACAGCAGCACTGTGGAGGAGGTGCCATCAATGGCGACCGCTTGAATGCTTTGTCTAACGCCTAGGGGAATTTGGCAAATTAATTGAAAAAGTATCGTTCGCCAATAGTTTGCTAAATCTGGAGGAGATAGCTCAAAACGAATATGGGCTTCAGCTTGGATTTGCTTGTGGCTGTTGATGGTGATCGCCCGTGCCCCAGAAGTGCCAAAATCGATTCCCAGGTAGATATTCTCATCCATTATTTTTGTTTCTCATTAGCGTTCTTGCCCATGAGTCAAAACTTTGCCCATCCCTGTTAACTCGTTCAATTAAACATTCTCCACTAGCCAATCCTCTAAATCTGCCAATTCCCTAAAATCTAGTAACGCTTCACCCAGAGACTCTAACTGTTCTCTAGACAGTTCATTCAATTGTTCCACTAACCCATCAGACAAACTGCCTACGCGACGTGCCAATAGCCGAAAGATTAGCGATCGCTCACCCTGCTCAATGCCCTGCTCAATGCCCTGCTCAATGCCCTGCTCAATGCCCTGCTCAATGCCCTGTTGCATCCAACTTGTTACAATTTGCATAATTTCTCTCCGATCGCTTGGCTCAATTTTAGCAACCTCCGCTTGAAACAGAGTTTCTTCGGCAAAGTTGAGCCGGAGATAGGTATCTACAAACCCCGAAATTAGACGAGTGCGTGCCGCATCCAACCGTAAGGTTGCCAATATTCTGAGACACTCTGCTTTCACTTTAGGACGATCTTCCGGCAGGATTTGCATCTTTGCCATCAATGCTGCCGCAACCGGATTGCGCTGACCGAGAAAGTCTCGCCAATGGAGACGATTTAATTGAATTGCCTCAAAGTTAAAGTCTAAAACTTTGAGACTTGGAAACTCCACAATATGGAAATTGGTTTCTGCTCGATAGGGTTCATCAAACGAGAAGACCACGATCGGATATATCCGCTGCCGATATTTTTGATAGAGTCTAGCAAAATAGAAAAACATGCGACGCGAAAAAATCAGCTTCTGGGTAAGATTGTGCCTCTAGATGCACCAAAAATCCTACGTCTTCTCCTGATTGCTGCACCTCTACTAACAAGTCCACTATTTTTTCTTCACCTGCGGTTAAGTCGGCAAAGTATTCCTGCGGCAGAAAGCGAACAGACTTAGGGTCAATTGTGGTGGCGAGGTCGGGCAGAAATAACTCTAGAAACTCAAGAAAGAAAGTTGAGAGGAGTTCTTTAAAAAGGCGATCGTGCTCAATCGTTTCAGTCATGAATTTAGAGTACTACAAACCTGGGTCAATGAGTTCACTCGTGAGAGAACAGAGGAGTACAGAGAAGCCCTAAGGCTGAAAAGTTTAAGAATTTTCTACCTCATTTTCTGGAGCGATCGCCCTATCGTTTGCGCAATCTCATGATTACCCCTCAAATTAAAATGAATGTGATCATGATAGATAGTTTTAGCATTACCGTGTTGATTAAACTGTTGATTAAATTGCGGTAAAAAATCAATAAACAGAATTTTCTCTTTTTTAGTAAATTCTTCAAGTCGTCGTCTGGCTTCTATCTCGTAATCACGAGAACCCGAATTGTTAACTTCTCTGAGTAAAGGAGTCATTGCCAAAAGCAATTGCCCCTGATGTTGGGTCACAAATATTTGGATCTGTCGAATTGCTTCTAAGTTCACACCTACCCGATCGCCTCCTTCTTGGTGCCATGCTGCTAGTTCTGGAATCGGCTTGGCTGGAATGGCATAACGATTAAACGCCTCTGAAATGGCGGAGGCAGGCTTTTGATTAGGATAATTACGATCGCGCCCCACCGGGATTGAAGTTGGCGCAACGGCAAATAAATCATCAGTATTAATCAACAGCACCACAATCTGCGACTCAAAGGTGCCAAAGCGTTGCAAATATGCCAACTCATTTCGCGGTCCCCAAGAGTTTGCCGAAGCATTCAACACTTCTGCTCTTTCGGTTTCTGTCAAATGCTGTTGCAGCAACGCAGAAATTGTATGATCTTGATCCGTCCACCAACCACCATTAGCAATGGAATCGCCTAACAACAACACGCGAAAAGTTTGTGCCGGACGACGGGCTGAAACCTCACCACTGCGCATAGAGTATTGATTAACCCCAATTTGATTGCCAAATCGTCGAGTCTGTTGATTAGGGGCGAGGAGATAGCCAATTTTGGGGTCGGCAACGTACAGAAGCGGTTTTCCGAAACCGAGGAGCGATCGCAACCCCACTTCTATTCCACCGATCACCATGACAAAGACCGCTACTGTTACTCCGACCATCACCAAAGCCTGGCTCACACGTCTACCCCCTCAAAATGATGTGCCTAGGGTGCCCTCTCTTTGGAAATAGTCTGGCATTTGGATCGTAACGTGCTGAGCAATACACTTTTTTTTGATCAATACACTTTTTTAATACCCGCTCTACGCGCGGCTTAGTCAGCGGTTCGGGGCTTTATTTCCCTGCCACTCCCTAACGGCACAAGGCAGGTTTCTAGCACTTTCACGAAAACTGTCCAAAACTGTCCAGAGTATTGTTAAAAGAGACTGAAAGTATGCTGATTGACTCAGGATATTCTACTTTCGTGGCTAGAATTAAAGGGGAAAATTTCCACCCGGTTTTATTCAAGGAGAGGAGACATGAAGTTGAACGAGGCGAATAGTTTGCCTGTGGTAGCTATCTCTGGATTCCTAATCCTGGGGTCGATCGCTTTCCTGATTTTCTGGGCATTACAAACGGCTTATGTGTAATACGCACTGAGCTTTGCTGAACGGGCTTAATCTAACCAGGGGGGCGTTTCTTATCTTAAAAGAAATGCCCCTTCATTATGAAGAAAAGTTGTATTATTATACTACATTCATGCTACACTCTGTAACTACAGTATTATTTCGGCTTTTCTGAAGATTGCTCAGTAGGGCAGAAACCCTGTGTTCCTGGCTCTGAAAGATTTTCGCAAATGCCATTAGGAGGACAGTCATGGCTCAGTTTCGAGACGTGGTGTATTACTACCAAAAATATTGGGCGATCGCGCTATTCAGCATCACTGCCACCGGCATATTTGAACTGATTGATTTGGTGGTTCCTTACGCCATTGGGCAATTGCTCAACGTTCTGTCGGGGCAAACCCTTGATGCGCCCCTACAACGCTTCATTGCGTGGTTAGGCAGTTTGGCACAGCAACCCGCCAGCCAATTTCTAAATCTTGTTATTTTATTAGGAATTATCTTTGCCGTAACGGTCGTACGCGCCCCCATCCAGCCCTGGATTGGCAACTGGTTCCATTGGGATATTGCTTTCCGAACTCGTCGAGATCATCAGCACAAAACTCTAACCAAAATACTGACGTTACCCATCGAATTTTATGATGAAAATAACGCCGGACGTATTTCTGGGCGAGTGGCAAAAGGGTTATCTAATCATACTTGGACTTATCCTGAAATTGCTGGGCAGCTCATTCCTAAAGTGATCCGCGTTGCTGGTATTTTTGTGATGATCTCGTTTGTCGATTGGCGAATTGCACTGCTTTTTATCGTTTCCTTTGTCGTCATTTTAACGTTCATTGTTCAAGAGCTAAAGCGGTTAATTCAAAAAGAAGTAGTGCTCGATCGCTACATTGAAGATACTGAAAGTCGCACTTCAGAAATCATCAGCAATATTAAAACAGTCAAAGCATTTGCGACTGAAGCCAGTGAACTCAAACGTCAACAGCAGCGGCTTAGCCGTGAGTTCAAGTTCGTAAATTATGTCATTCACAAAAGATATACCTGGCTGTTCTCTTGGCAAAAGCTAATGATTGAAGGATCAGTATTTGCCGTCCTTGCCCTAACGTTATGGGCAACGGTTCAAGGTCAAATCACGCTGGGTCATTTCATCACGATCTTAACCATCTCTAGCATGGCATATTCCGAGCTTGATCCCATTGGCGAATTAGCGTCAGTCTTTGCTCGACGGTTTGCTTCGATGCAAAGCCTCCACGAGTTTTTCCAGCAGCCTAGCGGCAAGGATACGGTCGTCCTAGATTACTCAGAAGCTGTGCAGACCTACCAGTTTACAGGCAAGGTTCATTTCAATCAGGTTTCCTTCGGCTACGATCGCACCCGTCCTGTTTTACAAAACATTAACCTGCTGATTGAACCCTACCAAACGATCGCCTTGGTCGGACGCTCTGGCTCAGGTAAATCGACCTTGGTTAAACTGCTATTTCGCTACTTCGAGCCCCATCAAGGACAAATCCTCATAGATGGTCAACCCATTAACACGCTAGACGTGACCGGCTATCGCCGACGGTTGGCGATCGTTCACCAAGAAGTCGACGTATTCAATGGCACACTGCTAGATAACCTCAGATACGGCAACCCTACCGTCACCCTCACCGAAGTGCAAGAAGCCTGTCACATTGCCCGAGTCGATGAGTTTGTGCGCCACTTGCCCAAAGGTTACCAAACCGTTGTGGGAGAACGCGGCGTGCGGCTGTCGGGTGGGCAGCGACAGCGCCTAGGCATTGCCAGAGCGCTACTCATGAACCCCGATGTGTTGGTCTTTGATGAAGCGACCTCTAGCTTGGACTATGAATCAGAGCGATCGATTCAACTGGCGATGCGGAGCATTCTTGGCACCCGCACAACCCTGATTATTGCCCACCGACTCAGCACTGTCCGAGAAGCCGACCAAATTGTCGTGCTAGATCAAGGGCAAATCGTGGAAATTGGTAACCATGAGGAGCTGCTGACCCAAGGCGGCATTTATCATCGGCTCCATACGCTGCAAGAAACAGGCGAATTGGTGGCATAGAGTGAAGAAGGGTATCATCTCTAGATACCCTTCTGACGACCTTCAACTGACGGCTCTCGACCGTCCACAAACCCGCTGTGAGTGCTCTACTGCCCCCGCTTTTACTGGTTCCAACGAATACCTTGTTCGGAGACATCCGAATTGATATTTGTGTTTTGTTTCTCATGCTAGCCTCCTCTGCCTTTTTCTCTGGCTCTGAAACGGCTATCACGGCGCTTGATAACCTAAAACTGAAGGCGCTCATTAAGGAAAAAGGTGATCCCGGTGGCATTTTTACCCTGGTCTTAGAAAAGCGATCGCGCTTCATCACGACGCTATTAATCGGCAACACGCTGGTCAATAACCTCTCTGCCATCATCACCAGCAATCTCTTTGCCATTTGGTTTGGCAGTGGCGAAGCAGTGCTAGGAGCCACAGTCGTGGTCACCATTTTGGTGCTCATTTTTGGAGAAATTACCCCCAAGTCTTTGGCAATCAACAACGTCATGCCGATTTTTCGGGTCGTGGTGCGCCCGGTTTATTGGCTGTCCAGGGTGTTGTCTTTGTCGGGCATGACTTACTTGCTAGAAGCGATCGCCCAATCTGCCATTCGACTCTTTCAGGGCAACGTGGTTCAACCCACCGAATCAGTCAAAGACTTACAACTCATGATCGAAATTCTTGGCGGCAAAGGTCAGCTCGACCTCGATCGCCGCCAGTTGCTGAACAAAGCCTTAATGCTCGATCGCCTCACGGCCCACGATGTCGTGAAGCCTCGGGTCGATATGCAAACCATTTCCCACGAGGCAACCCTCCAAAACATGGTCGATCTTTGCCTAGAAACC
>JAAUPA010000084.1 GCA_012034615.1 Leptolyngbyaceae cyanobacterium CSU_1_4 | reverse complement strand
ATTAAGACCCGCCGCGTCAAAGCGCCTTGAGTCAGTGCTGCTTCTCGCATCTGTTTCAGGGCGTGCTTTTCTGCAATATGACCAATTTCGTGCCCTATGACGCTGGCAAGCTGTGCTTCGTTATCCGCAGCTTTAAGCAGACCCGTAGTCACGTAAACATAGCCGCCCATTGTGGCAAAAGCATTCAGGGCACTGTCTTCAACAACTTGGAAAGTGTAAGCAATGTTGGGGCGATCGCTCTCGGGCACTAGCCGCTGACCGACAGAGTTAACATACTGCTTAACACTACTGTTGGCATACAGCTTGATTTCGTTCTGGCTAATCAACTGCTCGTTAATCTTGCTGCCCAAAGAAACTTCTTGCTGATCTGAAATGCTGGAAAGCTGCACCACTTGAATGCCACGCAAGATCAACTCGCCCCAAGGAATAGCTGGAGCCGATTGGGGCGTACTGACCACTAGCCCCACTGCCACAAGGGTTGACAGGAAGCCATAAAACCAACGCCGACGCAATTGCTTATAGAGGTTGGAGAAGCGGTGAGACATAATCAGAGTGCTGGAGACAGGTTAGTGAATAGAGCTGCTGAGATCAGAATGACCCCTAGCTTTACAGACGAAAGACCGATCGCTTGAGTTCCCCCTTACCCAAATTTTAGAACTTTTGCCAGAGGTTGGGGCGAGAAGGATGAGAAGAATAGTCAGGGCGATCGGGCAGGCGATTCAGCCAAGACTTAGGAGCTAACCGCGTGGTACTCTTACTAAAGTCACGAGCCGCCAAAGGTGCGAGCCGTGGTTTTTCTTAACTCACTGGAACGCTTTTGCAATGGCTATTCTAGATTCTAAAGGTCGCCTGTTTGGCAAAGTCAGCATCTTAGACATGGGCGCAGGGCTGATTATTTGATGGCAGTCGTCGGGCTGCTGTTTGGAAACTCAGCGGCTCAGGTCAGCAGCACCGTTCAGCCCATTGAAGTTGACGTGATTGTCCGAGGGTTAACTGCCCGCGATCCTCAGGCGCTAGTTAGGTCTTTAGCAGAACAGAAGAAAACCAAAATTATCATCCGCAACCAGCCCTATGGCGAAGTCAATGTGCTGAACGTCGAAAATCTCCCGCGCACTGTGGCGGTGCCTCAGCCCGATGGCAGTGTCAAACCCTTCCCCGATCCCCGACCTGAGTTGCAGTACACCGTAGATATGCTCATTACGCTGGGTGGCGATGCTCAAATTACCGATGATGGACCGGTTCTAGGAAATAACAAGATCAAGGTCGGCACTCCGATGGAGTTGGAAGGATTAACCTATCGGTTTAGTTCACCAGTGGTGGGCGTGAGGATTTTGGAGAAGCCGTAGAGTGGGTCATCTGTGCGATTTTGATTCACAGATGCAGGAGATTTGTGGCGGCTTGATCTTTGTGGCGGTTTGATCGTCGATGCAATTAGTCCACGACTTTGAGCAAGCCCATCTGGAGGCGATCGAACAACCGGGTCGTGTGATCAGTCAGTTCGGCGCTGAGGGGCGTCTCGTTGAGTGCCGCTTGTAAAAGACAGTCTCGATCGACGGTTGTGATTCTTCCTGAGGCAACGATTCGCCGAATCACATGCTCAGGAGACACTTGGCAACACGCACCGCTAATGGAATTTGCTCTCATTGTAATTGACCTCTAAGATTAGAATGACGACTAATGAGCAAGAAGGTTTGCTCTTGAAAGAATCAACAGGCTCTATTCTGTAAAGTCCGGACTTCAGCCTAAAAAATAATTATGGTTTCGTTAAGGGAGGCTGGGGTTCATCAAAACAACACAATTCACTCAAAACTAAAACCAAAAATTTATTTTGATAGCCTAATATTCCCAGCGCTTCCTATGAAAGCAAAGTAGTATTAAATCTTTATAAAGAAAGATATTCCTTACTTTTAGTCTTCAAAACTTCATATGTTTGCGCTTCCTCCATTCCACGATCGCCGACTCAGCGATACGGCTCTGACCCATCGCTCCTATCTCAATGAACATAGTGACGTGGAGGAACATAATGAGCGATTAGAGTTTTTGGGCGATGCGCTCCTAAATTTTTTGAGCGGAGAGTTTCTTTATCAGCGTTATCCCGAAAGACCTGAAGGGGAACTAACGCCTTTGCGGGCGGCTTTGGTTGAAGAACGCCAGTTGGCGAAGTTTGCTGAGTCTGTAGGGATTGGGGATTTGTTGCGGCTGGCGAAGGGAACTGAATTAAAGGGAGGGAGAGAAAACGCCAATTTAATCAGCAGCGCTTTTGAAGCCCTGATTGGCGCATACTTTCTGGATCAAGACTCGAACATTGACCCAGTTCGGAAATACATCCAACCTTTCTTTGCTGCGGTAGTGGATGATCTAGCTATTTCAGCATCTAGCGATAACTATAAAAGTCGGTTTCAAGAGTGGGCGTTGGCAAATACTGGAGAGACCCCTCGATACACGATCGCCCATCAATCTGGTCCTGATCACGATCGGGAATGGGAAGCAGAAGTGTGGATTGGCTTTAGCAAATATGGAGACGGCAAAGGGCGCAAGAAACAAGACGCTGAAAAAAATGCTGCCAAGAACGCCTTAAGAGGATTGGGGCTCACCTGACTTACCTAGGAAAGCCGAGGGGGTAAGCTTATAGAAAACTGCTGTTTTCGCAAAGATTCAATCACCCCGATCGCCCCTTCCAAGACTCGATCGATCTCCTCAGCCGTAGTAAATCGCCCAACGCCAAACCGAATAGAGGCAAAAGCCAGCTCAGGCGATTGACCTAAACTCAATAGCACAGGGGATGGTTCACGTTTGGCAGAGGCACAAGCTGACCCTGAAGACACTGCCACCAAGGGCTGAAGCCCGATCGCCAATGCCTGTCCATCCACGCCTGCAATACTGAGGTTGAGATTACCCGGTAGTCTTTGGCTTTCATGCCCATTTAAATGAACGCCACTTAAGGTCTGGAACCCTTGCCAGAGGCGATCGCGTAATCCTTTGACTCGCTCGGTCTCTATCTCCCTCTCAGCCAATGCCAGCTTAACTGCCGCAGCAAACCCAACAATTTGAGGGGAATAGAGCGTCCCGGCTCGCCGTCCGCGCTCCTGCCCGCCGCCGTGGAACTGGGACGCAATCTGCACTCTGGGATTGCGGCGACGCACATAAAGTGCCCCAATCCCTTTAGGTCCGTAGACTTTGTGGGCAGTGAGCGACATTAAATCAATGTTCATAGCGCGAACATTGAGCGGAACTTTCCCGATCGCCTGGGCCGCGTCAGTATGGAACAGAACGGAGTGGGCATGGCACAGGGCACCGATCGCGGCGATCGGTTGCAGCACGCCAATTTCATTATTTGCCACCATGACCGAGACCAGAACAGTATCGGGACGCAGGGCTTGAGTCAGTTTTTCTAAATCCAGCAAGCCATCCCCTTGAACTGGCAAAACAGTCAGCTCAAAGCCCAAAGATTCTAAATATCGGCAAGGATCAAGCACGGCACGATGTTCGGTTTGAACCGTAATCAGGTGACGACCCTTGGATGCATAAGCTTCGGCAATGCCTTTAATAGCCAGGTTATTAGCCTCGGTAGCACCGCTGGTAAAGACTATTTCTTCGGGGGTGGCATGGATGCTGGTGGCGATCGCCTCGCGCGCTTGCTGAACAGCCGCTTCTGCTTCCCATCCATACTCATGGGTGCTGCTTGCCGGATTGCCAAAATGCTCTGTGAAATAGGGCAGCATCGTTGCCAAAACCCTTGGATCTACCGGCGTAGTCGCGTGACAGTCTAGGTAAATTGGGCGCGGGCGCGAGGAGGATAGGGCAGATGAAATCATGGGAGAGATTCAATATTAAGGGTTCGAGAGCTGGTTTCAATCCTCCGAACGAACGCTCAAGGAAAGAATAGGAAGGGTGGTGAAGGAAAAAATGAGCAGCAATATCTTACGATGAAGAGACTGACAAAGTTAGGATCGACAAAGTTAGGGTTGAGACTGCATCCATATGGCTACTTCGGACAAAAAAACTATCCTTCTAGATTTCGAGAAACCTTTAGCAGAGCTAGATGGGAGAATTTTTCAAATTCGGGAGTTAGCCGAAGAAAATGATGTTGATGTCTCTGAGCAAATTTTGAAGCTAGAAGAACGGGCAGTGCAGCTTCGTCAAGAAATTTTTGGCAGTCTTACCCCGTCTCAACGGCTGCAAGTTGCTCGGCATCCGCGTCGTCCCAGTACCTTAGATTATATTCAAGCCATGAGCGATGAATGGATTGAGCTCCATGGCGATCGCAGTACAGGAGCCGACGATCGAGCAATGGTGGGAGGTGTGGCTCGAATTGAAGGTCGTCCCGTGGTTATGTTAGGGCACCAAAAAGGGCGAGATACCAAGGATAATGTGTCTCGTAATTTTGGCATGGCATCTCCTGGGGGCTACCGAAAAGCCATGCGGCTAATGGATCACGCCAATCGGTTTGGCATGCCCATTATCACGTTTATCGATACGCCAGGAGCCTATGCAGGGCTAGAGGCAGAACGATTGGGGCAGGGAGAGGCGATCGCCTATAACCTGCGGGAAATGTTTCGGCTAGAGGTTCCCATTATTTGCACCGTCATTGGCGAGGGCGGCTCGGGCGGCGCTTTGGGCATTGGTGTCGGCGATCGCTTGATGATGTTTGAGCATTCTGTTTATACGGTGGCTAGCCCTGAAGCCTGTGCTGCGATTTTGTGGAAAGATGCGGCAAAGTCTCATCAAGCCGCAGAAGCACTGAAAATTACGGCACTTGACCTTAAGAATCTAGGCATTCTCGACCAAATTTTGCCAGAACCCGTGGGCGGTGCCCATGCTGATCCGTTGCAAACCGCAGCCACCTTAAAGCAAGCCTTGTTAGAGAACCTAGAGGTTCTAGACAAACTTACGCAGCAGCAACGGCGGGATTTGCGCTATCAGAAATTTCGTAATATTGGGATGTTTTCAGAGGTTTCTGCCTAAGAAATCCACAAAAATGTTTTCAGGTCTGGGTCAATGCGATCGCCAACCCCGCTCAATGTTATACTGAAAAAAGATACAATTGTTTACATTGTTCTCATTTTAGTGGATTGAGTTTGGTCGATTGAGTTGAATTCTGTCGTTTATCGAGCGTATTTTTTTCTTCAGTGAAATCTATATTTGAGCTGAATGGTGCCCCTGTCGGGTTCTACAAACAGAAGTCTTGGTACTCCCTTAACCAATCCTTCTGCATCAGCGCTAATTTTTTATAACTTGAACAGCCTGTCTTAACGGTTGATCATTTTGTTTTCAAACCTGCTGAACTTCGCAAAGAATTAGACACTTCATGACTCTTAAAAGCAAGCATCGCGCTTTGATCACAGGTGCGAGTAGTGGAATTGGTAGAGCAACTGCTCTGGCTTTTGCTGAGGCAGGCATTGATCTGGCGCTAGTCGGTCGCTCTGTTGAAAAATTGGGCACGATCGCCACGGAGGTGCAGCGGATGGGGGTAGAGGTCAAGGTTTATCCCTTAGATTTGTCTGTGGTGGAGCAGGTCAAGGAAAAAGTTGGGGCGATCGCTGCTGACTTTGGCAACCTCGATATTCTCGTTAACAACGCTGGGATGGGCGGCACGGGCGAATTGTCTAGCCTCTCCTTAGAGGATTGGCAGCAAATGATTAACCTCAACCTCACCAGCGTTTTGCAATGTATTCAAGGCGTTTTGCCCGGAATGCGCGATCGGCGAAACGGCATCATTATCAACATTGCCTCGATCGCTGCTCATCAAGCCTTTCCAGGCTGGGGAGCCTACAGCGTCACCAAATCAGGGCTCCTTTGCCTGTCCAAAATTCTGGCAGTCGAAGAACGTTCCCACGGCATTCGAGTGGTCACCGTTTCTCCGGGCGCAGTGAATACTCCCCTCTGGGATGCCGACACAATGCCCGATTTCGATCGCTCTCAAATGCTGACCCCTGAGCTCGTTGCGCAGTCTATTCTTCATACCGCGTTGCTTCCACCCCAAGCAGTCATTGAAGAATTAATGGTTACACCTAGCGCCGGGGCGCTCTAACTGTCATCTAGTTTATTTTTTGGAGAATTGATTCCTACCATGACTATTGCCTCTTCTAACAACGTCAACAGCAATAACAGCAATAACAGCAAAGACGCAGCGGCTGAAGCCCTTCGGATTGCTAGCCGCCCCGATCGCACTACCTCTTACGGAGAAGAACCCAAAACCCAACCGATAGTAACCCAAGCAGACATGATGGAATCTGTTCGCACCATGCTGCTAGGAGTCGGCGAAGATCCGGAGCGTGAAGGCTTGCTCAAAACGCCTAAGCGCGTTGCTGAAGCCATGCGGTTTCTAACTAGCGGCTACGATCAGTCTCTAGAGGAACTGGTTAACGGTGCCATTTTTGATGAAGGGCACAACGAAATGGTGTTAGTCCGCGATATCACTGCTTTTAGTCTCTGTGAACACCACATGCTGCCCTTTATGGGCAAAGTTCATGTCGCCTACATTCCCAACCAAAAAGTAGTGGGTTTGAGCAAATTAGCGCGCATTGTGGAAATGTATAGCCGTCGCTTACAGGTTCAAGAACGCCTGACTCGCCAAATTGCCGAAGCCGTTCAAACAATTCTCGAACCTCAAGGGGTTGCGGTCGTCATGGAAGCCAGCCATATGTGTATGGTCATGCGCGGTGTCCAAAAACCAGGGTCTTGGACGGTGACTAGTGCAATGCTAGGCGCGTTCCAAGAATCGAAAACCCGTGAAGAGTTTCTTAGCTTAATTCGTCATCAGCCCTCGTTCTAAAGCGGTCATTTCTAGCCTAGGTTTCCGGCTTCTTAGGAACGCTGGGAATCTTAGGTCAGGCTAAATTCCGCAGGTTAAGTCTCCAGATTTTTGGCTAAAGCGCAGGTTTTCCCGGTAATCGATTGGGCAATCAATGATCGTAGGAACTTCCTGTGCCAAAGCTTCTTTAAGGGTGGGCATAAAGTCGGCAGTAGATTCTATGCGATAACCCTTCAATCCCATGCTTTCAGCGTATTTAACAAAATCAGGATTGGTGAAGCGAACGAAATGGGATTCTCCAAAATAGTTTTGTTGCTTCCATTCAATTAACCCGTAGCCGCCATCGTTAAAAATGATGGTGACAAACGGTGTTTTTTCTCGGAGCGCTGTTTCTAGTTCTTGAGAATTCATCATGAAACCGCCGTCTCCGGTTACGGCGACAACGTTGCGATCGGGCGCTACTAGTTTTGCCGCGATCGCCCCTGGTATTGCAATTCCCATTGCCGCAAAGCCATTGGAAATTAAGCAGGTATTAGGACGGTGACAATGGTAGTGCCGCGCCATCCACATTTTGTGTGCGCCAACATCCGAAATGACGATATCTTCCGCTCCCATTACGTGCCGCAGATCGTAAATAAGTTTTTGCGGCTTGATGGGGAAAACCCTCATCATGGGCGTACTGCTCATAGTCTTCTACAATTTCTGAACGCAGACTAACGGCGTAAGGTTCGGGTTGATTTTGGCGACCCCTTGCGGGCATCTCAGAAAGCACACTCCGCTGCAAAATTTCATAGAGAGAATCCGAAATATCCCCAACCACTTCTGCTAACGGAATATAACTGCTATCCACCTCCGCAGGCATTCGCCCCAGATGAATAATCGGCGTTTCTCCATCTGGGTTCCAGCGCTTCGGCGAATATTCAATCAAGTCATATCCCACCGCAATCACTAGATCAGTCCGATCAAATCCACAGCTCACATGATCGCGCTGTTGCAACCCCACCGACCACAGCGCTAAAGGATGCTCGTAAGGAATCACCCCTTTTCCCATAAACGTATTCGCAACTGGGATATGCAGCTTCGTTGCAAATTCTGTTAGTGCAGCACTGGCGTTGCCCCGAATCGCTCCATTGCCGACTAAAATAATTGGATTTTTGGCTTGCAAAATTGCCGCTGCCGCCCGCTCAATGCTTTGGAAAGAAGCGTAGACTTTTTCCCGAGCATCCAACCTTAGCGGCTTGCCAGGTGCCGCCATAGCGGCAATGTTCTCGGGTAAATCAATATGCACCGCACCCGGCTTTTCAGACTGCGCTACTTTGAAGGCGCGCCGGACGATTTCTGCGGTGTTGCTAGGGCGAACAATTTGGGTGCTCCACTTCGTGACGGGTGAAAACATTGCCACCAAGTCTAAATATTGGTGAGATTCAATGTGCATGCGATCGGTGCCTACTTGCCCTGTAATAGCGACCAAAGGGGCTCGATCTAAATTGGCATCTGCTACACCTGTCATTAAGTTAGTGGCTCCAGGACCTAAGGTCGATAGGCAAACTCCCGCCTTGCCTGTCAGCCGTCCATACACATCTGCCATAAACGCTGCACCCTGCTCATGGCGGGTTGTAATAAACCGAATTGAAGAATCTTTGAGTGCCTGCAAGACGTGCAGATTCTCTTCTCCAGGTAATCCAAACACGTACTCAACGCCTTCATTCTCCAAGCATTGCACTAGTAATTCTGCTGTATTCATCGGGTTCATTGTTCCATTCCTCACACAGACCGTTTTACTTGACCCAAACCGTTTTTACGTTGACAAACTCATGAATTCCTGCCGTGCCTAACTCTCGTCCATAGCCCGATCGCTTCACCCCGCCAAACGGTAACCGCGGATCAGATTTGACCATGCCGTTGATAAACACCGATCCGGCTTCGATTTCAGAAATGAGGCGATCGCGCTCTAGTTCCACCGTCGTCCAAGCACTCGCCGCCAAGCCAAACGGCGTATTGTTTGCTAATTGAATCGCCGCACCTAGATCGGGCACCCGAAACACCAAGGCAACAGGTCCAAAAAACTCCTCCTGGGCGATCGCCGCATCTATCTTGATGTCTACCAAAATCGTCGGCGGATAGAAGTGACCGGACTGAAGATCGGGGTGCGCTTGAATCAGCGCTGAGCGATCGCCTCCAATCAAAACCTTGCCGCCTTGTTGAATTGCCGCCTCAACCTGCGCCTCTAGCTCCTTAAGAATAGCTGGAGTTGCCAGCGGCCCAATCTCTGTTTCTGGATTCATGGGGTCGCCCACCTTAAGCGCGGCGTATTTTTCCACAAGCTTTTGCATGAAAGCATCCGCGATCGCCTCCTGCACAATGAATCGCTTGGCAGCAATGCAAGACTGTCCGTTATTAATCATTCGCGCCGTCACCGCCATTGCCACCGCCGCCTCTAAATCTGCGCTTTCCATCACCACAAACGGATCGCTGCCGCCCAACTCCAGCACCGTCTTCTTAAGGAGCTTCCCAGCAGCACTCGCTAAGCTTGCCCCCGCAGGCTCACTTCCAGTCAACGTTGCTGCCTTTACCCGCCCATCTGCCAAAATGTCTGTCACCTGATCTGCCCCTATCAGCAGCGATTGAAACGCGCCCTCAGGAACTCCCGCTCTCAACAAAATCTCCTCGATCGCCAGCGCCGACTGTGGTACGTTAGAAGCGTGTTTCAGCACTCCTACATTTCCCGCCATTAAAGCCGGAGCCGCAAACCGGAAGACTTGCCAAAACGGAAAATTCCAGGGCATCACCGCCAGCACAATGCCAAGAGGCTGATATTTAATCCAGCTATGGCTGGCATCGGTTTCAATCGCCACATCTGCCAGTTGTCCTGCGCCCTGCTCGGCATAGTAGCGACAAACCCAAGCCGATTTTTCTACCTCTGCGATCGCCGCTTTAATCGGCTTACCCATCTCCAGCGTGAGCAATTGACCAAACCGCTCCTTCTCTGCCAATAATAAATCTGCCGCCGCGTTCAGCCAAATTGCCCGTTGCTCAAACGAGGTGTGGCGGTATTGCTCAAAAGTAGTTTGGGCGAGATCTAGCTTGTGGGCGATCGCCTCGCCGGTCAGTGGCTCAAAAGTTTTGATTAACTTTCCGGTGGTCGGGTTAATTGTTGCGATCGCCATTAGCCTTTCCCCTAGGGTAATAATGCTCCTCCAGCGTAACGGCTCTAACAGGCTTCAATCCGATATTCCATCAATGTTTTAACAGTGCGTCATTACTATTTGCATATCCTTACAAAGGCTCAGAAAGCCGGGTAAGAATCTCAGAAGGGCTGGGCACAATAAAAGTAGATGCATTCTACTTGGGGCAAATCTATGGTTCATAAAGACCCGACCCAACAATTTGTAATGGTGCTGTCTGCTTTACTATTTCTAGGAATTGTCGGAGTCACCACTGCCCACAGGTTCATAACGGCTCCGATTTTTCCCGACCCGATCGCCACTTATGGCACAAAGGGCAAGTAAGACCAATTTGAATTAAAAATATTGCAAAATATTGCAGATGGGGTAGGGGCGCAGGGTTATGCACCCTTACAAAGAGTTAATGTGCCGTGAAGCCTGGTTAAATTGGTATCAGCTAGTTCTTCAGACAGACGGTACATAGGTTGATATTGAGCAATTTGCTGACCTATCAAGATTAGCCGCTGCAGAAAGATTAATCGTACTAGAGGCAAGAGCATTGGCGATCTTTGCGCTGGGAGATATCTCTGTTGAAACTTCCAGGCAATGCTAATTCTAGGAATGATCGCCTTGCTGCTGCTACCCCAGTGCAAAACATTTGACTATTGTTACAACTGCTCAGATCGGTAAGAATTCTCAAATTAATGGGCACAGTTGAAAGCAACTTTACCTTCTTTGAAGATGCAAACTTCTTTGACTCATTCCTGCATTGATGCTTATTGGCAGTATCTTGAGCAAACGGGCACTACACTCAGCCTAGAATCTCTGCCTCGGTTGGCAGCTGATTTAGAAATCACTGCTTGGGAAGAACCTGAATCAGCGATAGATCTCAATAACTTTGCAGTCCTGATGCTGATTGAAGCAGAACGATGCAAAGACTCAGAAATACGAACGATGCATTTGGAATTAGCCATTGAGGCACTTCAAAACGGTAGCCAACAACAGCTTGGTCATCCACTCTGCATAGCGCATCTAGCATTAGTACAATGCATGATTGGAGAAACTCAAGCCGCGATCAAAATATCTCTGCCTACCTTCTTAAATCTGCAACAAACGGCACGTGTCAGCGCAGAGGCACCGCTCGGCTTAATCTACTTGCCACCTGGTAAAATCGACTTCCGGAAAAGGCGGTTTCAATCCCTCCTACAGGCTGAAAATGGTTGGGTTCAAGCCATGCAATTGCTAACCGAGATTCTGTGTCAAGCGCAGCTTGTGTTCTACAACAGCAGTGGCATGAGATTTTTGCACTTGGCACAGCAACTCACTCCTAAATCTGCTGAACTGCATCTTAAATTAGGGATTTCTAACTTAATGTGTGGCTATTGGGAGGGCTTGTTCAACCTTCAAGAAGCTCAGAAACTAGCTCCTAATGATGCCCCAAACATGCAGGCGCTGTACTTGGCATATCGCACTTTGGAAGATTTAGAAAGCGCTAATTTTTGGCTGCAATCTGCTCGTCAGAAGTCTCAATCTTTGAAATGGCATTGGGCGAACTTAGAATTAGCAAGTCCCTTTACCTTACTACCGTTTAACGGTTTGCCTTTAGCAGTAGAGCCTAGCCTCCGAAGCATTGCTACACTTGTACTATTGGCAGAGGGTGATTGGTTTGAGGCAGAAATAGAGTTTTGGCGACAACGGATTCAGCCTGGAATGACCGTGATAGATGTAGGAGCAAATGTAGGTGTTTATACCTTTAGTGCAGCGCAGCAAGTCGGAAGTACAGGAAGGGTATTGTCGGTAGAGCCTTTTTCAGGATGTGTGCAGTGTTTAAGGAGTCTCGCCGGATTAATCAGATGGAGTGGGTGACAATTTGTGCAGGAGCCGCTAGCGATCGCTCTGGCACTGCTCGTCTCTCCCTCCATACTGCTAGTGAACTCAATGAAATTGTGATGGACGAGGTTGCAGTAACTCAAGATTGTGAAGAAGTTACCTGTTTCACCTTAGATAGTTTGATTGAGCAACACGATATCAGTCAAGTTGATTGGCTGAAGATTGATGCTGAGGGGCATGAGATCCCAGTCTTAGAAGGGAGTATTCATTTAATTGAGCAGTTTTCTCCGGGTATCCTTTATGAAAATATTGCAGGGAGCAAAGGCAGCAACATTCCGGTAGCAGAGTGGCTGCGAGCTAGAAATTATCAGCTTTTCCGTTTTCAACCTTATTTGCAAAATCTGATTCCGATCGATTCCTTTGAAGAAATGCAGGGTAGTTTGAATATCATTGCATTACCTGTTAATCATCCTCTCCTTTAATACATTTAGAACAGGTCATCCCTATCCCTCAAGGGAAAGCTGTGTGCCATCAAAAGGAACAAAAAGCAATCTATTGCTATTTTACTTTTGTGTCTATAAACCTTTGCCACATTTGCTCATAGGCAGTTTCCATCTCACGGGTAAACTGTCTGGTATTCCACAAGGGCGAAGTTTGGCGAGACTGGAAGAGCCGCATCCGAATGTTTTGCCGTAGAGCTGCATCCTTACCCAAACGCACGCCCCATTCTAAATATTCCTCATCTGACCAGGCAATGCCTTCAGTAATGCCAACGTTGGTCATAAAGGCGTAGCTATTTCGGGCTGCCCACTGCTGTCCAACTCGGGTGACCAGAGGAACACCCATCCATAATGTTTCTAACGTGGTGGTGGCACCGTTATAGGGATATGTATCTAACACAACATCGGCAATTCCTAGGTTGGCACGATGGGTTGGCTCATAGTCATCACGATCGAGAAAATGTAAGCGATCGCGCCCTACACCTTCTTCCTCTGCAATTTGTCTAAAGGCATGTTGAATAGAAGCCTGATCTCCTAATCCCTTGATTAGCAAGTAGCTATTCGAGACTTCATGCAAAATTTTCATTTGAAGCCGCATCATCTCAGGATGCCGCTTACGACCATCCTGAGCACTCAGGTAGATCACTGCATCAGTGGGAATCCCTAATAAATCTCGCCGCAAACTAGGTACTCCCACCTCAAAGCCATCGACTGCCAAATAGGTACTGGGCAACCGCCAAATTTTCTCGGTGTAATAGTCTTGAGCAGATTCAGGCAAGACGTAAGGATCGGCAAGAAAGTAATCGACTGCCGGAATACCAGAAGCATCATATCCTAGCCAGGAAACTTGAACCGGGGCAGGTTTCAGCGCCATAATACTACAGGTATCGCTGTAGGTAATGCTATCTAAGTCTATCAAAATATCAATCTCATCTTCCTCACAAATATGAGTGGCAACTTCTTCCCAATGTCCGCCATCAAACAAAGTGGAACGGGTAACTGGGTCAATAAACCACCGACTCGTAAAGCCGTTTACCTCTTCCATGTGAAGATGATAGGTATAAATGTCAAAGCGATCGCGATCGTGATACTGCATAATCCAACGGGCTAACCAACCCACTGAGTGCTGCCGCATACAACGAGAAAGATACGCAATTTTTAGCTTTCTTTTAGTTAGAGTGTGAGCCTTAGACAAGCGCTTTTGATAAGTTTCAAAAGTTTGTTTCAATTGAAATTGCACATCAGTTTGAACTAACTCAGCTAGCTGATTTTGGAAACTACGGTGCAAAATAGGTGAATCACTGAGATAGTAGGGGAAAAAGGAACAAAAGGTTAGGAGAGTAGGATCTAGAGGTCTTTCTAAGCTAGGGATATATTGTTCAAGTAGCTTTATCATCAAACTTTTTTGCTGTTCAAATAGTGCTTCTACCTCTTGCCAGCAAAATCCTGTTCGCAGTAACCGAATGGCAAGAAACCCTACCTGAATCATTTGTTCATCTAAAGTTTTACAAGCTGCTACAGCTTGTTTTGCAGTCTCGATCGCGTCTATATTACGACCCAGCAACTCATAAGCCAGTGCCAAAATTTTCAGGATTGCCACATCATCAGGATCGTAACGCAAACAGATTTCCGCTAGATAACACTCCAGCTTTAAATGACGATGCACTGCATCATTACTTAAGGTTAAAACTCTGTGGGCAAAGGTGTTGACAATAGACTCAGTATCATTAATTTGTTTCAGTGCAATCTCTGTCATAACCCGGACTCGAGAATCTTCGTATCCAGCCATCAGTACATGGTCTAGTGCCTGTAGCAAGAGCGACTCATCTAAATCAGGGCAAGCTTGGCTTTGCAATAGCTCCATTACTCCCAGTGTTTCTAGATAGTCTCCCGTGAACAAATCTAACTTCACTGCTAGCTGGATGAGGTGCAATAAATTGTTAATGTCAGTGGGAGCCAGTTCATGAAGATGTTGACGAATTGCCCAAGCCACTCGCCATGTTTCTGCTAATTGTTGTCGTTCAGATTCTGTGCGCAAAATATTTGCTAGTTCCTCTGTCCAAACCCCTACCTGATCGGGTTCAGCTTCAGACATCGCTACTATCCAAGTTAGTTGTGCTTCAACTTCTTGTCCTATCAACAACTGACAAAGCCCAAAATACCAAGCATGACGAATTTGTTCTGGTTCTGCCTCCATCAACTGCTCATAGAACAGTAGTGCTTGAGCATAGTTATTTTGGCTAAAAGCAGCTTGGGCTTGTTGTGATAGCGTGCCTGAAGAGAGTAGAGAGGTCAGATGGTTCATGTTGGATTCAGTTGTTGCTTGGATTCACGCATCTGCCAGTAAAAAGCATTTATCAAAGCTCGTAAAGGCTCAAGCAGAAGCTTTTTGCCAGAAATATTTAAGCTCTTCTGACTCTTAGGTGACAAGAAAAATGCAATTTACCGTGCTTCGATAGAGTACCCTAGCCCATCTCCTCAATGGTCAATCACAAAAAGTCATTGAGAATTGCTTTGAGAGCTAAATAGTAATACCAGTTTAAACAGGCTTCACGGCACATTAACTCTTTGTAAGGGCGCATGGTTATGCGCCCCTACCCCATCTGCAATATTTTTAATTCAAATTGGTATAAGATACGAAAAAGCTACCAGATACATGTATTTGGTAGCCTCTTAATGAATTAAGCGATCGCTAAGCAGTTGTTCTTAGCCTGCAAGTCTGGGCTTAGCTGCAAGTTAGCGTGTTTTCGCAGATTTTGGCAGTGCTGGTACCACTAGCTACTGTAACGATACCGCTAAAGTCACGAACCGCACCCTTTGTCTTTGCGGCTGTGGAAAGAGCACCAGTTGTGGTGTCGTATTTGTAATACCCGGTTGATGTCGGAATCCCGATGCCGATTTGAGCCAAGGTTCCAAAAGAACCATCTTCCAAGTAGTAGGCTTGCTGACCACGGTTCATTGAACCCACGTAGGTTTTCGCTTCAGACTCGCGTGCTTTGTTAGCCTGGTTAAGGAACGAAGGCAACGCGATCGCAGCCAAAATACCAATGATGATGATAACAACCAAGAGTTCAATCAATGTGAAACCTTCGTCGCCTTTCTTTTTGCTGAGCAGGTGGTGCAAGAATTTTGCTTGTAGTTCAGTTTTCATAGCTAGTTAACGTCTCCTTGAGTTGCGGGTTGCTGGATTTCTAACTCCTGAAGTTAACTTGCCCACCCGGTATCATTTTCATATCACCCTGTTTAAAGATTCCGGACGTTTTTTTAAATTGAGTTTAGTAGACAAAGTTCATTGGCTCTGACGGCAAGGGTTTGAGCCTTAAAATAGTTAAAAAAGTTTTTTAGAGTACTGAGGGTTGTTCCGTAGTTTCTTTGGAAGATTTGGCATAATTTGCCACATTCGCCATTAGTGTCTGCTCTTTGCTAAGCCTGAAATACGGGACAGAGGCATCCCAATCACGCGAGTAGAACCCTACGGAATGGGAGGTTGAGGGTGCTGAAGTTAGAGATTATCTGAAAAATATAGATTGCTGCCCGATCCACCCCCTAAATCCCCCAAATTGGAGGACTTTGAAAGAGAGCGGGGTCGGAAGTCCTCCAGAATGGGGGTTGGGGGGCGAGTGTAAGAATCTTTGAGACTTCTCAGACATCCTCTTAGGTTCGATCGCTACTTTTCAATCAATAGGTATAAGAAAGCATCCATCCGGTTCAAGATGGTTTTGACTTCTTCAAAAGCCGCGGCTTCGCTTAGGGGTTCTAGGGTTATTGGATGAAGTGGTTTGATTTTGCGATAGCGATCGCACAGTGCCTTCATAGGCTGTGACCCTTCCCAAAGCGGCAATAAGCAAGCCAAAACAGAACTCTCAAGAAAAATAGGAACTAAGGCGGGCTTTTTAATATAGCGGCTCACTTCCAGCGATCGTCCCGACTCAATACAGTCTAAAACCTCTGCTTTAATATCTTCATGACGTAACTGCGGATGAACATGGACAGTTGCGTTTTGCCAATCTAATTCAGTCCAACTCTCTACAGGTAAGCCATCTTCTACCCCTGCGTGGGTACACCAAAAGTCCATGAGCCGATGGATAGGATGCAAAAGTTCAAACAGCCGCAGTTTCTCCTCAATCGACGCATAGGCTAGGCTCATGCCCCAAAGTGCTGGCAGATCATTGGGATCTTTAAAGAGGTCAAGCACATCCCAGTGCCGCCATTCCACCATGCTGACAAACTCAAGATCACTTTTTCCTAATATGTTGAACAAGTCAGGAATTGTAAAGCCATGGTCGCCAAGCAACAGATAGTTCATGCCAATCATAGTTGGACTTGATTCAGGATCTTCAAACTCCGGGTTCCACGTCTCGCGTTTGAGTTGAACCTGATCTTTTAGCGCTTGCATGGTTTCGATCACTGCTTGATGCTCAGATTCTGTAGGGGTCTCATCCATTAGACCTAGCATCTTAAATAAGGTTTGCGATCGGAGAAAATCTGCCCGTTGGTAAGCATTGTGAAAGTTGGTTCGGATGATACCATCCGGCTTGAGGACAGACTTCAACGTCTGTAGCCCTGCTAATGGGTCAGGGAATAAAGAAATGACTTCATCACAATTAATATAGTCAAACTCTAGTCCAAGCTGGGGGAGATCAAAAATGGATAGGGTATGAAACTCGGCATTATCGTAGCCGTGAATCTTCATACGTGCCTGCGCTACTTCTACCGATACCGGAGACAAGTCAACTCCCACGACTCTTGCTCCAGGGTTTGCTATCGCCAGCTTCAAAGCTTGATATCCACTGCCGCAGCCCGCGTCTAGAATCAGTTTGCCCTCGGTTTCAACAACCTGCCGGTACTTCAGATAGTAAGGCGTGACCAGGTTGTGTAGAAATAAAGACTCGTGGTCAGCTTTTGGAGAAGTTTCTAGGGGGGTTCTGGGGTAGGGAATATTGTCGTATTGCTGCCGCATTTTATCGAGTTCGGTCAATTCAGTTTGTTCTAGTAATTGAGGATTCATCAATCATCTCCGAGTTTTCAAGGACAGGGGCTGCGTCAAGCATCAAGATTTCATGTTCAGAGTTCCCAAGCTGACGAGAAATCGGTCAGACCCGAACATTCTGGAGCAGTGGATTCTAGTAGTCTGCCAAGGATGAAATGAGGGATTGGGAGTGGAGGGGTAGATGGGTAGATGGGTGGAGGGGTGCATGGTGAGGGTGCATGGGTGGAGGGTAGAGTGGTGGA
>JAAUPA010000379.1 GCA_012034615.1 Leptolyngbyaceae cyanobacterium CSU_1_4 | reverse complement strand
TACCCATCTACTCATCTACTCATCTACTCATCTACTCATCTACCCACTCACCCACCCTCACCAGCACAGCAACGTCCGCTACCGCCCATCCCTCATTGCATCCTTGACAGACTACTAGGGAGTATTAGCTTTTTTTGAGCTTTAATACTCCTAGGGCGAGGGTTCCGGCAACTAATCCCCAGAACGCGGCTCCAATGCCAAACAATGTCACGCCTGATGCCGTAACGAGAAAAGTGATGAGGGCAGGCTCTCGGTCTTTCTCATGAACGAGGGCGGTGGCGAGCCCATTGCCGATGGTTCCTAGCAACGCTAGACCCGCGATCGCCAAAATCAGTTCTTGAGGCAGGGCTGCAAACACCGCGCCTACAGTTCCGCCCCAAATTCCAATTAATAAGTAAAAAACTCCTGCCGCGATCGCTGCTACATAGCGCTTATTAGGGTCTTCGTGGGCTTCTCTGCCCATACAAATAGCGGCGGTAATGGCAGCGAGGTTGAGGGCAAAAGCTCCGAAGGGGGCTAGGGCGATCGTGGCTGCGCCTGTCCAACCAATGAGGGGGGAGAGGGGAACTGAGTAGCCGGATGCTCGGATCACTGCCACTCCAGGTACGTTTTGAGATGCCATTGTGACAACAAACAACGGCAAAGCTACCCCCACTACTGCACTGACTGAGAATTGGGGGGAGGTGAAAACAGGCTGTGCCCACTGCAAGCTAACTGCCTCAAAGTGCAGCAATCCCTTAAACCAGGCAATTAGCAGCCCCAACCCTAAAGCAGCAATCACGGCATAGCGCGGAGTCCAACGACGAGCCACAAGGTACAGAAAAAACATGGCAAACGTCAGCACAAACTGCGTTTTCATGGCGACAAATACATCTAGACCAAACCGCAACAGCACCCCCGACAGCATTCCCGATGCGATCGCCAAGGGAATTCGGTTCATCATGCGCTCAAACCAGCCGCTAAAACCACAAAGAGTAATCAGTACACCTGAGATTAGAAACGCCCCGATCGCTTCTTCCATAGAAACTCCAGCCACCGTCGTAATCAGCATAGCCGCACCGGGCGTAGACCAGGCAGTGACCACTGGCACTCGATATCGCCAGGAGAGGAGGATGCAGGTTGACCCCATGCCCATTCCTAACGCAAACATCCAGGAGCCGATCTGAACAGATGAGGCATTGAGGGTCTGGGCAGCCTGAAAGACAATCACGGCTGAGCTAGTGAAACCCACCAGCACAGTAACAAAGCCCGCAATGATTGCAGAGGCGGAAAGATCTTTAAGGAGAGTCATGGGTTTGTTTAAAAAAGGTACGATCGCCCTACCCAATATCCCGCCTCTGCGGTAACTTTTTCTGCACAGTCAAGACTTTTTTAAGATAGACGCAGTGCCGAGTTCCCCCGCTCAAAGGTGTGGTTATCGCCTCAATTGCCTGAACCTCTCCCCCCAGTTTTGTGACGATAGATTCTAGAGCGATCGCCTCTTCCTCTGTCCACTGACCCCGGTACAACACTGCGACACCGCCCACCTTTAGCAAAGGCAAACCATACTGAGCACAAACGATCGCACTCGCCACTGCTCGAATGAGCACCAGATCGTACTGCTCACGATGTTCAACACTTTTGCCTAGCTGCTCGGCACGTTCTACCCAGGTTTGAGCGTTCGTAATCCCTAACGCAGCCAGCAACGAGTCGAGGAAGACCAGTTTTTTGCGGGTAGAATCCAGCAGAGTCACGAACCAATTAGGACGAGCGATCGCCACAGGCACCCCCGGAAACCCGCAGCCTGTTCCGATATCAATCACTTTGCAGGGAACTTGAGGATCTTGAGAAACTATCCCTGCCTCAGCGTCGTTTGTGAGCCAAGGCTTAATTCCCCATAAAGAATCCCAGAGATGCTTCTCCCAAAACTCCTGCGGCTCGGTAATTCGGGTCAGATTGAGCAGCCGATTCCCCTCTAAAATTTGCTCATAAAGCCTCTGAAACTGACCCTGCTCAGCCTCGGTCGGTTGCCAGCCTAAAGTTTGATGCCAAATTTCAGGCAATGCTGGCAAATCGGGCTGTAGCGAATCGGGCGGTGGTAAATCAGGCTGCGGTAAATCAGGCTGCGGTAAATCTGACATGAACTCTCCTTTTTGCCCCACCTATCATCTCACTACGCTTGCACGACAGGTTGCTGGGTGACAAAACTTGCCGGATCAGCAACAGCTAACTCTCCCTGCTGTAGCGTCCAACAGCGATCGGCGATCGCCATTAACTCTCCTGGCTCATGGGACACAATCAGCAACGTCCACTCCTTTTTCAGCTCTCCTAGCAGGCTAATCAACTGTTGTCGCATCGACCAATCTAGTCCCGCTGTCGGTTCGTCTAGCAACAGAAGATAAGGCTGCCGAATTAACTGCACCGCCAAAGCCAGCCGCCGCTGCTGTCCACCGCTTAAAGAACGGGGCGAAGTGCTCAGCGAAAGATGACTCAGGCGAACCGCAGCTAGTGCCTGATCAATCCGCTCTTTCCCCAGTTCAGGATGTCCTAATCGGAGTTCTGAGAGAATCGTGTGTCCACAAAAATGGCGCTCGGGGAATTGAAACACTAAACCGCCTAACTGTTGAAGATGATCAGGACTCAGTTCTTGATCGCGCCACGAAATTGTGCCCGCTGTTTTCTGCGCCAAGCCTGCCAAAATTTCTAGAAGCGTGCTTTTCCCAGAACCGCTAGGTCCCACAATCAAACCCATCTGCTGAGGTGCCAATTCAAGGTTAATTGATTTGAGAATTGCCGATGGGGTAGCGGGTGGATGATAAATCAGGTTCTTGAGATACAGCATTAAATGACAGACCTAGGATTGCTGACTCCATATTAGTGGAGATATTTAAGAAGGCTTTTTAGAATCTAAAGAGTTCTAGGAGAGAAGGGGAAAGAAATGTCCCACGGGTCCTTGTCCTTTTCCAATGCGGAGGGCGTGGCGACAAAGCCTGAGTGACGATAGGTTTTGGCGGCTTGGGTGGCGCGAA
>JAAUPA010000083.1 GCA_012034615.1 Leptolyngbyaceae cyanobacterium CSU_1_4 | reverse complement strand
TACCAGTAGCAGTAACAGTATTGACATCAGTAGAGATACTACTAGGAATATCGACTAAGCTCCCATCTATTAACGCAAACCTCAAAAGCTCCACCCACCAGATTAACCGCTTGAGCAGCAATCTGAACATTACCACCTTGCCCTGCACCAAACACGGCTGCGGAAATAAGTCCGCCATCAGAAATGCGCAATTTTCCAGTTGTAATAGATATATTTCCGCCCTGCCCCGTTGCTCCTGTATCAACCTCGCTGACAAAAGTGCTAGGAAATATAGGATTAGCAAGACTGGATGCAACCCCTCGTAAGTTAACCGATTCTGTGGCTCGAATAGTTATGCCATTTCCCGACGAGGAGTTTAAAACATTCGCAACGAGGGCTGAGCCTTCTGAAAGGGTTAGTCGTTGCGCTTGGACTTGAATACTGCCACCACTGCTAGCATCCGCTGAGGCAGCCTGCGCAAGGCGAATGTCGCCAAAAGTAGAAATGTCTTGGTAATTGAAAGTGTTGTTGGTAACCGAAACAGTTCCAGCAGACTGAACGCTGCCTAACTCAATGTGACCATTGGGAGCCGTAATGTTGCCCCCCGAAAAAAGAATATCACCACCAATAAGGGCAAGAGTTTGACCAGAGCTGACCTGTAGTCCGGTGGGGCGATCGCTGCGCAGGGTTTCAAAATCTACTCCTAAACGCAGGTTATTGCCAATGCCTTGCACCACAATAGCACTCGGATTAACGCCGTACTGCAAACCGATTGGAGCACTAACAGTCAGGAGCGACGAAGTAGAATCAATTGCGCTGAACTGAGTGCCATCAGAGAATCGAATACTATTAGCAGTGCTACCGAAAAAGGAGCCCCCAATATTAAGACGAGCATTGGCTCCAAAGATAATACCGTTAGGATTGATTAGAAAAAAGTTAGGGGAGCCATTCGTTTGAATCAGTCCGTCAATGCTGGAGCGATCGCCGCCCGTAATGCGCGTGAAGATATTTTTGATATCAATTGCATTATTGAAAATAGCGGAACCGGCAGTAGGAACAGAAAATTCTTGAAAGCTGTGAAAAAGATTACTGCCCGCCCGATCGCCCCCATTAATCGTAAAGTTGCGGCTATCCGAAGAATCAACACGAGTAGTCTGAGCCGGAGTAATCTGAGCCAGGGCAGAACTGGTCAGACCCAGATAAAAGAGGCTACACAAACAGCTAGCAGAAATCTGATTCAGAAACATGGGTTCAATTCCAGCGCAGGGCAAATTTATGATTGAGTATTCCCTATTCAAAACTTTAAAGATCAATCTAAAAAAGCTCCAGATGAACTGGAGCTTTACAAGGATGTTTGAACAGTATCAGAGCTTCCTACACTCGCCCCCATTCTGGAGGACTTTTAAGCTAATTCTTGTTCAAAGTCCCCCAGAAGAGTGGATTTAGGGGGCGATTCGGGTCACAATTTTGACTTTTCAAACTTCCGTTTAGATAAAGTTTGACCAAAAGTGTGAAAATTTAACACCAAGCAAAGCTAAGCCAACACAAAGTCCGTTCCACTGATTTGGCTAGAATTCATACCTTTGAGCAGGGCGATCGCCTGCCCTTCCCACACAATCAACGTGTCGCTTCCCACCTGAGAAATCCCTAACCGCTCCACCTCAACAGCCGCTGATACTCCTAATTGGTCTTGTCCATCTTGGAAATCTGCAACCACATCGTACTCCCCCCTTGCTTGCAATACAAAACATCTCGCCCTTTGCCCCCAGTCAAGCTGTCACCCCGACGACCACCGATCAACACATCATTTCCCTTGCCGCCATTCAGGCGATTCGCTCCCCTTGCCTCCTCTAATTAAATCATTGCCGCCATTGCCCACCAATGATCGCTGCCTGCCAATCCCAAAATCATGTCCGTTTTGCCCGAACCCAAAATTTCGTTTTGGTGGCGATCGCCCCGTTGAACAGACGCATTGTCAGTCCATTGTTCAAATAATCCTTCCTGAGCAAAAACATCTAAAATTTGTCCAAAAGGATCAATATGTTTCTTCTTTCCTTTGTCATACACTTCACTCAGGGTGATCAAGGCAAGCGTATCTTGAGTACGGTCTTGAACAATTCGCTGAGCAGCTTTTACAGGGTTTGCATCTAGCCAGGAGACGGCTACGCCCAACCGTTGCGCCAGAGATTGCTTTGCCTGAATGTTCAACGCTGCCAAGTTGAGATTAGTATTAATTCCACCCGAAACCAGATTCCAGCCAATCACATCAAAAGCGCGCAAGTCCAAAGCATTAAGACTTGCCCGTTCTCCAATAGAAAGCGTAGGATCCATGATACCTGACGAAGAACCTACGCCTTTCCAATGGCTTGCCTGATAACCGTTGCCGCCCAAGCTCGTGTTTCTACCCGTTGCGAACTGAGCCAGAGATGTTTTACCACCATCGATGGAGAAAAAAGGATTGCCGCCCACCGACAGATCAATCCAATTATCTCCGACACTGTCTGGAGAATACCGAAAGAGGTCCAGAGGTGCAGTGTTGTCGAGTGTTCCAATCAAGCTAGCGTAATAATCATCGATATTATCGCTGTCGTATTGAGTTTTTTGAGTTAGCCAACCTGACTCATCAACACCGCTGATAAACCCTAAAATATGACCCAGCTCATGGAGGGCAGTACTAAGGAAATCGAGCGTATTTGCAGGAGCCGCAGAGCCGCGCTGATAGTCATAGCTCCACCGGACAGATTCATTAGTTAGGTTGCTCAGAAGGACGTAGCCATCTAGTTTTGTATCAGTTTTACCGAGCATTCCTAAGGCTTTGGCATTGGCTCGCGTTAGTTTTAGCTCTTCATTGTTATCAACTTTAGCTCCATCAACCAAAGAGGTAAATTGGATGCGTTCGCTATTCAGGTTGCGGGTTGCAGTATGGTCATCCGCCGACAACTTGTCTTGATCAAGTTTCTGTCGCCAAGTTTCATAGCGCTGATCAGCCATAATTCCAGGCAGTGCGCCGCCAATGACATGGAGAGGCATGTCATCGGTCATCCCTGCATGAACGTTGATAGTTGTGTCGTCCTTAAGATAGGTAGACCAGATACGTCCAGCTATCTCAAAGCCTGTCATTTGTTCTAGGGTGACCCCCGGAGCATAGCTAAAGTTAAAAGTGACCATTCAGAACACCTAGTATCAAATATTACTCTTCAGTGATAGCAAAATACTAAGTTGTAGAGGTGTTCTTATGTTGAAGAGACTAGAGGCTGCGATAAAGAGGTCATAAAAAAAGCTGCTTTTTTTGTGAAGAAATCTGGAGATACGTAAGTATGAAAGGGTTATAGATATTAATCTGCCTTGCAGTAAGTTGGTTCTAGAGTCGCCCGTTGTAGGAAGGCTTTACATCTTTTGTGAACAAGGTATTAAAGCGCTTTTTTTAAAACATCCTTTTAGAGCGGTAGGGTAATGATAAAGTCTGTACCGCGTCCCCGTGTTGAATCGACCTCTAAGGTGCCGCCATGCTGCTCAGTGATAATTTGATGGGCGATCGTTAATCCTAGTCCAGTTCCTTTGCCTACCGGTTTTGTCGTAAATAAATGATCAAAATGCGCTGCTTGACCTCATCCGTCATTCCTAGCCCGTTATCCCGAATGCGGATCATTGCTTGTGTTCCTTCCGCTACTAAAGCAGTTTGCAAAGTAATCTGATTAGGCTGCTTCTCAATCTCTTCATAACTTCGTCCTTGATTAGACTCTTCGACCGCATCAATAGCATTGGCGATCAAGTTCATCAGCACTTGATTTAACTGTCCGGGAAAGCATTTAATTAAAGGAACCTCTCCATACTCTTGAAGCACTTCGATCGCCGGACGAAACTCATCTGCTTTAAGCCGATATTTTAGGATCAACGTGGTGCTATTCAACCCTTCATGGATATCAAATGCTTCTTTATGCTCTAGACCTGAGCGAGAAAAGGTGCGCAGACTAACGCTGATATTGCGGATGCGATCAACGCCCTCTCGCATTGAAGAAATTAGCTTAGGTAGATCTTCACGTAAGTAGTCAAGCTCAATTCTCTGAATGGCTTTTTCAATTTCGACTCCGGGTTCAGGAAACTTTTGTTGATATAAACTGAGCAAATCAAATAATTCTTGAATATAAGTCATAGCAGGATTAATATTTCCTGCAATAAATCCCACAGGGTTGTTAATTTCATGGGCAACCCCTGCAACAAGTTGACCGAGAGTAGACATTTTCTCGCTTTGAACAAGTTGGAGTTGTGCTTGCTGCAATTTTTGTAGAGAGTCTGATAATTCCACCGTTCGTTCTGCTACGCGATGTTCCAACGTCTGTGTTAAGTGATAGAGATGGAGGTGTAGCTTTGCCCGTGCTAAGACCTCTTCCTGTTGAAAAGGCTTAGTAATATAGTCAACTGCCCCGATTTCTAACCCCTTTACTTTATCGAGTGGATCAGAAAGGGCGGTCATAAAAATGACTGGAATTGCCTCAACTATTGGATTTGCCTTAAGCCGTCTACAGGTTTCAAATCCATCTATTCCTGGCATCATCACATCTAATAAAATTAGATCAGGATGGGCATATTCAGCTTGCTCAATGGCGGTTTCTCCATCTGTTGCGACCAGTGTTGTCCAACCAACTCTACGAATCGCTTCCGACAATACCTGAAGATTAGTCGGCATATCATCTACAATCAAAATGCGAATCTTCTCAGGATATGCAATATTCATTGTGGAGACTCCGAAGCAATTAATGATTTTAGTAATTCTCGAATCTTTTTCACTTGAAAACCTTCAGCTAATTGATCAACTTCACTTACAAAAGCTAATAACTCGGGGTTTTGCCGCAATGGCTCAAGCTGCTTTTTGATTCCTTCCAAATTTCCCATCAGGGCTAAATGATGAAGCTCTACCAGAGTGGCTGATGGAATGACCTTAGGCGCGATCGCTTCGTGCTGAATTGTCATTGGCACAGAGTTGGATTGCTCTTCATAGATCCATTCCACTTTTAAGTGTTTTTGCAGCGTAAGCAGTAGTTCATGGATTTGAATAGGCTGTGGCAAAAAATCGCTTCCACCCGCTTCTATACTCCTGTCGCGATCGCTTTCAAAAACGCTAGCACTAGAAACAATAATAGGAACTTGCCTAAGTTGAGAATGTAGTCGAATTTGGCGGATCATCTCCAATCCATCCATCACCGGCATCGCCAAATCAGTCACAATCAGATCTGGAGAAGATCTCAGTGCCTCCTCAATCCCTTCTTGACCATTATTTGCCTCCGTGATTAAGAAACCAATAGGCTGCAACAAGGCTGTAATAATTGCCCGTGTTGCCGCTTTACTATCCACAACTAAAATACTGGGCTGTTGTCCAGCAATACCAATAACTTTCCGATGAGAACGCTCAATCCAGCGCTGTGAAATTGGAAACACCAAATCTGCCCAAAATACACTCCCCTTCCCCAAAGAGCTCTCCACCTCTAACTGCCCCTCCATCAATTCCACAATACGCTGGCTGATAGCCAGCCCTAACCCTGTGCCCTCTGCTTTACGGGCAGCCTCACCCACCTGTTCAAACGGCAAAAAAATCTTCTCAAGCTGTTCAGGAGTCATACCGATGCCTGTATCTTCCACTTGGAACCGGATTCGGCATACTTTAAGAGCAGGATGATCCGCGGTGGCGATCGCTTCTAGTTTGGTGACCGCAGGGATGTGTTGAGTCAGGATTCTACAGAATGTTGAAGCTTGAATACTGTAGGTCTTTTGGAGTTGCAGATATTTAGAAAGTTTCGTTTTGAGTTGATGGCTCCACTTCTCTTTTTGAGGAGATCTAGCTTCTTGGAGTGATTCAATTTGCTGAGTTTGCAGATCGGGAGGAAGGATACTGACCCGAAAGTTAACCTCTCCTTGATCGGTAAACTTAACGGCGTTCCCTAAAAGATTAATCAAAACCTGGCGCAGTCGCTTCTCGTCAGCATGAATCACTTCTGGCAAGTCATTGGCAAGTGTCATATTAAAGCGAATGCCCTTTTGCTCTGCTCGAAGACGGCAAATCTCGGCAACACCCGTCAAGAATGAAGATAAGTTTAGATCGGTTGCATGGAGATCTAGCTTACGAGCTTCAATCTTAGAAAGATCTAAAATATCGTTAATTAAGGTGAGTAAATGTGATCCACATTGATGAATAATATCGATACCTTTTCGTCCGCTCTCGGTCAACGGTTCTGTATGTTGAAGAATTTGAGTATATCCTAAGACACCGTTCAAAGGCGTTCTCAGTTCATGGCTCATATTTGCTAAAAAGTCACTCTTTGCTTGGTTTGCCGCATCCGCAGCAATCTTTGCTTTTTGTAGTTCTTGCGTTCGTTCTAAAACTTTCTTTTGCAGTATCTTAGAATGGTTGAGCAGTTCGTTATTAGCAGCAATTAGTTTTAAGTTTGTATCTTCCAGCTTTTGTTGATTACAAGCATGACTGGTTGCTACTACGCTGACGATGAGGCTAACTAGGGAAGGCACAATTGGAACAAAGACTCCTTTAAGGAATATGCCGTAGGCACCGCCTACGAATAAACCACTTGTAGCTATTGTGATCCAGAGAGTCTTGCCACCTAAAATCTGGCGCTTACCCTGGCTACGATTGGTTAAGTGCCAGCTACCACCCGCCCCGATCGCTGCCCAGGCAAAGATCCAAAATCCCTGCCATTCACCCGAAAACCCTCGCAGCAATGACCGACCATGGAGAGCGGAGTGAACGATCTGGCTGGCTAAATTTGCATGAACAATGAGTCCCGGTGTTTGTTTGCCGTCGGAAAACCAAGAGCTACTGTATGGGGTTCCAAAAAAATCATTGGTGCTGGCGGCTGTAGAGCCAATGAACACCATACGATCGCGCATTAAGTTGGCAGGAATTTTCCCTGCCAAAACATCCCGTAGAGTGACTTGTTGATATGCGGTGTCATCGCCCCACCAATTGATGAGGATTTGATATCCCCCTAAATCATTCTTAAAATACCCAGCTTCCTGATTTCGTAGAGGGGTAAAGATCGCTTCACCCAACTGCAACTTATTGGGATCATTACCCTTGACAGGTTTAACCTCTAAACCTTCTGCTTTCAAATACTTGAGCGCAACGTAAGTAGCTAGCCCCGCTTTTTCGGTTTGATTGTCTTGCACATCTTGAGCAGTTAATAAGCCCCGTCGCACCTTCCGATCGGCATCCAACACTAAATCGGCAAGAGCCACTTGGTTTAATGCTTTGAGAATAGGGGGTGGCTCAACGCGATCGCCTGTAATCTTTTCCACTCCGATCAAATTAGGTGTAGTCCGCAACACTTCCTCAAGCTGCTTTTGCCCGGGTGCTTTTGGAATATCGCGATATAGATCCATTCCAATCACTCTAGGTTTTTGCGATCGGATTTTCTTTAAAAGATTAGCTAAAGTTTGATCAGGGATGGGCCAGTCTCCCACTTGTGTCAAATCTGTTTCATCGATCGTTACAACCACAATGGTATTGTCAATTAAAGCGTGAGGACGTAGCCGAAAAAATTCATCCCGAACTGCCCATTCCAATAAATTAAATACACCCAACACATTACCCGTTATTACCCCGGTCGCCACGATCGGAGCAATTAGCAAAACGCTCCAGGCATTGTTAGCCGGGAGGCGGCGTTGGAAGTAGCTTTTTAGCTTTGACCGCATACAAAAAAAGGTAAAGAACCCATCTTTACCTTTCCCGTTTTTAGGAGAATTATAGCAATTTACAACCTTATCTTCGAGGAATAAAGGTGATTAGAGGGGCTGTAGACAAATCCTGTAACCCGACAGAAGCCAGAAGTTCTGTCCAATGATGAGCGATCGCCTCGCTCTGAGGTTGGGCACTGCGCAAAACGGCTAGTTTGGCGACACTATCATACCAAATCCCGGCTGCTCCAAGTGCTGCGGCATCTTTTAGCAGGTCTCCTTGAGAGAAGTATCAGAGAGCTGAGTAGATGCTTCGATTCGTCTAATCCAGCCATCCACATAAGGACTACCGGGCGTTAATTCACTATTGAACTTGAGCGCAGCAAACCAACGATAATTTTTGCCTATTTCTAGTGTGGTTGCATCTGGGGGAATTTGAAAAGCATATACTCCGGCTCCAGAGACGGCAGTTGTAACAGAATAGTGAAGGTGATTGGCTTCATCTTTCAGACTAAAAATTACTTCCTGAGCTGCTGAATCAGGCAAATAAACTAAGATAGTCGGTCGGTCTAATACCGTCGTACCGTAAAAGCTTTGAGGTGTTAGCCCAACTATCGCCTTGACAGCCAGAGTTGACGCATCAGAGTCACCTCTGGCAGCCCCCCCTGCTGCCCTACGAGGAGCAACGTTATCAGCAGGGGGCGTAAAGAAGCCACCCCGCGATGCCCCACCCGTGGCACTCCGAGGTGCCGTATTGTCGGCAGGTGGCGTAAAGGGCAGGGCGTGGGCTCTGCCTAAATGAGAAGTGACAAGAGCGATCGCTCCAGTGATGCCAATAAAAAGTCGGTTCATGGGGGGTGCATTCCTTAAGTTATGAAAAGGGTGGGAATTGATTGAGGTGATGTAATTCTAGAAATTACTAGCACCTGTGCAAGTTTATAGAATTTAAAAAGCAATCAAAGGCATGAACCAATCTTATAAAAATCAGGAATGCAATTAATGGCGTATTTTTACCTATTTATTGAGATGGATTTATTAAGATAGTCATTTTGTAAAGCGAGCTGAACTTGCTAAAACCATCTGTTAGAAAAAGCTGCCATGGTGCTGACTTTTTTGAAAAGATCTTTAAGAGGATGTCTGAAAAGTAAAAATTGCTACTCTAACCGCCCCCTAAATCCCCCATTCTGGGCAGGGCTGATTCATTTTACCCAAGGAAAATCTAGAACCATTATTTCCTCATTTGGACTGTTTTTAGTCCTTGACGAGAGATCAGAGCATACAGTTTTGCTCTCAACAAAATGAATCAGCCCTGCCATTCTGGGGGACTTTGAACAAGAATTGGCTCAAAAGTCCCCCAGACTGGGGGATTTAGGGGGCGAGTGTAAGAAGCTCTGATGCTTTTCAAACATCCTCTAAGACATGCTGATACTCCTCAGACATCTTCTAAAGCCAGTTCCCCACTAAAACAAAAGGCGCCCAAAAAACGGATCAGCGTAGATCTGGTCTGACATTAAAGCCAACTGCGCTTTTCGTAAAGCTTCTGCCTTTGTCATTCCAGGCATTTGAAGGTTCTGATAAAACTGATTCATGAGAATTGCTGCCGCAGTATCTTGAACAGGCCAAAGGGTTGCTAACGTCGATCGCGCTCCCGACTTTACTGCTAATCCTGCTAATCCTAAAGCCGCCCGATCATCGCCTGTTGCGGTGTCACAAGCACTCAGTACCAATAACTCAATTGAGTGATGAGTCGATCGCTTTTTCAAAAGGCTCGATAGCTCTTGAACGTTGATTTTTCCATCCCAGGTTAATAGGAAAGTATCTTCTAAACGAGAGCTAAATTGTCCGTGAGTCGCCAGATGGATAATATCTGCTTCACTGTTTTGAATCCGTTTTGTAAGGGCTTCAACAGTAAATTCTTGATTGAGCAAGGTTGAGGAAGGGATCAGTTGGCTCAGTTCTTTTATTTCTGAAACCACTGCCGGAAGAGCCTTAAAGCCATTGCGCGACTCGCTAATCCCCGCAACTACGGCACTTTCTTGGGTAGAGTTTGGCGATCGCGCACTCAATAATTGCAGACCAGGAGAAAGGGTAACAGCATACTTTTCCAGTAAATACTGCGACCCGTCATGGAGGGTGGCGATCGGCACATTTCGGAACGCCCCATCTAACACAAAAACCAGCGTTTTTGTATTGACTAGAAACTGTTCGTTTTCTGCTGGACGAATCAACCAATCGTAAATTTGTTGAGACAAATGCAACCGTACCGCTTGATCTGAAACTGGATGAAGGGAGGCGAGAAAATCTTGGAGGGTACGGTTGATATCTGAGGCAGGAATCGGTGAGGTGTAGTAGTGTAACGGCTGACCTGCAACCGATAGAATTACAGCCAAGCGATCGGGCAGAATAATAGGGTAGACGACTGCCGCCTGAGCATCAATTTGGTCAATCTGCTGCGATTGTACATCTAAACAAGCTTCTCGAAAAAAGTTATCCAGTTCTGCTAGTTGCAAGGATTCAATCAACTGCCGAACCTGGTTTAAAGCCGCTGGATCTGGATGATCATTAACAGTAGCGCGACCAACTCTCGGTATACAGGTTCAATGCTGGCTCGGAATGAAAATTGAATGTTAGGGTTAACGGCTGCCAGATCGCGCCGGAGAGATTGCAAAGAACTAACGGCTTCCGTATAGGCAGCGATCGCTTCTTTAGATTTTCCTTGCTGTTTCAAAATTTGTCCCAACTGCCAAGCAGATTGAGAAGTGATATCATCAGATTGCAAGGTTCGGGCGATCGCCAACGATTGCCGAGTTAGACTTTGGGCTTCTGTCCATTGCTGAGTTTGAATATAAAGTTTTCCCCACTGATTCAGAGCATATGCCTCTGCTTGAGGATCTTGTAAATCTTTTGCCGATTGCACTGCACTGGCTAACAATTGGCTCAACTGCTGCAATGAAAGAATGGGTTGATTAAAATGAGTTAAATTAGCTACTAAATTAATAGACGCATAAACTGAGTCGTGGTTAGGCGAAAGTTCTGTAAGCTGTTGATAAATTTGGGGAGCTAATGCCGCCAACTGATTCAATTTTTCTTCCTCGGCGTACAGACGAAGACGATTCAGACGAGCTTGAAGTTGCTCAGTAGAAGTAAGGGCTGCCTGTTCTGCTTGTTCAAATAAAGTTAATGCGGCTTGGCGATCGCCCCAATCCATTGCTGTTTGTCCTAAACTTAGCAGCGTCGCACTTTTATCGACTCTTGCCCCAAGGCGCTCAGCGATCGCCAAACTCTCTAATAAAATCTCTCGACTTCCAGATACATCTCCAGCCCTTTGCAATGCCACCCCTAACTGCCTCAGACCAGCCGCTTTAAGTGTCGAATCGGGCAACTCAGCAAGGCGCTGATTCACTGCTTCCAACTGTTGTTTCGATCGCCGATAAAATCCTAAGGTTTGTAAGGCTTGAGCCTGATTAATTTGACTGCCTAATTCACCTAACGAATCGCCTGCTTGCTGATAATAACCTGCCGCTTGTTGCCAGGTTTCTAAGGCAGAATTGCTTTGTCCCGTATGCAACAGCAAATTAGCTTGAGTATTGAGAGCTTGAGCCAACAGAACAGCATCAGATTCGATGTCAGGGTCTTGAAGAATGCTCAAACTTTTTTCGATGGTTTGTTTTGCCTCAACCCATTGACGAAGCTCTTGGTGGGCAAGAGAAAGATAGCTAAGACTCAGAGCTTGATTGAGGCGATCGTCTCTTTCCTCATAGATTTGAGCCATCTCTTTCCAAACTTCTGCTGCCTCAGCAAATCGACCTTCTTCATACAGAATACGTCCTTGCTCTAGTCCACGGGTTGAAGAAGCAACTGAAACCTGTCCAGAGGAAGAAGACAAAGAGAGATGAGCCTGTGCCGGAATAGAAATCAACGTTAAACATAAGCCTATTGCGACTAGGACAACATATTTGAAGGTTGAATTCCAATAACTTTTGACTGTTTTTTTTCTAGAGTGGATCAGAGTTAGAGGCATAGGGCGCATCGTCGGCATAGCTGAAGAATAGGTTACTTGAAAGCAACCATTCAAGGGTGCCCACAATCGTCAGAAATATATTCAGCAACGCCGATATCAAAACAATAAGTCGGTTTAAGGTTAGCTAGTAGAAGGAAGATTCAAAGTAAACTTTAATACGATAAATTATGGGCGAGTCTACGTATTTTTGTGAGAAGGTAGGCGAGAAGATAATTGGTTAATTGCTGACTATCCCTGGTTTATACACCTATTTGTAAGCCACTTCTAGCGGATTTAAGCAACGATAATTAGGGATAAATTTTGTCTAAAATTATACTGGTTAATAGGTAGTGGTATTTTTGCAACCCAAAGTACAATCCAGCTTTGGAAAAAGGAATGGCGATCGAGGGATTAAGAGAAATTGCTTGAACCATAGGGCACTTTAAAGATGAAGTTAAATGAATGGCTCAAGAGGGTAAGCTTAAGCGACGTTAATCTTTAAACTCTTCGGCGTTATGGCTTCAGTCTACTGCTGTAAGAGAGTTCCTCTACCCTTCAAAGCTTCTTGCAACAGAACAAAAACCTTTTTTATGAACGCTAAATTCCTGCCTTCTTCCAGCCAAATGCTGTTGAACATCACTCTCATCGCCACGATAGTAATAGGAAACATATCTCCAGTAAAGAGCATAGAAACTACGGCAAAAACAACCGAATTAAGCTTAGAAGAACCTGTCGTAGATCAACTTCAATCTTCAATTTCATTATCTAATCCAACCAAACCGATTCTAGGTGTTTCCCCTCAACTTTTTCCATCTTATCTATTAACAACTCCACCATCTTCCCCGATCGACCATCCCATCGCTCAAGCCCCGCTGCCTCCCAATCCCATTCCCGAACCACCTTTACCCAATCAACCCTTACCTCCGTTGCCCCCTCCCGAAGAGCTTTTACCCCCTCCTGCACCTTCAGATACGCCGTCGGAAACACCTGCAGAAATCCCTCAAACATTTTTTGTTCAACGCTTTGAAGTGGTGGGCAGCCGAGTTTTTAGTCCAGAAGAATTTGCTACTGTCACTGCTCCTTTCACCAAACGAGAAATATCCTTTGCAGAACTCTTGCAAGCCCGTTCAGCAGTGACACAGCTTTATGTCGATCGGGGTTATGTGACATCCGGTGCATTTATTCCCCCCCAAACCCTAGAGGGAGGAGTGGTTAAAATTGAGGTTATCGAAGGTAGCTTAGAAGATATCAATATCACAGGCACTCGACGGTTACAGCCTAGCTATGTTCGGAGCCGGATCAGGCTTGCAGCCTCTACACCACTTAACGTGCCTCGATTGTTAGAGGGCTTACAGCTCTTACAACTTGATCCTCTCATTGAAACCATTTCAGCCGATCTGCAAGCAGGCACCGTCCGGGAACAAGCTTACTGCAAGTCCAAGTTGCAGAAGCAGACACGTTTAGCGTTATCCCTTCTATTGATAATGGGCGATCGCCCAGTGTAGGCAGTTTTCGCCGCCAATTGGAAGTCAGGCAAGCCAACTTGATCGGCTTTGGTGACGGCTTACAAGTCGGCTACAACAACACTGATGGTAGCGACGGTATTGATGCCAGCTATACCATTCCGCTCAATTCCCGCAATGGAACTTTGCGTCTGTCGTTTGGAACCACCTCCAGCAGCATTATTGATCCTGACTTTGAAGTTCTAAATATTGACTCAAACTCCCGCTACTATGACATATCCTATCGTCAGCCTCTTTTCCAATCTCCCTCTGAAGAGTTTGCATTGGGCATTACGGCTTCTCGGCAAGAAAGCCAAGCTGAATTTTTAGAGGAAGATCTTCCTTTTCCTTCTTTGGGTGCAGATGAAAACGGACGAACAAAGATTTCTGCCTTAAGGTTTTTTCAGGAATGGACGCAGCGTAGTAGCAATCAGGTGTTAGCAGCTCGCTCTCAATTCAGCTTAGGCTTAAATTTGTTCAATGCAACGTTTAATGAGGGAACGCCCGACAGCCGATTTTTAGCGTGGCGAGGACAAGGGCAATGGGTGCGTTTATTAGCGCCTGATACACTGCTTTTAGTACGTGGAGAGGTGCAACTGTCAGATGGATCTTTACTCCCCTCAGAACAATTTGGTTTAGGAGGGCAAGAAACGGTAAGAGGATATCGACAGGACGCTTTATTAACAGATAATGGAACGCTGCTGTCTACAGAGTTACGCCTTCCTATTTTACGAGTGCCAAGCGTTGAAGGGCTATTACAAATAACCCCTTTTGTAGATATCGGAACAACGTGGAATAGCACAGGGGAAGACCCCAACCCAAACAGCTTGATTGGAGCTGGAGTGGGGTTGTTATGGCGGATGAAAGACACTTTTTCAGCACGGCTTGATTGGGGAATTCCGCTAATTCGGATGGAATCGAGCGATCGCACTTGGCAGGAAAACGGAGTATATTTCTCGGTCAGATATACGCCGTTTTAAAACTATCGTAACCCTGGGAAAGGTATAGGTTGGCGATGCTACTGACTTAGGAAGTAGAAGCTTGTCCGATCGCTGGAGAGACCCGTAACATTACTTTTCCCTGAGCAGCTTTGAACTCAGCCTTGCCAATTTAAACGATTTTCACCCCCAGACCAAAACACAGATCAAGCCAACTGGAAAAGTAAATTTAACCGACCTGTGATCTTATGTTGCTATTATGCAATCTACGGCTTAAATATTTCTTTTTAGCTGATTTCTACTCTTTATATCTTTAATTTGATAAAAGACCTTAAAGAAAGAAACAGAAGATCGATCCCGAACATTTTCAAGAATTGCACTATCATCAATTTGCTCGAAGAGACCGCAGCCTGCAAAAACATTTTCACCATCTCGTCTTAATCTGATTGCTGGTTGCCCTAATACTCTTAAGTTTTCAAGCATATATTTGCTGACTTTAGCTTCTTCTTCATTCTGAAACCTAACATAAAACTCTTCCGCCATCACTGGAGAACATGAGTAGCTAGTAGTAATTCCAGCAAATTGCAGTAGGCTTTCAAAATTTCGCGGTCTGTACAAATGTTTGCCACCAATTTCTTCATAAGTGACATAGGGTTGCTGTCTGAGACCAGTACAAAAAACCAAAATTGTGTTGTCGTCAGCTAGCTTCAAAACTTGACCGATTAACCTATCCATCTCTTTATAGGCTCAAGCCGTAAAAACAGTGATATGAAAACACTTAATACGCATTTCCATAAAGTCTCATTTTTTAAGCGAAGCTTACGATGCTAAAACAAGGAAGGTTTAAAGCCATCTTACAAACTCAGGTACTGCTTCAAATTGCGTAGAGTCATTTCCTAATCGAAAAGCCACCCTTTCAGGCAACATTAATACATAGGAGATAACACTCAACATTACTAGGGTTGAGATAAGAATAAAAACTTTCCTTGCCCTAGCAGATTGTCGAGTAAAAAAAGAAAAAACGAATGGGCTGAAAGGAATAGTGTAACGAAAACTGATAATAGGATTTAAGGTAAGCAGAATTATAGATGAAGCTGTAAACAAAACTAGAAGCGGCTCATTGAAAAAATTATCTTTTTGAGACTTACGATATATATAAACAATGAAGAAAATGAAAGATAGATTGAATGGAAAATATAAGTATGCAAGAAAGGATAAGCTGCTATCTCAGGCAATCTTAGCAGGTAAGCCAGAAACCACGAAATTGAGAAGAACCCTTGCCGTCTCGATCGCTTCTTCTGTCTCTTGGGCACTGGGTTCAATTCATATCCTGGGTAGCGATATTCAACAGCATAGGAAGTCAGATTCTCTGCAACATTTTGAAATTGGTTAAACCCCGACCCAAAAGAAACACAAAGCCTTAGAGGATGTTTGAGACTTCTCAGACATCCTCTAAGAAAAAATGGCTGGGGATGATGAGGGGAATTGATATTAATATTTAGCAGCAATGCCTGTTGTTAACCAAGCAAACGCTCCTCCCAAAAAATTGGCAAAACTGGATTTTCATAGGGCAATTGACAACTTCTTAATCTGTCTTGCTTAGTGCAGGGCATCGAGTTGGAAGCCAATAAGATTATGCCTCTTGCCAAAGCTGGCGGACAGTACCTGGAAGAAATTCGGCAATTTCTTGAATGCGATCGGGCGATAGTTCATCCTTAGTAGCCGAAAAAACTGCCTTAATAACCTGTTCCGCCTCTACAGTAGACGGCAAAGACGATTCTTGTTTAATACGAAACAGGAAAGTTGTGTCCCGAATATTGAGTGCTGGACGAACGCGGCTTAGAAAATGAACGATGGGATTAGTATCTTGCCAGAGATCTTCTACTTCGGTAGCTAGCGGTGTAGCAGTATAAAGAGTTCTATCCTTGTTTTCTTCCATCAATGGCGAGTGCAGTTCCTCCGCAACATGATCAACCGCTTCATTAGTCATCATGTCGCGCATCGTGCGAAAGATCACTTCAGTAATGTCTCTAGCATCGTAAGGATCTGCAAGTCCGCTCTGAGCCATCACTTTTTCTAAAAATGAATCATGCTTACCAGCAGTAAGAATGCGGGAATCCTCAACTTCGGTTGGATCGATTTCTGGAATAGCTGCTTTATAAACTTCATCAGACATATTTTTTCTCCCTATTTTCTTGGTTAGCCCTATCTGCCTCGAGAGATATTTCTAGCCACTCGATCGCTTGAGAAAGGACTCGAGCAGTTAAAGGCTGTCAGTAATATTGCATGAGCCAAAAGGCTTAGCACTATCCCAAAGGGTGAGATGAATGCAGTCAAAAGTTAGAGATAAGTCCACTATAGGCTATGTTCCAAGCGCCCTCAGATTAAAGCGATCGGGGAACAAAATCCTCTTTATTAGCTCAATGGCGATCAATGAAAGGGTTTGGTAATCCATTCATCTCAAGCTAAACGTTAGGGTACAGTTATATCAACAAGCCGATCGGCAGTTTCAGAATTGATCTCAGAGGATGTTTGAAAAGTATCAAAGCGTTTTACACTTGCCCCTAAATCCCCCACATTTTGGGATCGACCGGACAAATAGTATCTCAAGGATTTATCTTGCCATTCAGCAATGCCAAAATCCTTACTAAATCATTCAAGACTGCTATAGAACCCATTTGACATCTTAAGAGGGGGCTGCAAGCCTTTTCACCATGAGCCTGACGAAGCAGAGCTGGATTTTAGTCATCGCATTCGGCAGCGTTCGCTCAAAGTTCTTCACTAGTATCTTGCAGCGTTCCATCCAGGCGTTCGATCGTTCGCTCACCCATCGGGCTACTGCTGGAACGAATCCAGTTTTTCCCTGTTCTGCCTTCTGCTGTTTGGAGGGTTTTGGAGACACTTCAAACTTAATTTTCTTCATGATCCCAGGGTAAACCTTCTCCAACTCCCGCCTCAAAGATTCAGGGTTATAGCCGTGGTCTAAAAGAATCGTCGTCTTCGGAATGTTGACAGGTTTAGCCTTGAAATAATCGATGTTGAGCGTTAGCATCTCATCAATTCAGCATCATCTGAAACCTTAGCAGGGGTACAGTGAATAAAAAAGGGAAACCCAAGAATATCAACCGCTAGATGCCTTTTGATCCCATTCGTAGCTTTGTAAAAACAAAATCCTTTTGAGTCCACACTCGCGTTACAAGTGTTTTTCACCGCTTGAGAGTCAACGATGAGCAATCTTGTCCACTTAGTTTTTTTGACCTGTTCTCGGACTTGACCATGAAGGATGCTCATGAGTTCTTCAAATACGTCTGCGGCTCGCCACTGATTGTAGTGCCAAAAGACGGTTGAGTAAGGTGGCAAGTCTTTGGGTAACTCTTCCCAGTTACAGCCATTCTTCAGTTGATAGAGAATGCCATCCATGATTTCTCGCTTTGTCCAATTGGCAGGTCGAGTCTTTTTTCTTAGGGGGGAGTACCTGAAGGAGCAGGGGTTCAAAAATTTCCCATTC
>JAAUPA010000378.1 GCA_012034615.1 Leptolyngbyaceae cyanobacterium CSU_1_4 | reverse complement strand
GGGGTTCATGACTGTAAACGCTATGTTTAATTATCGGGATCTTCATACTAAGTACGGTATTGAGACTGCTATTAATACTGCTTTTACTGGGATGTTCCAGCGGCGGTGCGTCCTCGGCAGCAGTTAGAATTGGCTCTAATTGAACGGTGGCGATCGCCTTTTAACAAAGAAAACTGGAACTTTTGGGGAACGCCATTTGTCGGCGGAAAGATGACCTAAAATCAGGGAAATTATGAAAATTTTAGTGCTGAATGCAGGGTCGAGCAGTCAGAAAAGTGGTCTTTATGACCTGGGGGACGAACTGCCTCAACAGCCGCCGCCGCTGCTTTGGGAAGGACTGATTGACTGGGGCTATCAACCCGGCACGGTGGAAATTAAGATTAAGACTCAACACACGACGAAAACTGAATTTTTACCCCTGACTTCTAGGCTAGAAGTGATGAAGTCTTTCATTTCCAGCTTGTGGCGGGGCGAAACTCAGGTGATTTCTGGAATCGATGAGATCGCGGGTGTGGGGCATCGGGTGGTGCAAGGGGGGCGCGAGTATCGGGAAAGTGTGTTAATTACGCCAGAGGTGAAGGCGGCGATCGCGCGGTTTTCTGCCTTTGCGCCGCTTCATAATCCTCTCAACTTAGAGGGGATTGAGCTAATGGAACAAATGGGAACTCTGCCGCAGGTGGCAGTGTTTGACACCGCTTTTCATGCCCAAATGCCGCTGACCTCGACTGTTTATCCCTTGCCCTACGATTGGTATGAGCAGGGCGTTCAACGTTATGGATTTCATGGTACGAGCTACCAATATGTGACTGAGCGATCGGTTCAGATTTTGGATATGCCGCATCCTCGGCTGATCATTTGTCATTTAGGAAATGGCTGTTCGTTAGCCGCCATTCGGAATGGGCGAAGTATTGCCACCACTATGGGGTTCACGCCGCTGGATGGGGTGATGATGGGGACTCGCTGTGGGTCGATCGATCCGGGTATTTTGATTTATTTACTGCAACAAGGACATTCAGTGGATGATCTCGATCGTGCCCTGAATCACCATTCTGGTTTGTTGGGCGTTTCGGGCGTTTCGTCTGATATGCGCCAAATTCTGAGCGCTAAGGCAGAAAACCCACGAGCGCAACTGGCGTTTGATTTATTTATAGAGCGGTTGCGATCGTCCATTGCTTCCCTGTTGCCTGGTTTGGGCGGTTTAGATGCGCTGGTGTTTACAGCGGGCATTGGCGAACATGCGGCAAGGGTGCGATCGGCGGTTTGTGACGGGTTTGAGTTTTTGGGATGGCAGGTAGATGCAGATTTAAACGATCAGTCGCCTCTGGATCAAGATATTGCAACAGCGGCTTCTTCAGTACGAATTTTGGTGGTTCATACTGAAGAAGACTGGGCGATCGCGAAAGACTGTTGGCGATTGGTAAAAGCCTTAGGGATCTGCGCTTAAATAAACTTCTAATGGAACTTCTCATCTGATCAGCCCCCTGAATCCCCCATTCTGGGGGACTTCCGAACCTTTCAAAGTCCCCAGATGGGATTTAGGGGGCTGTTCGGGACAGTATTACCTGCCACTCCCCTAAGCTTATTTTCCTAGTTCGTCTAGAAATTTCTGAACTATGGCAATCATGACGGCAGGCAGTTCTAACTGAGGCGTTAATCCTACATCTTCTAAAATCTCTAGAAATCGAACGGCTTGCGGGTTGAGTTTAGCTAGTTTTTCACCAATGATGTAATCGGTGAGCTGCGACTGCTTGCCCCAAATGATGGCGGTGGGGGTCGTTAATTGCGGCATAAACTCTGCTAAATCAAAGCATAAATCGCCACGGACAAAGGAAAGCGCAGTTAACTCAGCATGGGGAAGTTGGGCGGAGGCAAGGTAGGCATCGACTATTTCTTGGGAGATGCGGTTGGAACGAGCAAATTGGCGGTTGGATAAAAATCCGCGGATTCCAGAAGGAGTGGCGATCGCAGCGCTATAAAAAAAAGCGGTCAAAAAATGGGAATGCTGACCAGCTTGGCAAAAAAACCGCTCTTGTAATCTTTGCCAAAATCTGCAACGCCCGAAGGCGCACAAAGAATCAAGGATTTCAATAAATGGGGATGGCGATCGCCACCCGAATTATCAGCGCTGCCGTCAGCGACGACGCAACCACGGTCACGGGTTCTCCGGCACAGGTTTGCTCTAAAAACTCTCTCAGCGTGACTAAATAATCTTCAATTTGATAGTTTCGCTGAAGGTGTTCCGATCGCCCCCAGCCCAACAAATCGGGCGCTAAAATACGATACTCGAAGGCAAACGCTGGGTAAACTTTCGACCACTCGTATGCCGAAGAACCGCCGCCAAAGCCATGCAAGAAGACCAAAGGCGATCGCGTTTCGGGCGCTTCATGGGGCAAACGCCAAGGCGCAGTTTCGGCAGTGTAGTAGACCAGTGTGCCTAAACTGGTGACGATGCTGTGTTGAGAAAAACCAGGAGGTTGAAACATGTTGGAACATTGAAGATCGATCAACATTTGCTTGCAGTTTAGCAAACTTGCTGCTCAGTTATTTTATTTAATGGTTTGATCGAGAGCCGATATCAATCCCATTAGATTTCCCATTAGATTAATGAGGAAGCCCCGACAGAGGGTTGCCTCCGATTGAGGAACGCGATCGCCCCTGCCCAGACAGGCGTGTCTCAATCAGATTTGCAGGGTTCCAAGTGCTCAGTCGCCTGTTGCCAGCCCTACAGAACAAACTTGGCGATCGCCATAGCCGCCCCATTTTCTGCCACCGTGGGCGCAACCCAAGTGGCTGCCGCCTTCACTGCCTCTGGGGCATCGCCCATTGCCACACCCACCCCAGCATATTGCAGCATTTCTAAATCATTGAAGTTATCGCCCAGGGTCATCACTTGAGCAGGCTGTAGACCTAACATTTGTTCGGCAAGATAACGAACCGCAGCTCCTTTATTCACTTGAGGATGGGTGGCTTCTAGAAAAGTAGCGACGGATTTGGTGAAGTAAAACTCTTCAGGAGAGTAGCGGGTTTGT
>JAAUPA010000082.1 GCA_012034615.1 Leptolyngbyaceae cyanobacterium CSU_1_4 | reverse complement strand
GACGTGCAGTAGAGGCATCAGGAGATCGCAATGAAGTTAAAAGAATTATTGGCTGTATTGCCTGTGACATTCCCCCAACATCCGGCTTTGGAGGCTGAAGTGACGGGTATTGTCACCAATTCTCATGCTTGTCAACCGGGCGATTTATTCATAGGGATGCCGGGAACGCGGGTAGATGGCGGCGACTTCTGGACGAGTGCGATCGCGGCTGGGGCGATCGCGGCTCTGGTTTCTCCGACTGCGGCTCAAAAGTTCCCCGTCGGCAACGCCTGTGTCATTTCCTACCCCGACCTGGTTCAAGCTTGTGCCCTCGTCTCAGCCGCTTTTTACGGCAATCCTGCCCAAAAGTTAAAGCTGGTGGGTGTCACGGGAACGAACGGCAAAACGACCACCACGCACCTGATTGAGTTTTTTCTGACCCGATCGCAACAGCCCACGGGGTTACTAGGAACGCTTTACTCCCGTTGGCAAGGGCACCAAAAAACCGCCATTCACACCACGCCTTTTGCTTTGGAACTACAGCAGCAGCTTGCCGAAGCCGTAAAAGCGGGCTGTAAAACCTTGGTGATGGAAGTCAGTTCCCATGCCTTAGCACAGGGGCGAGTCCTGGCTTGTCCTTTTGAAGTGTCTATATTTACAAATCTGACGCAAGACCATTTGGACTATCACAAAGATTTAGAAGATTACTTTGGAGCAAAGGCGCTGCTGTTCAATGCGGATTATCTGAAGGGACGGGCGGTGGTCAATCTAGATGATTCCTACGGGCGGCGGCTGATAGATGCGGCGGCGGTTGAGGTGTGGTCTTACAGCGTAGAAAATGCGGCGGCTGATTTGTGGATGAGTGATTTGGTGTATGAGCCGGAAGGAGTGAAGGGCATCTTACACACGCCAAAAGGAGATACATCTTTTCAATCGCCTTTAGTCGGACAATTTAATTTATCGAATTTGCTGGCGGCGGCTGGGGCAGCCTTGCACATGGGCGTAGAGTTAGAAGCGATCGCCCAATCTCTGCCGCACTTTACAGGCGTACCGGGACGCATGGAGCAAGTGCAGATCCAGCCGGATCAAGATATCAGCGTCATTGTAGATTATGCTCATACACCGGACAGTTTGGAAAATATGCTGCGGGCAGCACGACCGTTTATTCAGGGTCAAATGATTTGTGTGTTTGGCTGTGGCGGCGATCGGGATCGAACTAAGCGTCCACAGATGGGGGCGATCGCGGCAAGATTATCCGATTGGGCAGTGGTTACATCCGATAATCCGCGCACCGAAAACCCTGAGCAAATTTTGCAAGATGTGGTGGCAGGAATTCCGGCTACAACCAACTCGACGGTAATTGGCGATCGGGCGGATGCCATTCGGACGGCTATTTTGCAGGCGCAACCCGGAGATGGGGTACTAATTGCTGGAAAGGGGCATGAGGATTATCAAATTTTGGGAACGGAGAAGGTTCACTTTGACGATCGGGAGCAGGCAAGGGCGGCGTTGGAATTGCGATTGAAGTAAGGGGCGATCGCCCTCCCCTAAAACTAAGAAGCTAACATTTACAGTATTTACTGCTGTTAAACATTATGACCCCATACCTGTGGAAGCGCGCGATCGCCCTTCCCCTAAAATTAAGAGACTAACCTTGCAAGAGGATTATAGAACGGAAGGGTCGGGAACCCTTCAAAACCCATCGCGCTTTAGCCGTAGGATGTAGATAGGGTGCCCGTGAGGCTGCTAAGCCTCAGAGTCACTTTTTAAGGGATTGGGCAATCGATCGATCCAATCTTCTACAACTTGCGTCATTGTCCTTTTCCGTTCTTCTGCCACCTTACGAAGCTTTTCAAGCCTACTGACTTCAATCCTTAAACTCAGTCGCCCTTTCATGTTTGGATACCCAGTAGCTACCCAAATATGCCAACATAGACATAGGAGGAAAGAAACCATACTGATTCTAGAGTTCAAAGTTAAAGGCAAAACCGAGCAATATAGCGCAATCGAAGATTCGATACGCACTTTTCAGTTTGTTAGAAACAAAGCATTACGCTTTTGGATGGACAATGAAAAAGTGAATAAGTTTGACCTCAATAAATATTGCGCTGTGTCAGCGAAAGAATTTGCGGTAGTGCTTCAGGTTGATGTGGGATTGGTAGAGTAGAGAGAAACCTCGACTGGAAGCAAAGCGATGGAATGCCCTCTATGCGGTCATAGTAAAGCTCATAAGCATGGCAAGATGCCCAATGGTCATCAACGCTATCTCTGTCCGACTTGCCATCAAACCTTTTGTGAATCCTTTGATAGTCTCTATTATCGTCGCCATGTCAGTCCTGAGCAAATTCGTCAAGTGCTGCAAGCCCATAGTGAGGGCAGTAGCTTACGGGGCATCAGTCGCACGAGTGGACTTGCCTACAACACGGTGGTAAGCATTGTGCGATCTGCGAGTCAAAAAGCACAACTGGTGCATAACAAGGAAGTTCAATCTGTTGAGACAGAGGAAGTCTGTGCTGATGAAATGTGGTCATTTGTCGCAAAAAACAAAAGCAATGCACCCGCGAAGAACCCAACCAAGGAGACTGTTGGATTGGGTTGAGTCTCGCTCGCTCCAGTGGCTTGATTCTCGCCGCCTGTGTGGGCAAGCACACCGATGCATTCATTGAGCAGTGAGTCGTGAACACCGAAGGCAAGACGGATTGCAGGCAATTTAATACCGATGACTGGGGTGGATACCAGCGAGTCTTGCCACCAGAGATCGAACATTACATCGGCAAAGATAAAACACAGCGATTGGAACGGACGAATGGAACGTTACGACAACAAACGGGAAGATGGCATCGACGACAGAATAAGTTTGGCAAGGTCTGGGAGCAAACAAAGGTGACGACACGGTTAGTGGTGAGCTATTTCAACTGGATTTGGCCGCACAGTCGCTTCAAAACCACTGCCGCACAGCGGGCAGGACTAACAACGCGAGCGTGGACTTGGCATGACATCGCCACTTATCCCACATTAATTTAACGCACTACCGTCTCTATCTACTCGCACTCATGTTTGTCAATGCGGTTGTGAGCTAGATAGAGATGAGAATGCTGCCATCAATATTCTGGTTAAAGGACTCGGTATGAAGGGGCACTTCAAAACCGTTGCACTTGATGCAAAAAACGCTTGGGGAAAGATGACCTCTACTCTGACTGGAGAAATCCTGTCTCAGCAAGTCGCCTCGTAGAACCAAGAATCCTACTGGCTTTAGCCATGGGAGTGTCAACATCCTTAGGTTTGATCGGCAGGTGGATTTCTGGTGTTTTTCCTGCTGAAAGGTTGCATGAACTCATGACTCACTCAGCGATAAGCTTTACAATGAAATCCACAAGATCAAAATCAGAGCGATCGAACAGGGAAAGCTCTGACTTTTTGGAATTCTGTGATCTTCTAAGTCTCTTTCAATTCATTACGCCGCTAAATTTATGCCTCCACGCTGGCCCCGCCAACCCGATCGCAATGAACCTGCCTTTCGTCGTCTCGACGATCGCATGAACTTTGCCACCCACGTCGCCATTTTTTCGGCAATTAACTCTGGCATTTGGTTTGTCCGCACCCTCAAAGCGGCTGACTGGAGTTGGTCAGTTTGGCTGACAGGCGCATGGGCGTTGGCGTTGGTGGCGCATGGCGTGTTTATTTTTGCGATCGCCAATTACAGCGAGTCTAAACCCGACCCGAGATCAACGGAGACTTGACCATGGCTTATAGGAACTCGACCGAAGCAATTGAATCCCTTGCCGCCTCTATTGGCGAAAATGTTTACATCGATGTTGCAAAGTGGCATCTTTACTTGCGTGACGCTCACCTGAGTAAACCTCTAGCAGAACAACTCTATCCGTTGCTCACCCAAAAATCAGTGACAGAAAGCCAGGTGCAATCCATCTTGAAAGGAATGGCTGTGAAGCTAGGCGGGGGCAAAATGGAGATTCCGCTTGCCGACCTGTTGCCCATGCAGTCTCAGGTGCATTTAATGGATGTATTGGAAGATTACCAACGCGATCTTTAGCTGCGCTTTAATAGTAAGTTCCTGATTTGCGGTGCTGCACCGCCGTGACTCCGACTGTCTCCAGAACTTTGCCGTTGTCTACTGTGGCATAAATTAGCCAATGGTCACCGCACTCCATGCGGTTCTGCACGGTGCATTCTAGATAGGCAAGGGCTTCATTGAGGATGAGGCACCCGTTGTTGGCAGCATGGGTGGAAAGGGTAGCAAATCGATCCTCGCCAGGGGCGATCGGTTTCAAAAAGTGCCGCCGCAGGTTTCGTCCTTCCTTCAAAATATTTAAGGTGAATTGACTGCCCAAGGTGGGCAGGGTTGCCTCGGCATGACTCATCGGAACGGCGATCGTGATGCCTGGAGGGCTAAAAGTGGCTTGCGAGATCCAGGAGGTGAGTAAGGCTTGATGGGCATCGAAGCGATTGGTGGTGATGACACACAGCGATCCGGTGATGCGACTCATGGCTTGCTCAGTGCGATCGGCAATTTGGGCTTCTACCCCCACCTGACGAGGCGCACGGTTTTTTGAGATTTCTTTAGTGCCTGCACAAACTCTGTTCCTGCTGCCGTGCATTGATTCATAATCGCTTCAGTCGGCTTAAACTTGATCCGAATCGGCGCAAAGCCAAAACTGTAGCCTGCATCTTGCAGCTTGCTTTGCAGCACATCCACGGCTTCCCCACTCCAGCCATAGGAGCCAAACACCCCCACTAGCTTAGTCCGCTCTGTGGTGGAAAGGGCAATTCCCAGGGCGGTCTGCATTTGCGTGGGGGGATGACCTGCCAAGGTGGGTGTGCCCATGATGAAGCCGCCGCAGTGCTCTAGGGCATCCGCAATTTCGGCGGGTTCAGCAAATTCGCAGTTGATCGATTGAACGGTTGCGCCTGCTTGCACCAAACCGTGGGCGATCGCCCGTGCCATGACGGCGGTATTGCCATAAGCCGAAGTAAACAACAGCGCCACGTTCAGTTCCTGCGACTGCTGCTGCTCACACCACTGGCGATAGTCATAGGTTAGACGACTCAGACTGTAGCTCACCATCGGTCCATGCCCTGGCGCGTACATTCTTGCCGGGAATGGCGCTAGTCGATCGAGGGCTGTTTCTACCTGACGAAATTGGCTAGCATGAAGACAGTCAAAATAGTAGCGGCGATCGCCATCGAGCTGCTTCCAATGTTCATCTAAGACAAACTCATCGCAAACATGGGTGCCAAATAGCTTATCTGTATACAAAATCTGGGTTGCCGCATCATAGGTGCAAAGCCATCCGGATGGCGAGGGGTTGGCACCGGAATAAACTGCAACTGATGCCCTTGTCCCAAATCAACCGTGTCGCCACTGGTCACGATCTGAATATCTAAGAGGCGATCGGGAAAGGCTGCCTTCAGCGCGATTTCAGCCGCCCGAGTGCAGATAAAGCAAATTTGAGGGGCAACTTCCACGCCTAACAACGCCTTCAAAGTCGCGAACCGGTTAGGGTTGGCGTGTCCTAAAATCACATAGTCAATTTGTTGAAAATAGACATGATGATAAAGTTCGTCTAAATAAATGTCACTAAATGATTCTCCAGGCGGGTCGATTAAGGCAATCTTGTCTGCCTGAATGAGATAAGAATTGGCGGTTGTGCCTCGCTGCTGGGCATACTCCACCTCAAACTTGAGCCGTTCCCACGTGCGCGATCGCAACACCATCGTCCCGGTGCCAATCGAAGCAACTTGTACGTCACGAGGCTGAATGTTTACCATAAAAAAGAAAGATGAAGATTAAAAAGGGTGGAAAAACATCCCTGAGGTCATCCGAAGGCATAGGAATCCCAGAATTTGATTCAGCAACGCCCAAAGTTCTTTTCAGTGGAATGAGCCAGGGCGGTTTAGCTGAATGTTTAGCCTTAGTAATGGTTGCCGACTTTACGATGATGAACAGCAGTTAACCCCTCTGCTTTCGAGACCCGTCCAGCATCCACCGTGCTATACACAATCCAATGATCAGGGCATTCCATGCGGCTGACCACCTCGCATTCTAGATAGGCTAAAGCCTCTGCCAAAATGGGTGAACCGTTGGCAGCCGGGTAGGTTTTAATGCCTGTAAAGCGATCGGCTCCCGGGGCAAATCGCTTCAAAAAATGCCTCATTAGCGGTTGATAGTTACCTTCCTCTAAAACGTTGAGGATAAACCGATCGCCCACATGCATAAACGATTCGATCGCCCGATCTTTTGCCACTGCAATACTTAAGCCCAACGGCTTAGTACTAGCCTGCGAAACCCAAGACGCAAGCATGGCGCTTGATACCCCTCCCTTCTCAGCGGTAATAATGTATAAACCGCCGCTCAACCGCCCTAGGGCTTTATCTAACTCATTATCAAGCGCTTTCATCTGCTTAACCGTGCGATCGCGCGTTAACCATTGCCCCAAATCAGTTCCCGCTTCATCACATAACTGATAAATGGCATTCCCTGGCGTTTCCTTAATCAAAATTGGTGCAAACGCCTCCCGCACGCCAATCTCTTGAAACTTATTCCGCAGCGGATAGACCGACTCATCATCGCCACCCCCCGACTCAAATAAACCCACCACTTGCTTAGAATTAACCGCCGCCAAGAGCGTACTCAGAGCAGCATTCGCCACCGATTGAGGGGGCATTCCAATCACAATGCCGCTTGCCGAACCTACCACTTCAATCACCTCTTGCGGATCGGTTGCTTTGAGGTCAATCAGGTCAACGGCAACCCCGGTCTTGGCAATTCCATGGGCGATCGCCTGTGCCAATTCGTCACCATACCCATAATCGGCTGCATAGAATAGCGCCACCATTGTTTCAGCCTTTGCCTGGGCTTGGCTCCAATCGCGGTAACGCCCCACCAGTTCAGAAATATGGTGATGCAGCAGCGGTCCGTGCCCAGTGGCGATCGTGCGGTAAGGCGGCAAGTCTCCCATGCGCTTCAGAGCAGCCAGCACCGAGCGAGCATTGGGTCCCATCAAACAGTCGTAGTAAAGCTGATAGTCGGCATTAATCAGCGCTAGATTTTCGTCGTAAAGCTGATCGTCACAAAAGTGCAACCCAAACACATCGCAGGTATAAAGCACCTGGGTTTTGTGATCATAGGTCAGCATGGTGTCGGGCCAGTGAAGATTGGGTGCCGCCACAAACTCTAGGTCATGACCGTTGCCCAAGTTGAGACGATCGCCATTCTTCACGACCATTCGCGCAAAAGGCTGATGCAAAAAATCTTCTAAAAACTGAATCGCAACTTTGGTGCCCACTAAAGTGATTTGGGGCGATCGCTGCAAAATGTCTTTAATCAAGCCACTGTGGTCAGGCTCTGTGTGGCTCACCACCAGATAGTCAATTTGAGTAAAGTCAATGAGTCCAGCCAGAGTGTCTAGGTAAAGCTGACGAAATTTTTTCGTGGGACGTATCAATCAGCGCAGTCTTTTCCCCTCGAATTAAGAAGGAGTTGTAGGTCGTTCCGTTTTGTAGCTCAAATTCAATGTCGAAGCGATCGCGATCCCAATCGAGTGAGCGAAGGGCAAGCGTCTCTTCAGCAATACCCAGGGTTTGCAAAGTCAACCGAGTCTGGGAACGTTCTGCCAGTGCCACCATCTTCCACCCTCCTATCGTATAAACATAAACAACAGATTCTGATGCTTGCGCTCTACCCTCATTATTGTCTTAAAACATGAAGCGCTGTAAAGTTTCACTAAGTAAACCCAATCATCAGCTAATCTTATGGCGATCGCCCCCTCAATCGCAGATTTCCACAAAACCAGAACTAGCTCTCACGCTTCATTAACCCTACCGCATTTGACTCTCTAAAAAAATGTCCTGAGCACGCCTCATCCTGAAAAATAATCAACTCACTGCCTAAAACAGCCTAATTTTCGACCCTTTTATCGATCTTGACGGGTTATGAACCCTGACAGACGTGAATGCTAAAATTCATAGCTATTACTAATCAGTTTCCCCTGAAATTTTTAAAGGCTACTCACGAATTTACCAACCTCCATTCCTATATAAAGAATTTAGATTTACAATCAGTTCCAATCGTTCAAGAAATCTAAATATTTGTTGTCTCTTCTTAACCAAACTGTTCAAAAGCTTTACAGCCTAAAAATTTTAGATCTCTGACCCGATTCGTCATTCACTCCATCCCTCAATCAAAGAATTACCAAGATGCCCCGTATTCTCGTCATCGACGATGACTCAGCAATTTCAGAACTTGTTGCCGTAAACCTAGAAATGGCTGGGTACGATGTTAGCCAAGCCGAAGATGGCATCAAGGGACAAGCCTTAGCACTCCAGCTCTTACCTGATCTGATCATGCTCGATTTAATGCTGCCTAAAGTCGATGGTTTTACGGTTTGCCAAAGGCTCCGACGAGATGAGCGCACCTCTGAAATTCCCGTCCTGATGCTCACTGCTTTGGGTCAAACCAAAGACAAAGTAGAAGGCTTCAACGCAGGCGCAGACGACTATTTAACCAAACCCTTTGAAGTCGAAGAGCTCCTTGCCCGAATCCGTGCCCTGCTCCGCCGCACCGATCGCATTCCCCAAGCTGCTAAGCACTCCGAAATTTTGAGCCATGGTCCCTTAACTTTGGTGCCCGAGCGCCTCGAAGCCATCTGGTTCACCCAGACCGTTAAACTGACCCACCTAGAGTTTGAACTGCTCCACTGTCTTCTGCAACGCCACGGGCAAACGGTTTCTCCCAGTGAAATTTTGAAAGAAGTCTGGGGCTACGATCCTAACGATGATATTGAAACCATTCGGGTTCACGTCAGGCATCTCCGCACTAAGCTAGAGCCAGACCCGCGCCATCCCCGATATATCAAAACGGTTTATGGGGCAGGATATTGCTTAGAACTGCCTGCCAATGTCTTGTCTGATGAAGTCGCTGCTTCTTAAATAATCCGGTTGGCGATCGGGCTAACCCCCTGAACATCATCGCCCTCAAGCCAAACTTTAAGTTGGGTCGTCTAGCCGCCGAAAGCATTGATATTATTCGATTAGAGCCTGTGATCATAATCACAAGAAACCCTGATCGCGATCGCCACTGCTCTTCAGTAGGAGCAGCATACTGTAAGAGACTCAACTCTAGCCGAGTCATCAACAGGGAACACACGACTTGCCGACAGAAACCTTCTGGAATCTGTCGGTTTTTTGTTGGGCGTGTTCTAAAGGGATGGGCATTTTTGCGGAAGCTACCCGAAGGATCTGTCCGGTGGGCAGTTGGACTCAGCCCATCAGATGCTTTAAGATACAAACCCATCCCCCCACGTTATTTGTCCCATGTCTACCGAAGACCAAATGGCTTTATTCGGCGCAGCAGATCTGCCCGACTTGCTGCCCGGAAAAGATTTTGACCCTGACCAGATTCCCACCGACGCAAAGGTGCCGATTCCAACAGGCACCTACACCTCAATGGATGAGATTAAAGTTCATTGTAACCGTTGCCAGCGCTGCGACCTAGGGGCGACCCGCACTCATGCGGTGATTGGACGGGGGAACCCCAGGGCAAATTTGATGATTATTGGCGAAGGACCAGGGCAGAATGAAGACGAGACAGGCATACCTTTTGTGGGCAAGTCGGGGCAGCTTCTAGACAAGATTTTGGCAGCAGTAGAGTTAACTGAAGCCGATGTGTTTATTGCTAACATCGTCAAGTGTCGTCCGCCCGCCAACCGGGCTCCGTCAGATGCTGAGATGAATACCTGCCGTCCTTACTTAATGGAGCAGATCCGCATGGTCGATCCGAGGGTGATTTTACTGTCGGGTGCCTCGTCGGTCAAAGGGTTGTTGGGCGATAAGCGAGGCATTACTAAAATTCGGGGAGAATGGATTGAGTGGGAAGGTCGCCTTTGTATGCCCGTCTTTCATCCTGCTTATTTGTTGCGGAACCAGTCGCGGGAGAAGGGGCAGCCAAAATGGTTAATGTGGCAGGATATTCAAACCGTCAAAGCCAAGTTGGATGAATTGGCTTAGTCTCTTGCCTCTGGCTTCAGATCTCGTTCCATTAGGGCTTCAACTGCCTGTTGGGGAGTTATTTTACCGTTTAGAAGCTGGTCAACCTGCCTAGAAATTGGCACTTGGATTCCTTGACTTTCTGCCAGGTTGATTAGGACACGAGTGGTGCTGACCCCCTCTGCTGTGCCTGGGAGGTTGGCAAGAATTTGTTCTAGGGATTTGCCTTGAGCAAGCCCGAAGCCGACTTGATAGTTGCGGCTGAGGGCACTGCTACAAGTGGCGAGGAGGTCGCCCATGCCGGATAGTCCAAAAAAGGTTTCGGGTTGTGCGCCCAGGTGGGTGCCAATGCGAATCACTTCTGCTAGGGCGCGGGTGAGAAGGGCAGATTTGGCGTTGGTGCCCAGGTTGAGCCCGTCGCACACTCCAGCAGCGATCGCAATGACATTTTTCAGCGTTCCGCCCAGCTCGGTTCCCAAGGGATCTAAGTTTGTGTAGACTCGAAATTTTTCTGAGGAAAAAACGGCTTGAACCTGCTCAGCCGCGGCGCTATCTCGGCTGGAAACCACTGTTGCGGTGGGTAAGCCTTGCTCAATTTCTTTAGAGAGATTAGGTCCTGATAGAACCGCGATCGCATGATCTGGAAAGGTTGCCTGCAAATTTGGGCTGGGGTTCGACCGCTGGCGGGATCCAGTCCCTTCGTGGCGCTGACCACAATGGCAGCAGGCGGTAAGCCGATCGCCTGCACTTGCTGCGCCAACTCTGCCACCCCTTTCATCGAGATGGCAGAAACGACGACATCCACATCCATCAAAGCCTCAGCCAAACCTAAGTCGCCGCGCCGCGACCATAGCCTCGACCGATGCCCTGCCTGGGAGGCAAGGGTTGCTAAAACGGTTCCCCAGGCTCCTGCACCCAGGACGACAACGGTTGATGGGTTCACGATGGCTTCTGGTTGTTCCTATGCAGCGACCAGCCCATTATGCCGGAGTAAGGCGGTCGTATCAGGTTCGCGTCCTCTAAAAGCTTTGAAAACTTCCATGGGGTGCTTCCCTCCGCCCCAAGCCAGAACCGTGTCTCGGTAGCGCTGACCCACTTGGGCGATCGCCTCCTCATCTTCCAATCCTGCTTCCTCAAACGCTGCAAAAGCATCCGCACTCAACACCTCAGCCCATTTGTAACTGTAATAACCTGCCGCATAGCCGCCCGCAAAAATATGACCAAAGGCACATAGGAAAGCATCTTCAGGCAGCGGATCAAGCACCATGGTGGTTTGAGCCAATCGCCGCCGCACGTCTGCCGCCGTCTCTTTGCCTCCAGGTTGATAACCATAGTGCAGTTCCAAATCGACCCAGCTTAAGTGAATTTGCCGCAGCATAGCACTGCCGCTCATATAAGTTCGGGCTGCCAGCAGTTTCTGGTAATAATGCTCTGGCAAGGGCTCGCCTGTTTCGTAGTGTTTGCCCAAGCTCAAAAGCGTCGCCCATGATAGCACCAGTTTTCCATAAACTGACTCGGCAACTCAACAGCATCCCATTCTACATTGCGGGTTCCGGCTGCCATGGAATAATCCACACGGGTCAACATATGGTGCAGACCATGCCCAAATTCGTGGAACAAGGTTCGACTTCGCCAAAGGTCATCAGGCTCGGTTTGTTGTCTACGGGCGGAGTTTGGTTACAGACCAAGTATGCCACGGGTAGACGCACGCTGCCATCGGTCATTTTAGTGCGACTGATGCAATCGTTCATCCAGGCTCCACCGCGTTTTTCGGCAGGGCGGCTGTAGGGGTCGAGGTAGAAGGAGGCGATCGCTCCACCTTGCTGATCTGCCACCTGAAAATACTGCACATCTGGATGCCAAACAGGAACTTGCCCCTCTACCGGAGTAATCACCACCCCAAAGATTTTCTTCGACAGCGCAAACAATCCTTCTAGCACTTGATCCAAAGGAAAGTAAGGGCGCAACTCTTCAGCATTAAAGTCAAACTTTTCTTCTCGTTGGCGCTCTGCCCAGAAGGAGAAATCCCAATGCTGAAGATCATTGCCCTCAGCGGCACCCTTTGCCTGGGCGTACTCCCGCAGGTCTGCAAAATCTTGCTTTGCTGCCTCATAACTTGCCTGTCTCAGTTGCTCTAGCAAGGTTTCAACCGCAGTGACACTCGGAGCCATTTTCTCAGCCAAACTAACTTCTGCAAAGCTGTTAAAGCCGAGAAGCTTTGCCTTTTCTTGGCGGAGGGTCAAGATTTGCTCAATCAGCGGCGAATTATCAAATTCACCGGAGGAAGCGCGACTGATAAAGGCTTTGTACAATTTTTCGCGCAAATCACGACGGCGGCTGTGCTGCATAAACGGCATGTAGCTGGGCATGTCGAGGGTGATGCGCCAGGGACCGGTCTCAGGCGTAGCCTGGTCATCGCCTGCTGCCCTTGCCATTTGTGCTGCTAATCCTATGGCGCTGGGGGGTAATCCAGCAATTTCGCCGGGTTGGGTCAGGGTGAGGCTGAAGGCTTTCGTGGCATCTAAAACATGGTTAGAGAAGCGAGTAGAAAGCTCGGCAAGTTCAAGCTGAATGGCATTGAAGCGATCTTTGGCATCACCTGTTAAGCCTACGCCCGAAAGCTCGGCATCGCGTAAGGAAGTCTCGACGATGCGCTGTTGGCTTTCTTCTAGCTTGCTCCAGTCTTCGCGATGACGGAGCGCCTTGAAACCTTCGTAGAGGGGCTGACTTTGGCTCAGGCGGTTCCAAAACTGAACGGCTGCGGGTTGCATTGTTTCGTAGGCTTCGCGCAGTTCTGGGCTATTTTTAACGCTCATTAAATGCCCGACAATGCCCCAGCTCCAGCTCAGGCGATCGACCATTTCTTCCAAGGGCTCAACTAATCCTTGCCAGGTGGGGATAAAGTTTGCTTCCAGTTGAGACAGTCTCTCCTCAGATTCAGACAGTAGCTGGGTGATGGCTGGAATCACTTGCTCGGTTTGAATTTGCTCGAACGGTGGTAAGCCTTTGCCAATGAGCAGCGGATTTGCAGAGATAGTTGCGGCACTCATATCCATTCAATATCCTTCGCGTTTTTTTTCAGTCTAATTTTTTCAATCTAACGTAGGCTGAATGATTCCGGGTTCGGGAAGCTGGGCAACCTCTGCTGAGACTGGCTGGACGGAGGCGGGCTGGGCTGAGACTGGGGCGGGAAGCATTTCACCGCGAAAGTCTAAAAGCTGAACTAATACGAGGTAAGCAAGGCTGAGAATGAAGTGGCGATGCGCCCCGGTGAGGACTGCAATAATTTTTGAACGATCCATAATCTTGTTGAGCGCTACGATTGTTAGTTTTCTTAACCCTTGTGGTTCTAGCGTGACACAAAAAATGGGCAAAATCTGGATAACGAGTCTGTTCCTTCTAACGATCTTCTAATGATATGAATGCCATTATTCCCTCGCCTGCTTTCCCTGCACCGACCGATCGCCCTCCGGTTGTCGAAACCTACGAACTTCGCAAGGTCTACCGTACAGGCTTTTGGATGAATCAAAAAATGGTGTCATTGCAAGGCTGCACGTTACAAATTCTTCAAGGTGAAACCTTTGGGCTGCTGGGCCCTAACGGTGCAGGCAAGACAACCTTACTGAAGTCTTTGCTAGGCATTACCCGTCCTACATCAGGTAAAGGGCTGTTGTTAGGTCATGCTTTGGGCGATCGCCTAGTCAAACAGCGGGTGGGATATTTGCCAGAAAACGCCTACTTTTACGATTACCTGACCGGATGGGAATTCTTGCAATATGTCGCTGGACTGTTTCAAATCCCTGCATTGATTCAGAAAAAAAGAATTCCAGAGCTTTTAGAATTGGTGGGTCTAGAACAATCCGCAGCCCGTAAAAAACAGCTTCGTCAATACTCTAAAGGCATGTTGCAACGGATTGGCATGGCGCAAGCCTTAATTAATGATCCAGAAGTGGTTTTTCTCGATGAACCCATGTCTGGGCTTGACCCTTTAGGACGTTACCAAATTCGAGAAATTATTCTTTCGCTAAAAGCGCAAGGGAAAACGATTTTTTTTAATAGCCATGTCCTCTCAGATGTGGAAAAAATTTGCGATCGCGTTGCCATCCTTGCCAGAGGTGAACTGCTTTGCATAGGCTCACTTCAAGAACTTCTAGGCAACGCAGATCTCTATCAAGTCAAAATTAAAGGCGGCAAACCCGATATCTTGCGCCACTGGATACCCGACCTAGAGTTTCAAGAGAACCACTGGCAGGGACATCTTAAGGGCAACCCCCAAGACTTTATCGCCAGCTTAGACTTGATGGGAGCGCAATTAATGGGTATGAACCTCGCGCGTCCTAGCCTTGAAGAATTCTTTATTCAACAACTCCGTCAGCGGGGAATCTACACCAGCAAGTAGCCTGTTAGCCCCAGAACTTAATCTATATTGAGTATTAATAGCAAAAATTTTCCTTACTTTTCTTCATCCTATGACCGCAGCAGCTCAGTTGAGTTGGCAACATCACTTCATTGAAACCAACAATATCCGCTTACATTGTGTGATTCAAGGCGAAGGCGAATTAGTCGTTTTACTGCATGGCTTTCCCGAATTTTGGTATTCTTGGCGGCATCAAATCCCAGCTTTGGCTAAACACTTTAAAGTCGTTGTCCCTGATTTGCGAGGCTACAACGATTCTGATAAGCCTGAGAGCGGCTACGACATTGATACGCTTACAACCGACGTGCAAGGACTGATCCACAGCTTGGGCTATTTGAAGGCTCATGTCGTCGGGCACGACTGGGGTGGGGCGATCGCCTGGAACTTTGCCCAGAAGTTTCCAAACCTGCTCGATCGTCTTGCCATTCTCAACTCCCCTCACCCAGAGCGGTTTAGACAAGAAGTCCTCAGTAATTTTGATCAAATTCAACGCAGTTGGTACATGCTAGCGTTTCAGGTTCCCGCCCTACCCGAATGGCTCATTCAACGTAACTTAAGTGGGTTTGTCAAAAATCTTCTTCAAGGACAATCGGTTCGCAAAGGAGCTTTCACTAGCCAAGACACAGAAATATATCAGGCGGCCTTAGAAAAACCAGGAGCTTTGACTGCGGCGCTTAAGTATTACCGCTCCTGGCTGTCTCCTCAATCTTGGCTGACTAGCTGGGGGCGATCGCCCACCCTCATTACTGCCCCCACTCTTGTCTTGTGGGGAGAAGACGATCAATTCCTGAGTACCAAGCTGACTGAAGGAATCGATCGCCTGATCACGGCTCCCTTTCGGCTCAAGCTTTTGCCCCAGTGCGGTCATTGGGTTCAACAAGAAGCCCCTCAGACCGTAAACCGCGAGCTGTTAGACTTTTTGCGCCATGTCTAAAAACTATTCCGACCGACTCTGTACGGATCTAAGCGGCTGTGACCGATCGTTGACCGTCTTCCCGTAATCATGCGGTTCTTAATCAATACGGAAAACACCTAATCTAGTACTTATGTGGGTACCTAGCAGGTACTTAACTTCTAGTGAACGCATCAACGAAAACCTAGACATGACCCATATTGATAGACTGCCTTCCGGTTTTGCCCCCTCAGGCTTCATTCATTCCCAGGCTTCCCCCGATGCCGCCTCTGATCTTAGCTCTATGGATACGTCCATTCATTCTGGATTACAAGATCGGCTAGGGCTTTATCAAGTATTTCTAAGGCTATATGAAAATCATCGAGGATTATTAGACGAAATTTTGGGCTTGGAAAGCTCTGGAACCCGCCCCTTCGGTCGCAGCCTGACTCCCTACCTTCAAGGAATGGTCATCGGTGAACAAATTTCCATTGTTACCAATCTGCTCCATGGTAAGACCCAAGCCACCACTCAGCCTCAGAATACTTGGCTGATTGGACGTGATTCTTGTCAAGTCAGCATTGCTCTACCCGATCGCCGTCTGTCGCGGTGTCATGCATCAGTGCAATATGTGGAAGGACAAGGCTTTTATCTGACAGATTTGGGCAGTAGTAACGGCTCTGTAGTCAATGGTGAACTGATTCAAGGAGCCACGTTACTGAAAGATGGCGATCGCATTCGCCTAGGCAGCCTCATCTTCACTTTTTTCCTTTGCCAATCGACTCATCGCTTTCAGCCCGTTAACAGCAACTCCAATGGGGCTGCGATCGCCAATCTCTGCCTTCCCTTAAAACCCTTTACCCAATTGGAAACCGAGGTCGAACTGCTAGAAGAAATTGACGCTACCTACCCACCTGAAAACAGCTCCGGGGTTAATTTTTTAGAAGATACCTGCCGATTTATTCGCAAACAAAACCCTCCTAAAGGGTAATGCCACTGATATTTGCTGATCTGCGACCCCTAACACCTGCTAAAATATCGTCGTCGTGGCAATAGAGACTATCCTTCTTTGAGTCAATCTGTAGATCTGCCTAGAGTTGATGAATTCTTGCAAGAACTGGCCGCAATCCAGCAAACTAGCTCAAAGCGTGTTGCTTTGCTAGGAACGCGCCATGTTCCCATCACTCATCAACACCTCATTGAGCTTATGAGTTATGCGCTAGTCCTAGCTGGCAACCAGCTCTTGACTTCGGGCGCAACTGGAGCCAATTCCGCTGCAATTCGGGGAGCCATGCGGGCTGACCCAAACTTGCTAACAGTCATTTTGCCCCAAAGCTTGGAACGGCAACCCCGCGAGTCACGCGAACAGCTAGAACAAGTCATTCACCTCGTCGAAAACCCTGGTAACGACAGCTTATCTTTAGCGGAAGCCAGCGCACTTTGCAATCAAGAAATTGTGACTCGCTGTCAGCAACTGATCTGTTTTGCCTTTCACGACAGCACCACCCTTCTAAAAACTTGTGGGGATGCAGAAGATCAACGTAAAGTCGTAACCTTATTTTATTTTGATTAAAGTTTATTAGTCAGTCAATACGGCTCTCTCTGCTTTACCTACGTACCCCTCAACAACCTATCTCCCTCGTAAACAATGCATTCATGGTCAGCCAAATCTTGTGGTGTTTTGGGAACACCTGCTCGATCGAGATAGGATTTTGCTGCGATCGCAATTCGCTGAGAACGACCTATTAATTGATGCACGAGCGCCGGATCTTGCATCACCCGCACTCGAATGGCTAACTCCACACCTTCTTCTACCAAATTGATAAAGCGATCGTCAGCTAACAGGTCAATTTTGATAGTGGGATATTTCTCTAGAAATGGTTTGATGTAAGGCAGAATTGCATGCTCACTAAACGCCGCAAAACAACTAATCCGCAACACTCCAGTCGGATTTTGCTGCTGTCCGATATTAGACTCTGCTTCTGCCATCGACCTTAGTTCAATCCGGGGCTACCCAGATTTATGCAACGGCTCGTAATTTAGAGGCACTTGGAGACGCTGAAGGTGCTCGTCGCGTCATCAGTTGTAGGACAGAATTCAGACACGCTCGCGCAGTCTCAGCAAGAATTGGGTAAAACTGTCATACATCATCCAGAGCGATGCAGGGCATGTAGAGGCGCACCAACCGTTAACAGAAGTGATTGGTCAATCATTGGGTCAGCCTGATATTGTACTTTTGAATGCCAGAGTTGGCATCTTTCAGCCGATCGAAGCCTGGAATGAAGAAGCTTTTGATAAGCAAATGGCTATGAGTCTCATAAAACTAAATTAAGATTAACCATACACAAAAAAGCGCCCCCAGGAGGGAGCGCTTCTCATCATCTCAATCTAATCTAATCTAGTCTAATCAGGTGCACTCACACACCTCAGCAATACCCTAGCCCTGAATGGCAGGAGCTACCAGCGC
>JAAUPA010000377.1 GCA_012034615.1 Leptolyngbyaceae cyanobacterium CSU_1_4 | reverse complement strand
GATGAGTGAATGGGTGCCTACCCATCTACCCATTCACTTCCAACCCCTCATTTCATCCTTGGCAGACTACTAGTGACTTGTCAAGAAATAAATGAAAGAATCCAAAATCCAAAATCCAAAATCCAAAATTAAAGGCTGTTCATTTTGGATTTTGGATTTTGGATTTGATCGTCCGCTCTCGATCAATAATCAAATTTCTCGAAGATGGGAAAGGAGCATGATGTGCAAAAATGATGAAGTGTCGTGATCAATAGCGAAAAAGGATATGACACCCCAGGGCAGGTTTCAAATAGAGATGACTAAAGGCTATGAAAGTTGGCGATCGCGTTCGAGTCAAAGAATCCGTTGTGGTTTACCACTATCCCACCCATCGAAACGAAGCCTTTGACCTTAAAGGTTCAGAGGGCGAGGTCGTGGGTATTGCCTCAGAGTGGCATGGTAAACCTATCAGCGCGAACTTTCCCCTCTTAGTAAAATTTGAGGGTAGGTTTAAGGCGCATTTGCGAGACACTGAGCTGGAATTAATCTAAATTTCGATCGCTGCTTTCAACTTCTCCTAAATTTCAACTACCACCGGGGCATGGTCGCTCGGCTTCTCTAGCTTACGAGGAGCAATATCAATGTGGCAGCTTTTTGCTTGCTCATACAGGCTAGGAGATAGGTAGTGATGATCAATCCGCCACCCTAAATTTCGCCGAAACGCAGCGGCTCGATAGTCCCACCAGCTAAACTGTCCCTCCTCGGGGTTAAATTTGCGAAAGGCATCCGATAAGCCCAAATTAAAAACTGCCTGTTGCAACGCTTGCCGCTCTATATCGGAAGCCATAATGCGCTGTTCTCGCCCTGTAGCATCGTGAATATCTCGGTCTTCGGGAGCAATGTTAAAATCGCCGCAGACTAACAGGTTGGAGTGCTGGGTCATCAGCGCTTTCAAATAATGGCGCAACATTCCTAACCACCGCAGTTTGTATCCATACTTTTCGCTGCCGATCGCCGATCCGTTGGGCACGTAAAGATCAACAATGCACACGCCCTCTAACATGCCTGTGATGACTCTTTTCTGATCATCTAAATCCCCCACGATCGCCTCTCCCAAAATGGGGGCAAACCCCGTGCTGACATCGGTTAAGGGCGATCGGCTGAGTAATGCGACTCCGTTATAAGACTTTTGCCCTGAAACATAAGCGTGGTAACCCAAAGCCTCGATTGGCGATCGGGGAAAATCTTGATCAACAACCTTCGTTTCTTGCACACACAACACGTCCACCGGGTTATCCTCTAACCATCCCACCAGATGTTCTAACCGAGTGCGAATTGAGTTGACGTTCCAGGTTGCAATTTTCATGACAGGTGCAGTAAATACTAGCCTATAAATTAAATCATCTCATTGCTAATCACGCCCAATAATATTCCAGGTTGGGATAGGTTCACCGTCACGGGCGCAGTCATTTGTAAAATGATTTCTTGAATGCCATATTGTTCACGGATAGAAGCCTGGATTTCGGTTAATAGGCGATCGCGTTCTTCCCCTTCTCGAATCTCCACAATCAACTCAGCAAAGAGCACTTCCTGACCCAGGGCAATGGTCCAGAGATGAAGGCGATCGACTGCTTTTACCCCTAAAAAACTTTGCAGATGAGCCTGAATTTGCTCTGCGTCTAAATGAGGCGGTGTTTTTTCAAGCAAAATATTGCAGCTTTGTCGAATGATGGGAATTGCCCCGATGCCAATTAAGAGGGCAACGCTCAGGCTAATCGCTCCATCTGCCCAATTCCAATGAAAGAATCCAACGGCGATCGCGGCTCCAATCACGCCCACCGAACTGACCGCATCTGCCACCATGTGCAAAAACGCCCCCTGCAAGTTGAGATCCTGGTGGCGATCGTTGTGCAGCAGAAAAGCATTGAGGCTGTTTACGGCCAAACCACCGATCGCCGTAATCAACATGGGCAAGCTCAAAATTTCGGTCGCGGCTCTTGCAGACGGGCGATCGCTTCCCAAGCAATTAAACCCGCCACCACCAGCAACCCCACTCCATTCGCCAGCGCCGCCAAAATTTCAACCCGTCGATACCCAAACGTTGCCTGGTTCGAGGCGGGTAGCTGGGCCAGCCAAGTTGCCAACAATGCCACCCCCAACGCCAACGCATCGGAAAGCATATGCCCCGACTCTGCCAGAAGCGCCAAACTATGGCTAAACAAACCCACCGATAGTTCTGCAACGGCAAAAATGCTAATCAACGCCAGCGCAATCCAAAGCTGTCGAATTTTTTGGGAAGCGGACGGATCATTACAATCGCAACTAGCGCAACTGGGACGGCAAGTAGGGAAATGAAAGTGCATTTTTTCGATACGCTGGAAAGGGTCTTGTTCAGGAAAAACGTGAGATGGCAGTTTATCAGGTTCGGTTGGTGAATCCGGCGATCGCCCTCGATCGCACTCTGGCAGTGCCCGATGACCAATATATTCTAGATATTGCCGAAGAGGCAGGCATCCGGCTCCCGGCGGGCTGCAAACTAGGAGAATGTTCGGGTTGTGTGGCAAAGCTGCTAGAGGGAGAAGTCGAGCAAACTGAGCAAAAGTTCCTGCGATCGCCCGAGCTGGCCGCCGGATATATCGTCACCTGCGTGACTTACCCGCGCTCTGACTGCACGCTATTGACCCACCAAGAGCAAGTCCTGTATGCGACTTCGCTATACGCACCCAAAAAAGACCTCTCCCCAAACCTCTCTCCTTAGGGAAAGGCGCTTTGCAACGATAAAAGCAAGGAGCGTTGAATATTAGGTTCACACTTCTTATTGATTAATGCCAGATTAATTCTATAAACCTGAACTTTTGTAACAGCTTAGTCAGGCTAGTTACAGAGAGGCGATCGCGCAATGGTAGGCTAGCATCTACGCTTAAAAACTCGACTTAGCATTACTAGCATTAATTGACGGAGTTGCAATGACCGGATTCAATCAAGTTCCCTGTTTGCTTCGAGCTGCACGCGGCGAAGCGGTAGACCGTCCTCCCGTCTGGATGATGCGCCAAGC
>JAAUPA010000081.1 GCA_012034615.1 Leptolyngbyaceae cyanobacterium CSU_1_4 | reverse complement strand
TTTCGGATGAATGGCTTTGCTTCCATTACAAAGGGGTTACGGTTCCTCGCTCATGATGTCCAGAAACTATTTTCCTTCTTTCAATAGATCAGCCCTGCCCCAGAATGGGGGATTTAGGGGGCGATCAGAGCAACAGCATCTCAAGAATTCATACTTCCATTCAGCAATGCCCACATTCCTTAGCGAATCCATTCAAGACTCAGCCTTACTCAACTTAGAAACTTAGATCTAGAACACCACCCCAGTCTCATTTTGAGATCAGTCTACAAACCCCTTTCCCAGCCAGCCGAATTTCTCAAAAGCCCTAAACCCACTTTACCCACCTTTTAACGACCCAAGGTCGCTAGGAAGTGGTGAATTCGCCGAAGTAAAGATTTGTAACTTTCTTTTGTAAAGAAAAATTATCCAAATCTTTCCTGTGGAAAACTTAGCCTTTTCTGTGGAAAAGTTGGGGAAAACTGGTGGATAAACCTGAAGAATTTCTAATAACTCGGTACGGTCTAGGGGTACCTGTTGAAAACCTCCATTTTCCCTAACAGGTTTTCCACACCCCTTAAACCCTTGTAGCCCTCTTTCAGCAAAGCTTTAAGAATCTTTTCCACATTTTCCACAGGCTCTACTACTACTAGATCTCTTTAAAACTATTTAAAGATGAAAGAACTCTCCGGACAAATAGGTTAGCCTGAGCCAACAAATTTGTGAACAAACTCACTCTTATCCAAAGAGGAGTGTTACGATAACCTCCTGAAAAGCACTCGTTTAAGAGTCATAGTCAAATAAGAATCACAGTCAAAGCGGACAGACCTTTAAAGTTCCTTCACCGTGCATTTTTTCTTCGTCCCTTGCTGATTCAGCTTCCCTAGCTCTTTGCGCACCCCCATGAAACTCATCTGTACCCAGAACGAACTCAATACTCACCTGTCTTTGGTCAGCCGTGTCGTGCCTTCTCGTCCTAGCCATCCCGTTCTGGCAAATGTTCTGCTCAACGCTGATGAAGAGATGCAGCAGGTGAGCCTTACAGGTTTCGACCTCAGCCTGGGCGTGCAAACCAGCTTCAAGGTTCAGGTTAAAGAAGGCGGCATATTAACTCTGCCCGCAAAACTCTTGGGCGATATCGTCTCTCGCTTGCCTGATGGCGACATTACCCTGGATGGCGGCACTGATGACACCCTTGTGACCCTAACCTGTGCCGCAGGACGGTATCAGGTGAGAGGCATGGGCGCAGAGGAGTATCCTGAACTGCCCACGTTGGTTGATGGCAGCGTGGCTTATTTGCCTGTGGAGGCGCTGCTGGAGGGGCTGCGGGGTTCACTCTTCTCGACGAGTGCGGATGAGACTAAGCAGGTCTTGACTGGGGTTCACATTGCGGTGGATGAAGATGGTATGGAGTTTGCGGCGACGGATGGGCATCGGTTGGCGGTAGTGGAAACGGCGAATGTTCAACCCGGAGAGGCAGATCCGGCGGGGCAGAAGAATCACAAAGGCAAGTTTGATGTGACGGTTCCGGGTAAGGCGCTGCGAGAACTGGAGCGAATGATTCAAAGCAATGCTTCGTCAGAACCGATCGCCATTCGGTTTGATCAAGGGCAATTGATTGTGGAGTGGGCCAATCAGCGTCTCACCAGTCGCTTGCTAGAAGGGCAATATCCTAACTATCGCCAGTTGATCCCCAAACAATTTTCGCGGCAAATGACGTGCGATCGCCGTCTGTTAACCTCTGCTCTAGAACGCATTGCTGTGCTAGCCGATCAAAAAAACAGCATCGTTAAATTTACCCTCACCATTGCTGACCAAGAAATGATCTTATCTGTTGATGCTCAAGATGTGGGTAGCGGTCGAGAAGCCATTCCGGCACAAATTTCTGGCGATGATTTAGAGATTGCATTTAACGTAAAGTATTTGCTAGAAGGGCTAAAGGCGTTAAATACAACAGAAGTGCAAATGCAGTTTAATACCGCCACCAGTCCGGCAATTTTGACCCCATTAGGCGGGATGAAGATGACGTATTTGGTGATGCCAGTGCAAGTACGATCCTGATTTTGCTCTGATGGGAAACGAGTGAGAGCAGCATAGAATCAAGGGATGGATATCACGCATCGCCTCTCCAATATAAAACACTCGATCGCCTCGGTGTTGCCTTTGATTTTCGGATAATTGGAGTGGGAAGCGATCGCCGTTTGACTTGGGTTACTTTTATGAGAAGCGATCGACCTGTTTATACTCTACTCGGCTAAGAACTGGACTTTCTTGAACGACTGAAACTTCCAGTTCATCAGGCTTTTAAGCTGTTCGTATTTGTTGATGTGCGCTGTATCAATTAAGCTTGAAATTGCACTCTTAAAGGCAGAGAACTCTGCATAATATTTGGAGTACAAACACTCTTTACGAACAAATCGCCATAACCGTTCGATTAAATTCAAATGCGGTGAGTAAGACGGTAAGGACACCCAGGTAATCCCCAGTTGACTCGCCAATTCAAATACCACTGCACATTTTTGATACCGAGCGTTGTCCCACACCAGTGTAATCGGTATCCCCAAAGCTAATTCTGAGAGTTTCTGCAACAGTTGGCAAACACTCTCGGCATTGATGTAAGTTTCGTTTGTGACCGTGATGATCTCCAGGGTGAGGGCATTGAGTGCTCCCAGGACGTTAAACCGCTTGCGTCCAGAGGGGGACTTAATAAAAACTCAGCTAAAACACCAGAGATATCCTAAAAAAGTGGTGTGAACAAAATGGGCAGCATCCACAAAAAAACAGCTTGTTTTCCAGCTTTGGCAGATTCCAGCAGCGGTTCGATACTCTCCACTCGAAACGCTTCCTGTTCGGCAATTTTGTCAGGATTACCACTTTTACCGGGCACAAACCCGACTTTACGACGTTTCATGCCGATGCGTTTGAGAAAGGCATTGACCTGATTGGGACTTCTGTGAATCCCAGTGATTTCAGCAATCTTCGCCTGGGCTTCTGCAATCGTTTGGGGAGGATGATCTCTAAAATAGGTTTCCACACTGGCAGCATGGGCATTCAGCTCACTCGGTTGACCCTGATAATCCAACTGCTTGAGGCGCTCAATTCCTCCCTCAAGATACTGCCTCAGATAGGTCGTCAGTGTCGTCTTGGAAATGTTGCACAGTCGTCGGATATCTTGGTGCACCAAACCTTGGCTCTTTAAATACAACACTTCCATTTTCTGTTGAACTTTGGCGTGAGGGTGATGGTACCGTTCGTACTTCAACTCCTCAATCATTTGCTCAGTAAATTCAACCTGAATCATCCCAGCAGTCCCCCTGCCCTTGTGAAGTGGATAACTTGATCCGATCGCTAATGCAATCGGAGATCTAAAAGTCCATTTCTGAGCAGGGACGAGTATATGTGGCGCAAAAAGACAACCATCAGGTGCAATCGGATGGAGAAGATGATGGATGGGATGAATCTAAGTCCGATGAAACCTCTACCGAAAAGCCTCCCGATTGGCTGCATACGATCGGTCAAGCCGATCAGTTCAACGTGCTGACCGGATTCAACAAAATCAACTACGAGCTAGAGCGATTCTTGAAAGGGGAACGTTTAGATTTAGCCGTGCATGGGATTGATATCCCGACCGCAATGGCACAGCATCACAGCCAGCTTGAACCTTGGGAAGTGTGCAATAAAGATTTGCCGCATGATGCCCTGGTCGCCTATTACCGATCGCCCCTCCCCTAACGTTAGTGCGGTGGCGATCGCTATCAACAATACCGAAATTCTTAAAATTGAAGACCCGGAAGCCTACAGTAAATCAGGTGTGGCATATCTGTCTCCGTGGACAGCCAAAAACATTGCCATTACCGATTTTGACCGGGATACTAACGGTTATTTTGTCGGGTATTTACCGCAGGTGCCTGACCTGCCTGAACAAATCCGGCAACAGCTTACTACAACTGTTGAGGAATCCCCGGCTGACCGCCATGAAGCAGGGCGATCGCACTTCGCAAACCTGATTGATCAAATGCAGACAAACCCCGATCAATCCCCCATTCGACCTGGAGACTATCCACTGGCGGTACAAGAATTCATCGACCGGAATGACCCCGATCTCAAGCCGCCTAATATTGCCACACAACCGAAAGAGAAGCATCCCTGGCATGAGGGAGAATCTCGCAGTGCTGCGACTTGGCGAGCATGGCAAAAAACCGCAGATAGCCCGATCGGCAAGGTCGCTAATGTGGGCATGATTCTGCAATCGCTGGCGTGGGAAACCCTGTACTGCCCAGAGGAGAAAAAAGAATCTTTGTTGCAAGAGATTTCGTCGAGCTACGAAAAGCTTTTGAAAAGCGGCAAGCTCGATAATAATCCTCACTTTCGAGACATTCAGGATGACTTGAAGGCGATCGCCCAAGCACGACAAGAGTTACCTAAAATTACTGATCCTCAAGAACGGCAAATTTACATTCAAGCTCAACTTGACAACACCCACGAACTGCTCTCCAGTATCGCCAACGGCGCTAACGCCGAGAACTTACAAACGGCTGTAGATAGCGCCAAAAGTCACAAAGGGATTGATGAAGAGCTTCATAAGCTGGCTCACGCCTTAGCCTACAAACCGCATCATCTCCGACAACATCAAAAAGATGCGGGGGTTTATCTGCATAATAAGCTCAGTAGAGCGCATTGACCAAAGCTTGACGATTGAAACATCAAAAAGATGCGGGGTTTATCTGCATAATAAGACCCTGCCGACCAATACCGCAGAGCCGATTGGCTGGGGGGTGGAACAAGCTAATCAACTGTATCAAGACTCCAATCTGCCAGAGCTAGAAAACAAAGCCTTTCGAGATCTGATCCCGAAATCCTGCACGCCAACCCAAGAAGCCGCAGCAGTAAAACTGGCGCAACGATACAACGACCAGATCAAAGCTGCGGTGATTGCCAGGGCACGTCTACAACAGAAACGCCCTGAAGATCAGCAACCAACCCTAACGGTGACGAGTTCGACCTCAGAACGCGAGATGACGTTGCAAAGACTATGCAGTGCTGACCCCGAAAGTCGCTCTCCCATCTGGCGGGCTGAAGGCATCCAAGCCGATTGGAAAATTCGGGTAGAGCGGAACGAACAAATCAACGACTGGAATCCAGAGAAATTAACCGCCACGTTGATTTACAGGGATGACAACGGCACTGAACAACAGCAAAAGATCGGCTATGTCTCCCAAGACTCCGTGGATCAACATCAGTTAGAGAAACTATTGACCCAACGAAAATCACTGACGATATCAGCGCCGCGAGTGAAGCTGAACTCAGCCTATGCGCTACAAAATGACGTGGAGGAACTGTTTTCTAAACCCGCCAAGGATCTGCAAGAGACGAGCGCCCAAATTCCCCCAGAAGAACGAATGGCTTATGCGTCTGTTCTGTGGCATCGTTCTAAGGGCATGGGGATTGTGTTACGAGCCTTTACCCCCGAACTCTGTCAGCAGCTTCAACAATTGCCTGAGATGGAACTCAGAGGCATTCAACGCTCTATCAACCAAGTGGGAAACATCCCAGATGGGTTCTATACGATTCATGCCCGTAAGTTTTGCCGCGCGAGTCGTAAATTATCGGGGTTTCACTTGACTCTCCTGCTAACAGGAGAGTTAATAATAAAAATAATCCTATCTAAAAGCAGCTTGACTGCTACTTGTCATGACATTCCAATTCACAGTTTCTAACATGGCTTGCTCTGCCTGTGCTGAAACGATTACCCAAGCTATTACTGCCATTGACCCCTCTGCCAAAGTTGATGCAAATCCTCAAACTAAACAGGTCAATGTTGAAACTCAAAAACCTGAAGCTGAGATTAAGCAAGCGATCGCTGCCGCAGGCTACACCGTTGGATAAATTCAAACTTTTGGCTGCAAGCGTATTGCGATCGGTGTTTCATTCTCCTTCCTTAAATAAAGATGGACATAACAGATGGACATAACATTGAAACTCCGGGGCATGAGTTGTGCTGCTTGTGCTCGTAGCATTGAAAATGCCGTTCGATCGGTGCCAGGTGTCAGTAAAAGCAGCGTTAATTTTGGAGTCGAGCAAGCTAATATTACCTATGATCCGCAACAAACTGACGTGCGATCGATTCAAGATGCAGTTGCCGCCGCTGGCTACTCTGCCCAACCAATTCGAGAGCAAGAATTGCTCTATGGAGATAATGATGCAGAACGGCAGACACGACAAGTAGAATCAAAAGATTTAACGCGCAAGGTCTGGACAGGTGGCGTAATCAGTGCAATTTAGTAGTCGGTTCTATTCCAACAATGACGGGTTTATCTATTCCTGTCATTCCAATGTGGCTGCAAGCCTTGTTAACTGCACCTGTTCAGTTTGGGTGTGGGAAGTCTTTTTATATCAATAGTTGGAAAGCCCTCAAGCGCCATACTTCAACAATGGATACCCTGATTGTTCTGGGCACCAGTGCAGCGTACTTCTATTCGTTGTTTGTCACACTTTTTCCTGAAGTTTTAGTTGCCCAAGGGCTTACACCCAATGTTTACTACGAAACTTCCGCAGTTGTAATCACGTTGATTTTGCTTGGACGCTTGTTTGAAAATCGGGCTAGAGGGCAAACTTCAGAGGCGATTCGTAAACTGATGGGGTTACAAGCGAAGACTGCGCGAATTGTCCGCAATGGGCAAGAACTGGAAGTGCCGATCGCCGAAGTGCAGATGGGTGACTTTGTTTTGGTAAGACCTGGTGAAAAAATTCCGGTAGATGGTGAAGTTATTGAAGGCATCTCAACGGTTGATGAAGCCATGGTAACGGGTGAAAGTGTAGCGGTTAAAAAGCAGGCTGGAGATGAGGTAATTGGAGCGACAATTAATAAAACTGGCAGCTTTAAGTTTCGAGCCACACGGGTCGGGAAAGATACGTTCCTGGCTCAGATTGTTAAGTTAGTGCAACAGGCTCAAGCTTCCAAAGCTCCGATTCAAAAGCTAGCAGACCAGGTAACAGGATGGTTCGTTCCTGCGGTCATTGCAGTAGCGATCGCCACGTTCATCATTTGGTACAATGTCATGGGCAATGTGGCGCTAGCACTAACCACTACAGTCGGTGTATTGATCATTGCTTGCCCGTGTGCATTAGGGTTAGCAACACCGACTTCTATCCTAGTAGGCACAGGTAAAGGTGCAGAAAATGGCATTCTGATCAAAGGTGCAGATAGTTTGGAACTAGCGCACAAACTACAGGTCATTGTACTGGATAAAACCGGAACACTAACCCAAGGAAAACCGACCGTTACCGATTTTGTGACCGTTCATGGGGTTGCTCACCACAATGAACTTAAACTCTTACAACTTGTAGCTTCTGTAGAACACAATTCAGAACATCCTTTAGCAGAAGCGATCGTGCAATATGCTCGATCTCAACAGGTCGAATGCGTTGGGACGCAGAGGTTTGAGGCGATCGCAGGCAGTGGCGTTCAAGCTGATGTATCTGGTCAGTTCGTTCAAGTTGGAACTTGGCGCTGGATGAATGAACTAGGAATTGCGGCTGAAGCTCTAGGCACCCCAAAAGACCAGCTAGAGAATTTAGGTAAAACCGTCATTTGGATGGCAGTAGACGGAAATCTGCAAGGGATGATGGGAATTTCTGACGCGCTTAAACCTGCTGCTGCTGCTACGGTTCAGACATTGCAAAAACTGGGTTTGGACGTGGTCATGCTCACCGGAGATAATCGTCCTACCGCAGAAGTCATTGCCCGTGAGGCTGGCATTACACGAGTGTTGGCAGAAGTACGTCCTGATCAGAAAGCTGTGACCATCAGCCAACTTCAGGCGGAGGGAAAAATTGTGGCAATGGTAGGCGATGGCATTAATGATGCTCCTGCTCTAGCTCAAGCCGATGTGGGAATTGCGATCGGAACAGGAACTGACGTGGCGATCGCTGCCAGCGACATCACATTAATTTCAGGTGATTTACAAGGAATTGTGACGGCAATTCAACTTTCTCGTGCCACCATGCAGAACATTCGTCAGAACCTTTTCTTTGCCTTTGTTTACAACGTAGCAGGCATTCCGATCGCAGCCGGAATTCTCTTTCCCTTTTTAGGTTGGTTGCTCAGCCCAATGATTGCAGGAGCGGCGATGGCATTCAGCTCGGTCTCAGTGGTTACTAATGCTTTACGGCTCCGCAACTTTCGACCTAGACCCCTTTATTAAAGCAATTGCAATAGAGATCAGGAGCAAAACCAATGCTAAAAAAAGCGACTTTTTTGGAACACTAGCAGGATTTGGATTATTATTAGGCTTAATTTCAGGGGTATTGGCAGCCGAAATGCCTGCTCCCCATCGGTCATCTCAGCCGTCATTCACTCAGTTTCAGCGCATCGATCAACCTTTAGCCAACAAAGTTGCTGTAACCTTGGGTGGATTGGGGTTGATGGGTCTAGAACTTTGGTGGTTCCTCTTCAGCAAGCCTAAGTCACAACCCGTAGTGGATCGAGAGGGAGTTAAGGAAATAACCGACTGAGTCGAATTTTAGCTGGATTTGACTGGATTTTTTTGGGCTGTTTAGCTTTTTCATCCTAATTTCATCATTGTTTGTCACAATTTCTGTAATGAATTCGGTCTGCTCTCTGCAACTGAATCAGCGATTAAGAGATAGCAACCCTATACTAGGACACGAACAATATTCAGACATAAACGCTTTGGCAAAATCAAAAGCTCCGTAGAGTGCATAAAACGAAGTGAAACTCACTACTGTTCAGTATGTTATGTTCGACTTTGACCCAGATATTTTACGGTTTTTTACCAACGATCGAAGATTGCTATAGAAATTAACACGACGATCGCAGTTATCTCTAATTGAACGAAAGTTTACATTAGAAATAGTCTAAAATTATTAACCACCCAACCACGGGATGAAACTAAACGTTATGAAATTAAAATCACCGCTCCTAGCGATCGCTTTCACTGGAAGTTTGGTTCTAGCCGCTTGCTCAGGCTCCCCTGCTGGCTCATCTGCCAACGATCAACCCGCTTCACCCTCATCCAATGTGGCACAAAGCCCTATGGAAAGTATGGCAGGAATGAATCACGGTTCCATGAACATGAGCCTGGGTCCCAAGGATGAAAGCTTTGATCTCCGCTTCATTGATGGAATGACTCCTCACCATGAAGGGGCGATTGTCATGGCTCAGGAGGCTTTTCAGAAGTCGCAGCGACCAGAAATTAAGCAATTGGCTCAAGCCGTTATTAACGCTCAGCAAAAAGAAATTGCTCAGATGAAAGAATGGCGGACAGCCTGGTATCCCGGTGCAGATGCTACACCCATGATGTATAGTTCGGAAATGGGGCACATGATGCCGATGTCTGAAGAAATGAAGTCTAGTATGATGATGGATATGGATTTGGAAGGCGCAGATGATCAGTTTGATCTACGCTTTATTAATGCGATGGTTCCTCATCATGAAGGTGCAGTGACCATGGCAAAAGAAGCCTTGCAGAATAGCGATCGTCCTCAAATAAAAGAGCTGGCTCAAAACATTATCGCTAGTCAACAGCAAGAAATTACTCAGATGCAACAGTGGAAAAAAACATGGTACGGACAATAATTTGACCCCTGAGTTTATTCTAAATCCCAGCGATCGCTTTTTAGAATAAACTGCCGCAGGTTCTTGGCGATCATTTAACCGCCTTTCAGCTTCAGATCAATAGCTGGGTGGAATTAAAGCTAGGATGAGTTAACATAGCGTAAAGCTTGCAGGTACTAGGTTTCATTCTTGAACTAACCTAAGATTCATGAAATCTCCCCGCTTAGATCTAAATTTCCACAGGCGTTGGCATGAAATCAACTTCCTCAATTAAACTACAAATTTGCCCTTCAGAAGGCTGATCTAAAGGACGTTCAACCCAGCTAGTACGGTAGTTTTCTAGCTGCGCTTTGAGAATGAATGCTTGCTCGATTCTCTGTTCTAGTTCAGTGATTTTGCGATCGAGTAAATCTTTAACTAGAGGACAAGTCGGTTTACCTTTCTGGCTGATCTCTAACACTTGCTGAATTTCAGAAAGAGAAAACTGTAATGATTGAGCTTGTTTAATAAACCGTAGCTGCTTAATTGCTTTTTCATCGTAATAGCGATAACCATTTTCAGCTTTTTTAGCAGGAGCAAGTAAGCTCAGCGACTCATAATAGCGGATGGTTGCTACCGCTACGTTCGTTTGTTCTGCCAGTTCCCCAATTTTAAATAGTTTTTTCACAAGCTGTAAAATTCACTGGAAAAATTTATGGTTTTACACTTTGGCTATGGGCATACTAGCATAAGGTTTCAAGCTAACTTGAGAGTAGCTTCACTGTTTATGGGCAGTAATTACGAACAGTGAGGCGGCTCAGTCAAGGATTCAGGAAAATTATCGCAGGTTCAGTTTTTCTGACTTGACTCTCAAGCTGACTTGAGGGTTTAAAGTATCAATAGTTTCTTAGAGAAACTTTCCAATTCTTATATTTGTAGGTCAATCATGAAAAAACTAAGCCAGGTCAAACAAATTTCTTTGGCAACTGTATCTGTGCTAATTTTGACAGCAGCTATTGGCGGAGCCGCTTGGGCTACCCCCTGTCTCATTCCTACGCTTGATTGCCCTCCGTCTAATTGTGGTTAAGGAGGGCAAGGTTAGAAAACAGAGGCAACGTATCAAGTTTATTTTGAGGAATTTTAGGGAAAGGAAGCCTTCTATGCTAAGCGCAGATTGGGGTTCTAGATCTTTATATTCAGCAATTTTTTATTTGCCAAAGCGCTGATTTCTATTAAGCAGGAAGTCCAAAAAGATAGTGAGATTAACCTCTGTCAAGAATAAGGCTTACTATCTTTTTGCTAACCCCTATGTATGCTAAAGACTTAATTCTAGTCTATAGAGATTAACATAGATACAATTTAATATACGACAGTAAGCACGTTGATTAGAACAAGCTTAGCACCGAGATTAATAAGAAACCTAAGCCCCCATCTAAGCTAATCGGATTTTAGCTATACCTGAATTTACCTGTATTTTTAATACTCCTGGAGTGACAAATTGAACAACTATTTACAGAGGAGTTTATGAAGACGTTGACAAAAATGAACCTAAGATTGGTTGACCATAGCAACTTTACATAAAATATGAACAACACTCATACAGGAACGAATAGCATCTCAAAGATTCATACTTCCATTCAGCAATGCCTAAACGGCTAAAACCTATCAATCCCGATCGCCTGCTAACCGCACTTCTCGCTCAATGGTTAAGCCAGCCAACCATTGTCGATCCTCCGTTACATGCGGAAACTTGAGCTGCGCTTCAGCAATTCCTCGATCGAGCATACGTTGACGGAGTGTTGAAAAACTGCCGGGTTGCAAAAAACGGAGGCGCGGTAATGGAATTTGATCTCGGCGTTTGATGCCATAAAAAGCATTGACTTCTTTCATAGTGAGGTCAAATTGTTGTAAAAAAAGCTCTGGTTCTAACAAACTATCTCCAGCAGCTAACTCGATATTGACCAAATAGTGAGGCGGGATTTCTTTTTCTGAAGGGTAATGCAAAAATTTTCTAGCGAAATGCCGAATTTCTGCTGTAACTTTTGCATCGTATGAATGGCATGAGCTTCTGTCGTTTTCTCGGTAGAAGCCGACATCACGCCACCCCGCCGATGCCGAAAAATGATCAAGGGTGTTTGCCCCACAAAGCCCTCAATTTCCACTACATCTCCTAAGTCATAGCGACAAAACCCACTGTAATTAGACATGACAATGCGATAGCATTTCCCTTGCTTCACTTCCCAAGGCAACAGCGTTTGAGGACACTCAACTTCCCACTGATCTTCTGGAATGAACTCAAAGAAGCCGCTTTCGATCGCCAAAATAGCCCCATCAGTATTAAAGTCTCGATGGACTCCAATCACCCTTCAGCGCAGGCATAGATGCCTCCAAAATGGGAATTTGACCAAAGTAATCTGGGAAGCGATCGAAGTAAATTCGGAAGTGCCGCCCCGGGCAGTAATGAGAAATGAAAGGTTTGTCCAGGCTTGTTTAGGAGTGAGCCGCCCCTGGGTTTTGAGGTGATGACGTAACTCGGCAGCACGCTGGGGATCAGATGACCACTGGCGCTCTAGTTTAAATCGCAGCTCTGGCTCCAGGTTTAATTCCCTCGCAATTTCCCCTGTTTCTAAATCATGGATCAAAGATTCGGCATATTGTTCGAGATATTGACATAATTGTAGGGCAGCAATAGGAAACGTTGCACTAATTAATCGAAGCTGCGATCGCGTAAAGCAAATAGGAGACATAGATAAAATCGAGTGGCTGTATCAGCAATGCGAAAAGCCTCGAATGGATGGGCAAACAGTTGACGAGATGCCGCGTCCATTAGGCGTAAATCGCTGGTGCTGACTGGCGCATAGGCAATACCACTATCGGTATAACCCAGGGGATTCACTGATAGGGTGAAGAGCATTTTACCCAAGGGAAGTCGTTCTCGTCTGGCAGCAGCTACAGCAAAACCCATGGCAGCCCGACTAGATTTTGATAAAAATTGACGCGATCGCTGAGTGACAGGAATGAATTTTTTAGTTCCAGTAGAACCGCTGCTGATGTTGATGTAAATGATTGGATCAGAGGTGAGAATATTGGCTTCGCCGTTTGCCATGCGATCAGTGTAGGGAGCAAAGGCGCTGTAAGGCTGCACAGGAATTTGCGATCGAAATTGGGCGATCGTTTTAATGTCAGAGAATCCATGTTTACGACCGAACTCAGTTTCCTGATGAGCGTGCAGCAGTGAACGTAAGAATTCAGTTTGAACCTGTTCTATTTTACGGGTTTTACGAATGAAACTAGCCCGATACTGAGAAACGATCGCATAAATAATAGATAAAACTGGATTGACCATGTATTGCTTTAAAAGTGAAAGTTCAACTGAAGGAAAGGGTCAGCTTTAGAAGAAAATCATGAGCATTGGAGATTGCACTCAATTTGTCCTGCAACTTTATGAACATCAACCTTAGAAGGAGAACAACTAATGAGCGGCTGAAGGTAATGCAGGGAATAATCATGTTTCATTCGCTTAATCCCGCCGCTGGTAATATTGAGCACAATGTGATCTCGTCTATCTACTTTTTTGGCTTCTACGGCTTGCAGTAGTGCTGCCATCGCCACACCTGAGGCTGGACTAATATCAATCCCCTCAAACTCTTCAAATAAATACCTTGCCTGCTCAGAAGCCGCATTAGTCACAGCGTACATTTCTCCTTGAGTTTCAACCAACGCCTCATACAGTCCGCCCGTTATAGAATAAGCCGGATTACGATTAGTTAAAACTTGAGCAGAAACTTGATTAATTGAGGCTTTTGCCTCTGCCTCACCAATAGGAAACAAAGTTCGACTTCCTGCTTTCCACGCCTCTACCATGGGCGTGAACGGAGCATTCTGTGCTAGATGTAGTTTCATTCGCCGCTCTTCAAAGCGACCATCAGCCAACAAGCGCAGATTTGCCTCCCAGGCAGCAATGCCCCCTGTACCAGAGCCTACGGCTTGAAAATAGTGATCGGGAATGCGACCTAACGTCATTGCGGCATCCACCACGGTTAAGCCCATGCCGTCTCGCCGAGCGACGTTGGCAGCTCCGCCTTCAGGGAAAAATCTATCTAGTTGACTCATGAGTTGCCCCAAAGCGATCGCATCAGAATAGTCACCCCCATCGCTCACGGCAATTAAACTGACCTCCGAGCCAAAGCTTGTTTTTGACCATAGGGCAGATAAGTTTTTCTCTGGAATGATGAGACAAAGAGGAATGCGATGCTTAGAGCAAACCGTGGCAAAGGCTCTCCCTGTATTACCAGCCGAGGCAATGACCAATGTCCGGGGATGTTTTTTTGGCAGCCCAGCCAAAACAGAAAACGCCTCTAGCTCTTTGAAGGAGCCCGTCAACATTTGAGCACCTCGCTCTGGATAATAGCCATTGAAGCTGATGAAAAGATGGTCTAGCCCAAGATGGTGAGCTAAATTTTTGCTTTCATAAGTAATGGGCTTGCCAGCATCTTCGAGGATTTGCTCAACGGGCAGCCAGTCTATATATCGAAATAGTCCTGGAAGATGGGCTTTGACCTCCATCTGTTGGGCACGGTACACGCTTCGCAAAAGCGAAGGAGGATGATCGGCATCACAGGTTAGGCGGAACGGATCAGAGTCATATTCAGCTCCACATGAGATGCAATGGAGGATGGATTTAGGCATAGGTTGGGTAACAGATAAAAGTGGCGAAACTTATCAAATTTTCCTTTATATCGTCATAACCATCCTTTAGAATTAACCCCCGTGGGTCGGTCAAATGAAGTTAGTGGGGTGAATTTACTCCGATTAGTATAACCGATGCGATCGCCAAGAGCCCAAGAAGTGTTGGTTCTCAAAGAAACGCCTCAGTTTGCCTGCTAGAACCCCAAGAGCGAGTATGAGAAGGACAAAAGATTAGGGAAGATGAGGGCAGTGTCGAAGGAGTGCCAAGTTGTGGAAAGCCCAGTTCCTCGACCGCTAGGACGAAGCAGAGCCGTTTTGCGTGGCGTAGTCTCTGCTTGCGGTGCTGACTTAGGCTCATCCTAATCCTGAAGCACCAAGCAATCTATCTAGCGCGGGATGTCGTCAAGCAATTTTACTTTCAAAATGATGCAGTGTGCTCTCTATTCCTAAAATTATGGCTGCTTCTTGTCATTGATGAGGTAAACACAATACAGGAACCGATGAACTCCTATTCACAAGCTAATCCTTGAAATCGTTCATGTCTTGCAACCGCATCTCAATTAACCCTGCGTCTTGATTTTTTGTTTGTCGTTCTGCTGTAGTTACAGTTATTGTGTAAATATTATGCAAACTTTTTGGTATAAAAACGCTATTGTTTATTCCTTGGATGTTGAAACATTCATGGACTCAAACGGTGATGGAACAGGTGACTTTCGAGGATTAACCCAACGTTTAGACTACCTGGCTGGGCTAGGAATCACCTGTCTTTGGCTGTTACCGTTCTATCCCTCACCTAATCGAGATAATGGTTACGATGTGATTAATTATTATGACGTTGATCCTCGCTTAGGAACCTTGGGAGACTTCGTAGAATTTGTTCATCAAGCTCGCGATCGCGGTATTCGCGTTCTAGTAGATTTAGTCATCAATCACACTTCTCACCAACATCCCTGGTTTCAAGCGGCACGAAAAGATAAAAACTCAAAGTATCGATCGTACTACGTTTGGTCAGATGATCCGCAGCCCGAACCGAGCTTAGTAATGTTTCCAACCGAGGAAGACAGCATTTGGGAATACGATGAGCAAGCGGGTGCCTATTACTTACACCATTTTTATAAAGAACAGCCCGATCTTAACATTGGCAATTCTGAAGTGCGCGAGGAAATTCTTCGTATTATGGGTTTCTGGCTAGAATTAGGAGTATCAGGATTTCGAGTGGATGCTGCCCCCTTTTAATTAAAAATGTGGGCATCCCAAACATTAGCCCAGAAGAATTGCAACACTTTTTGCAGCAAATGCGAGAGTTTCTTGCTTCTCGTCAATCGGATGCAATCTTGCTAGCAGAAGCCAATGTTCCATCTGAAAAGTTTCAGTGTACTTTGGCAATGGCGATCGGATGCAGATGCTATTTAACTTTGTCGTCAATCAACATTTGTTTTTGGCGCTAGCAAGGCAAAAGACAGACGCACTGAAGAATGGACTAGAAGATTTACCCAACATTCCTCATAGCTGCCAATGGCTTAATTTTATTCGTCATCACGATGAGCTAACCCTTGATCAGCTCAGCAAAGAACAACAGCAGGAGATTTTTGACGCATTTGCACCTGAAGAAACCATGCAAATTTTTGGTCATGGTGTGCGACGACGTTTACCGCCAATGGTACAGAACGATCGCCCCCGTATTGAAATGATTTACAGCCTTGCATTTAGCCTGCCGGGCATTCCACTCCTGCGTTATGGCGATGAGATTAGCATGGGCGATGACTTGACATTACCAGGGCGCGATAGTGTAAGAACCCCGATGCAATGGTCGGATCAGCCCAACGGTGGGTTTTCCACGGCTGCCTCAAATGCTCTGCCTCGTCCTGTCATCGCAGATGGCGAATATGGCTATCAACAAATTAATGTTGCCTCTGAACAGCGTAACCCAGCTTCCTTCCTCAACTGGATTGAGCATTTAATCCGAACGCGCCGACAGTGTCCTGAGTTTGGTGTAGGCAAATGGCGAGTTTTAACCACCTCTGAACCCTCTGTTTTTGCCCATCTGAGTGAGGTAGATACCACTGCCATGCTGGCGTTGCACAACCTGAGCGATCGCCCTTGCAGCATTACATTACCCCAGCTTGAATATCATCATTGGGTAGAAGTTTTTAATGATAATTTCTCTCTAATTCGATCCGATCGATCCGATCAATCCTATCAATCGCCCCATCAAAATCCCCAATCTTTACCTCTCAATGCCTATGGCTACCGATGGTTTCAAATTCACTTAAGTCATTAATCTTACTTCTAAGATCTATCACTAGATCACACTGATAGATATTGCTGATAGGAACGCTGATAGGAACGCTAAAACTCAAGGAGACCGGTTCTATGACAAACATTGGGTATCATGCGTCACACGAGCAATTTAAGCCTAGTCAACTTTTGCAGTACGTTCAGTTGGCAGAGCAATCTGGATTTAGTCGCGTTCTTTCATCCGATCATTTTCATCCCTGGAGCGAAGAGCAAGGACAAAGCGGATTTGCTTGGTCGTGGTTAGGAGCAGCTCTACAAGCCACCCCTAAGCTCTCTTACCGAGTGGTAAATGCACCCGGAGATCGATATCATCCAGCAATTATTGCTCAAGCCGCCGCGACCCTGGCAGAGATGTTTCCCGATCGCTTTTGGATCACGGTTGGAAGTGGTCAGGCATTGAACGAACATATTACCGGTGAGAAATGGCTGGCTAAAAGCGATCGCAATGCTCGGTTAAAAGAATGTGTGGATATTATGCGGGCACTGTGGGCTGGAGAAACCGTGAGTCATAAAGGGTTAGTGTGCGTCGAAGATGCCAAGCTATATTCCCGTCCTAAAGAACCTCCACTCATTATTGGAGCCGCAGTGACCGCAGAAACGGCTGAATGGTTAGGCAGTTGGGCAGATGGTTTAATTACTATTTCGCGATCGCCCAACCTATTGAAGGAAGTAGTAGATGCCTTCCGGAGAGGGGGGTGGGGCTGGTAAGCCTATGTTGCTCAAAGTGCAGCTTTCCTACGACAAGACAGAAGAATCTGCTCGCGAAAAAGCACATCAGCAATGGCGTAACAACATCTTTAAAAATATTGTAATGACTGAGTTACGCACTCCTCAGCAGTTTGACGCAGCCGGACAGTTTGTGCAGCCGCATGAATTAGATCGTCACGTCAGAATTTCAGCCGATATTCATCAACATATTCATTGGTTAGAACAAGACATTGAATTGGGGTTTAACGAGCTTTTGTTACACAATGTCAACCAGGAGCAAGAACAGTTTATTGAAGTATTTGGTGAAAAAGTTTTACCGGCATTCCAGTCAATCCCCAACGAGTAAGCATACCCTGAGAGAATGCCTAAGAACCTCAAAAATTCTTACACTCGCCCCTCAATCTGCCAGCGTGGGAATCTTCCGCTCCCGTTCTCCTTCAAAGTCCCCCGGCATAGATTTAGGGGACAGAGCAGGCAGCAATCTAAACTTTTCAGATGACCTCCCTCAAGTCCACCTAGGAGGAAGATTTAAAGGTAATCAAAGCACTTTACACCTCGCCCCCTAAATCCCCCATTCTGGGGGAGCTTTTGAGCCAATTCTGTTTCAAATTACACTCGCCCCCTAAATCCCCCATTCT
>JAAUPA010000080.1 GCA_012034615.1 Leptolyngbyaceae cyanobacterium CSU_1_4 | reverse complement strand
GAACTCATACTTCCATTACGCAATGCCCTAAAATTAAAGGCTGTTCATTTGAATTGATCATTTGAATTACTTCATCTCCCATCATTGATGCCTGGACAGACCACTAGCCGAAGATTCCACCAAAGAACTCGATCGCCTCCTTCAAGGCAGTAATAAAAGTATCAATTTCTTCACGGGTATTGTAAAAGTAAACGCTAGCCCTAGCCGTAGACTGTGCACCCAGGTGGCGGTGCAAGGGCTGGGTGCAGTGGTGTCCGGCACGAATCGCAATTCCGGCTTGATCAAGAATCGTTGATAAATCGTGGGGATGAACTGCACCTGTTGTGAAGGCTGCCAGTCCGACACGGTTTGTGACTCCTGCATCGGGCTGAGGACCATAAATTTTAACTTCAGAGATGGCATTGAGCTGTTGGAATAAATAAGCCGTTAGCTCTTGCTCATAGGCATGAATTTTATCCATGCCGATCGCCATCAAATAATCGACTGCGGCACCCAGGGCGATCGCTTCTCCAATGGCGGGAGTTCCTGCTTCAAAGCGGTGAGGAATATCGGCGTAAGTTGCCTGATCAAAAAACACATCTGCGATCATTTCTCCCCCCCCCATAAAAGGCGGCATAGAGCGTAGCAACTCTTTTTTTCCGTAAAGGAACCCAATCCCAGTAGGGGCACACATTTTATGCCCCGATGCTACTAGCCAATCGCAATCTAACGCCTGAACATCGACCACACTGTGAGGAACGCTTTGGCAAGCATCGATCAACACCTTGGCACCATATTGATGAGCGATCGCCACAATGTCTTCCACAGGGTTAATGCAGCCCAGCATATTAGAAGCATGAACGACCGACACCAGCTTTGTTTTATCCGAAACTAAAGACCGATAGTGATCCAAGTCAAAGTCCTGCGTCCCAGTTAATTCTACAAATCGCAGCACCGCCCCTGTTTTCTGTGCCACAAACTGCCAGGGAATTAAATTAGCGTGGTGTTCCATCACCGATAAAATAATTTCATCACCCCGCTGCAACGTGCTCATCCCCCAAGCATAAGCCACCAAGTTAATCGCCTCGGTTGCATTGCGCGTATAAATAATTTCCTCACGGTGCGCCGCATTCACAAATGCTGCCACCTTATCCCGCGCCCCTTCATAACCATCAGTTGCCCGCGAACTCAGGGTATGTACGCCCCGATGGACATTGGCATTGTCGTTTTGATAGTAGTGCCGCAACGCATCCAATACTGCCAAGGGCTTTTGAGACGAAGCGGCATTATCCAAATAAACTAAAGGCTTGCCGTGAATTGCTTGGTGAAGGATAGGAAAATCAGCACGAACGCGGGCTGCAAGGGTTTTTTCTTGGGTAAGCGTCATGGCAAAAAGAATGGGTAAGGGATAAAGATAAAACTGAGCGATCGCCTCAAGATAAAAGCTAAGTGTTCTGTTCAAGGGGCGATCGCCTTGCCCACTGCGCCAAGGTTTCCTGGAGAGAGGCGATCGGAATCTGGCTAATTATTTCAAACGCAAATGCATAAACCAAAAGTTTTTGCGCGCTTTCTGCATCAATCCCGCGACTTTGCAGGTAAAACACCTCATCGTCCGCAAGTTGGCTCACCGTTGCGCCGTGAGTACACCTCACATTGTCCGCAACAATCTCAAGCTGTGGCTTGGTATCCACTCTGGCTTTGGGCGATAACAGCAGATTGCGATTGAGCTGTCCGGCATCGGTCATTTGGGCGGCTTGAGGAACGAACACTTTGCCGTTAAAAATAGCGTGTGCTCGATCGTCCACAATGCATTTATGAAGTTGGCGGGTTGTGCCATGGGGTGCGGTCAGGGCGATCGCGCTGTGCAGGTCTCCTACCTGTTCACCCGCAATCATCGTCAGCCCATTTAAATGAGTCTCAGTCTGTTCTCCTGTTTGGTAAATTTCTAGGTTATGGCGCGACAGTTTCGCACCAATGCTGAGTACATTACAGGTATAGCGAGACGATCGCGCCTGAGAAACCACAGTTTTACCCATATGGAAAGCTGCATGGCTCTCTCGCTGAACCCGAGTGTGATTCATCTGAGCGTTGTCGTGTAGCCAAACCTCGGTAACTGCGTTACACAAGTTGTTCTCAAACCCAAGTGAAGCATATTCTTCAATCACTGCTACGCTGCTGTTTTTTTCCGCCACGATCAGACCTCGAGGATGAGCAGCGATCGCCCCAGCACCATCCAACGAGAGAAACAATAACTGGACAGGAGCCGCTATTTCTTGGTTTTTTTCAACATAAACGACCGCCGTATCATTGAAGCTAGCCGTGTTGAGCAGAGTAAAAACATCTTCGCGCTCAGGCTGACGTGCCCAATGATTTTGCAGGGCAGCGGCAACCGATTCTATTTGTAATGCTGCGCTTAAATTGCCAACAAATAGCCCCCGAGGTAAATCAGCGACCTCGGAAAGCCCAGAACAATACAGACCATTGATGAAGACTAAGCGATGGGTTGCTTCTGGAATGAGGAAAGATTTTATTTCACTCAAATCTATAGAGAAAGGAGCAGACGTATTGCTCAAAAACTGGGCAGACACCAGAGCCGACAAATCGGTAAACCGCCAGTCTTCATCTCGGCTAGAAGGAATCGATAAGGTTTGAGCTTTCGTTGCCGCCAAATCACGATGAGCTTGCAGCCAGGGCGGAACGGCTAAAGAGGGCGATCGCATTTCTAGCAAGGCTTTTAAACAAGCCGATCGCCGCTCCGATGCCGTGCTCACTATTCCTAAATCGGAAATTGTTGAAACCTGAAGACTCATCGCACCACCTCTGCAACGTCATCTTCCCGCACCCATTCATAGCCCCGTTCTTCTAACTCAAACGCCAGTTCCTTACCCCCCTGTAGTTAGAATGCGTCCGCCTTCCATAACATGTACAAAATCCGGCACAATGTAATCCAACAAGCGTTGATAGTGAGTGATCAGCAGCGTTGCATTATCGGGTTGAGAGAGTTCATTGACTCCACCCGCCACAATTCTGAGGGCATCAATATCTAAGCCTGAATCGGTTTCATCTAAAATTGCTAACTTCGGCTCCAGCATTGCCATTTGCAAAATTTCGTTGCGCTTTTTTTCGCCCCCCGAAAACCCCTCATTAACGCTGCGGCTCAAAAATTCTGGCTTCATCTTCACCACTTCTAACTTTTGCTGCACCAAGTCATCAAAGTCAAAAGCATCTAGCTCTTCCAATCCTTCGTGCTTCCGCTTAGAGTTGTACGCCACTCGCAAAAAGTCCACATTGCTCACGCCCGGAATCTCTAGCGGGTATTGGAATGCCAAAAAAATGCCAGCGCGCGATCGCACTTCGGGTTCCATGTCAAACAAATTTTCACCCCGGTACAACACTTCCCCGCCCGTCACTTCATAGGCTGGATGCCCTGCTAATACCTTAGAAAAAGTGCTTTCCAGACCATGGTCCCATAATGGCATGAATTTCCCCCGCCCTAATCTCCAGGTTAAGCCCCTTGAGAATAGGCGCGCCATCGACACTCGCAGTCAAATTTTTGACCGATAAAATAACTTCGCTGTTCTCAACAATCATGGAAACACCACTTACTTCAGCAACATTGAGCAATCAAGAGACTTTCCGAGATTAGGACTAAGATGGGCTTAGCCCACACTGCCTTCTAGCTTCAGGCTTAAGAGGCGATCGGCTTCCACCGCAAACTCCATGGGCAACTGGTTAAAGACATCCTTACAAAAGCCACTAATCATCATTGAAATCGCGTCTTCAGAAGAAATGCCTCGCTGGCTAAAGTAAAACAGTTGGTCTTCCCCAATTTTGGATGTCGAAGCTTCGTGTTCTACTTTGGCAGTGTGGTTCTGCACCTGAATATACGGAAAAGTGTTAGCCCCAGCGTTATCCCCAATGAGCATAGAATCGCACTGGGAATAGTTGCGCGCACCTGCTGCCTTCGGTCCCATTTTCACCAAGCCCCGGTAGCTATTCTCAGAACGTCCTGCCGAAATTCCCTTAGAAATAATCGTGCTGCGGGTGTTCTTGCCAATGTGGATCATTTTGGTGCCCGTGTCTGCTTGCTGACGGTGATTGGTCAATGCCACGGAGTAGAACTCACCGACAGAGCGATCGCCCACCAACACACAGCTCGGATACTTCCAGGTAATAGCCGAACCCGTCTCAACCTGTGTCCAAGAAATCTTAGAATTCACGCCCTGGCACAAACCGCGCTTCGTCACAAAGTTGTAAATTCCCCCTTTGCCATTTTCGTCGCCTGCATACCAGTTTTGCACTGTGGAGTATTTAATATCGGCATTGTCCAACGCCACCAGCTCAACCACCGCCGCATGAAGCTGATTGGTATCAAACATTGGCGCAGTGCAGCCTTCCAGGTAGCTGACTGAGCTGCCTTCCTCAGCCACAATCAACGTCCGCTCAAACTGTCCCGAATCGCCGTTGTTGATGCGGAAATAGGTGGACAGTTCCATGGGGCATTTCGTGTTTTTGGGAATGTAGACAAAAGAGCCATCACTAAACACTGCCGCGTTCAGCGCTGCAAAAAAGTTGTCTCCTGCAGGCACAACGCTACCAAGATACTTCTGAACCAAGTCAGGATGCTTTTGCAACGCTTCAGAGATGGAGCAGAAAATCACGCCCTGTTCTGCCAGCTTGTCTTTAAATGTGGTGGCAACAGAAACACTGTCAAAGATGGCATCGACCGCCACATTGGAGAGACGCTTTTGTTCAGAAAGGGAAATCCCCAGCTTCTCAAACGTTTCTAGCAGCGTCGGATCCACCTCATCTAAGCTGCCCAGTTTCTCTTTCTTTTTTGGGGCAGAGTAGTAAACAATGTTTTGATAGTCGATCGCCGGATAGCCCACCTCAGCCCAATTCGGCTCCGTCATCTTCAGCCACTGCCGATAAGCCTTCAAGCGAAACTCCAACATAAATTCCGGCTCTTCTTTTTTAGCCGAAATTAACCGAACGACATCCTCACTTAACCCCGCAGGAATAGCTTCGGATTCAATATCGGTCACAAAGCCGTACTTATAAGGCTGATTGACAAGGGACTTAACCGTGGTCGTGGTCATAGGTGCTCTCTCAAGACAAAGAAGGATTGGGCGGGTGTAAGAGATTAAGCTTGATTGGTGACAGTGCGAATCTCGTCAAAGGTAATGTGCTGTTGTTCCCCGGCAAAATCATTGTCAGAAGTCAGGAAAAGCATACAGTGACACTCTTTGCGCTCACGCATGGGCACACAGGGACAGTTCCAGTAGGCAGCGGCGGCTTCTGCCTGTTTGTCCTCGTAGTGGCGACAAGGACAGAGGGGCGCACCTAGATCGTCTTTATGTTTCGCAAGACCTTCAATCACAACAGCGGTCACGCTAGGGTCAACACAAAAGTACGTTCCTGTGCGCTGAGCATAGGTTTCAGAGAAGTGCCGCATAGCCTCTAGGCTTTTGTCGCTAGCTTGACTTGGGTTTGGGTTCATGGCAATGAGTCGGGGAGTAGAATAGCTTTTATAATTAAAACAACTTTGGTGTTGTTTAACCCATAAATGTAGTTTAGCAACAAAAGAGTTGTTAAAGTCAAGTTTTGACTTCCAGCTTTTCAGCATAGAGTTTTTTGGCAGTATCTCTGACACTTTTGGGAAAATCGGCAGACGGAAAATCGGCAGACACAGATGCAGACCTAGGTTGGGTTAAGGGGTTTCGGGAGAAAAGATGACAGCCACACAGCAGCCGACTAAGCAAGATATTCTGAATCATTTATTGAAGCAGGGCGAGACGACGGCTCAGGCGCTATCAAAGAGTTTGGGCATTAGTCCGCAAGCTATTCGTCGGCATTTGAAAGATCTTGAAGCGGAAGGATTAATCGAGCATCAAGTAATATCGGTGGGCACGGGTCGTCCTAACTTTGCTTATAGGTTGAGCCAACAGGGACGCGATCGCTGCCCGATCGCTACGACGATTTTGCCCTCGATTTGCTCGACACCTTGGCAGAAACCGTTGGCAAAGATCAGGTGAGCAACCTCCTCCGCAAACAGTGGGTTCGCAAAGCCCTAGAATATCGTCAGCGGCTAGGCAATGGCGCTTTACAAGAGCGGGTGGCAAGTTTGGTCGAGATCCGCAAAACTGAAGGCTATATGGCAGAGTGGCATTCCACTGCCGATGGCTTTGTCATTACCGAATACAACTGCGCAATTTCTCAGATTGTGGAATCTTTTCCTAGCGTTTGTGGCAACGAGCTAGAAATGTTTGAGTTGGCGCTGCAAGATTGCAAAGTCGAGCGGACTCACTGGCTGGCAGGAGGCGAGCACCGATGTGGGTATTTGGTGCAAGCGAAGTAAAATAAGCAGAGTTTTACTATGTATAAAGAATATGGAGAAGGAATTAAAGTTTTTTTGTCTTACTCTCGTAAGGATGCAGCTCTGCAAGACGAGTTAGCGGCTCATCTTACTGCCCTGAAATTGCGAGGGGTGATTCAAGACTGGACTGATGCTCAGGTAGAAGCAGGTACTGAATGGGATAAGGCGATCGCCTCCTATTTAGATTCAGCCGATATCATTCTTTTATTACTGAGTCCTGACTTCCTAGCCTCCGAATATTCCCTTGATGAAGCTCAAAGAGCCCTAAAACGCAATGAGTCAGGACAGGCTCGCGTCATTCCTGTTATTCTTCGTCCAGTAGATTTCTTGGCTACTCCGTTTGCAAAGCTACAGTTTTCTCCCAGCGACGGTAAGCCAATCACACTCTGGACTCATAGAGACGAGGCTTTCTTGAGTGTTGCAAGAGATATTCGTAAGGCAGCGAGAGAGTTGTTAGCACAGGCAGCTACGAATGACGCGTGACGTGATTTTCATTAGCTATAGCAGATGCCCCACAGTTAGGGCAGGTCGAGAGCACAGGTAAAGGAGTTAAGGATTTTATGGACTTTTTAACAACATTTGAAGGGGTAGAAGAAGTTGACAAAGCTCTACTGACCACAAAAGATAAGTTTTTGGTACGGGTGGCACTTTATTCCCTCCGATCGCTCAAAAAAATTGCCCAAGAAAGCGGTCAGGCGATCGAAGATATTGCGCCTCAGCAGGTTTTAGCCTGGGTGGAGCAAGATGAAAGTATTTCGCCAGGAGTGGAAGATAAGGAGGCATTCCAGATGTTTTTTACACAACTGGTCATGTCGTCTTTGAAGCCCTTACAGAAAATTGCTACGGATGAGGAAAGTGGCGCGATCGCCAATCTTACAACCGCCCAAGTCATTCAGTGGTTTGAAAAAGATGCCAAACTTCGCCTAGAGCAAAGCGGCAATCCTGGTTCTTGAGCCACAGCTCTGAGGAGAGTTTACCGCCTGCCTACCGCGATCGCTGCTCTAATCCAAGCGCCGCCAGATCCAATAAATTTTCGTCCTGTTCATCCCGATCGCTCTCTTCTAGATCTTCAGAGTGAGGAGCTAACCGACCCAGATAAATTTCACTGATGTCTTCTGGCAAAACCCTTTCAAGCTGCTGATAGGCTTTTGCCAACGCCTGCTTGACTTCAGAGGGAGACAGAAACTCACCCTCTGCTTGAAGGTAAGCAGAAATTCGAGTTTCGCTCCAATGAAAGGTTTGCGCCATCAAAATGATCAGGCGTTGCGTTGGTTCTAACTGATCAAGCGATCGCTCCAAATAACACCCCAGCGGTGGTGAGGTGGCTTGAAGCGAGGACTGAATGGACTCCACGGGCGGCAATTCAACCCGATTGATGCAGGCGGCAGTCATATTGATGAGCCAATTTTGTAGGGTCGTTGGTGCGCCGTCTCGGAGGTCTAAGCCGCCCAGCTCGTTGAAAATATGTCGCCAAGTGATCGCGAATAAATAATCGGCTTGGACGGGCGATCGCACCGAGTGTTTAATCAGCGTGTGAACAATCGGACTGTAGCGACAGAAAATCATCACAAAGTACTGACCCGATCGGGATGACGCTGAAACAAAGTCAGCAAATCTTGATCACTGTAATGGAGCAGGGCACTCACGAGAGGGTGGCTTAATTCTGAGGAAGGGGAGGTTTGCACAACTTTAGAAGATGGGTTTAGCGGAGGCTGCGACTCTTGCGGTAACGGCGAGGTCGATGGAATGAATCGCTCCAATCATACCCACGATGCCCCAAGAGAAACCACATCCCGGAGCTTTTTTAAGAGCTTCCAGCTCGCTTCTTCAGAAGCGTTAGTGATAGTTCACAATTCTAGAAAAATCTTGAGGCTCCAAGCTGGCTCCACCAACCAATGCTCCATCAATTTCAGGCTGCGCCATAATCTCATCGACATTGTTCGGCTTCACCGACCCACCATACTGAATCGTGACCCGCGGATTACTGAGCTTGCTGCGAATCATGCCAATAATTCGATTGGCTTCGCCTGCTTCACAGGTGTCACCCGTGCCGATCGCCCAAATTGGCTCATAGGCGATCACTAGCTTTTGCTGATCGACATCCACTAAATCTTTTTCCAACTGCGTCGCAATCACTGCCTCTGCCTGTCCTGCGTCTCGCTGCTGCTTAGTTTCACCTACGCAAAGGATGGGAGTTAAACCATACTGCTGGGCTGCCTTCAACCGCAAATTGACCGTCGCATCGGTTTCACCAAAATATTGCCGTCGTTCGCTATGCCCCACCACCACGTAACGAACATTGAGTTCAGTCAGCATAGGTGCAGAAATTTCGCCCGTGTACGCCCCCGCCGGTTCCCAATGAACATTTTGCGCCCCGACTTGGATGCGAGAGCCGTGGAGATTTCGAGACAGCGTGCTCAAAATTGTGAAGGGCACACATAACACGACTTCTCGATCGTCGGGCGTTTCTGAAACTTGATCTAGAAAACCTTGCAAAAACTCTAAGGCTTCTGCCTGAGTTTTATACATTTCCAATTGCCGGCAATAATAACCTTGCGCACGGGATTACCTGACTCTCAGCTACGAAACAAACTTTAATTAGTTTACGGCGTTGAGGAGAATTTTTTTAGAATCCACTCAGTAGTGCTCTAACATCAGTGCTCTAACATTGCCTCAACCGTAGCAACGACCGACTGAGCCAAAGCCACAAAGTCATACCCTCCCTCCAGCCCCAACAGGACTTGTCGGGTCACTTGCAAACAATAGCTAGTGAGTACTCCATAATCCTTAGGGTGCAAGGAAAGGGAAGCAAGCGGATCGGCGTGGTTAGCATCATACCCGGCACTCACAATCAGCAGGTCGGGCTGAAATTTTTGAAGGAATGGCAAGATTTTTTGTTCAAATAGCGGCTGATAATTTGCTAAGGTGCTACCTGCCTGCATTGGAAAATTCATGACATTCTCAAACTTTCCTCGTTCCTGAGCCGTGCCGGTGCCGGGATATTGAGGAAACTCATGCAGAGAGCAAAAAACAATCTGGGGGTTGTTCTCCACGATCGCCTGGGTGCCATTCCCGTGATGCACATCCCAGTCTAAGATTGCGACTCGCTCGACTCCGGGCTGTTTTAAGGCATAATGAGCCGCGATCGCCGCATTAGAAAAGATACAAAACCCCATGCCTTGGGCGGGCAACGCATGATGTCCGGGTGGGCGGGTCAGCGCAAAAGCAGGCTCACGGGTTTCTAAAACGCGATCGACCCCATCAAGCCAAGCGCTAACCGCTAGCAACGCCACCTCATAGCTAGCCGCAGAAACGGGCGTATCCGGATCGATATGTCCCCCGCCCGCCTCAGCAATTTTCTTGACCGCCTCAAGGTATCCCTGAGGATGAACAGCTTGAAGGGCAGCCCTGAAGCGATCGCCCGGTTGGTCGCTGGGCAAGGGCGATCGCCAGTCTAATTGCTCCGCCCAAGGAGCTGCGCGCAGAGCTTGGGTAATGGCAGTCAGTCGTCCTGGGTTTTCAGGATGATAAGCGCCGGTTTGATGCTCTAAAAACTGATCTGAGTAAAGGATAGAAATCATGGGTTATTAGGGCGATCGAGCCTTCTTATTTTATCGTCAATCAACCTCGCCCCTACCCTTGATCAACCCCGCCCAACCCAGGTGCTCAAAGCTACACGTCTCACCTCAGCAGCCCCAAAAATATGCTATTATTTCAAGGCAAATTAGCAGCAGATATCCTGCTATTGTCCAGGTAAAAACCCGTTAAATTGTTGCTTTTCATAGTGCTGCTAAACGCAAAAGTCTTTGGAGTTTTTAACTTATGAGCATTCCCCAAGAGCGGATTGTCCCTACAGATCTGCGCATCGAAATGTCTCGGTCTTACCTAGAATACGCCATGAGCGTAATTGTCGGCAGAGCATTGCCCGATGCGAGGGATGGTCTCAAGCCAGTTCACCGTCGCATCTTGTACGCCATGCACGAATTAGGCTTAACCCACGATCGCCCCTTCAGAAAATGCGCCCGTGTGGTAGGAGAAGTGCTAGGTAAGTACCATCCCCACGGCGATACCGCCGTTTACGATGCCTTAGTGCGAATGGCGCAAGATTTTTCGATGCGGTATCCGCTCATCAACGGGCACGGCAACTTCGGCTCCATCGACAACGACCCGCCCGCAGCCATGCGATATACCGAGTGTCGTTTGCAAGGGCTGACGGTTAATTCCTTGCTGCGCGACATTGAATCAGAAACCGTTGACTTTACCGACAACTTTGATGGCTCCCAGCAAGAGCCCTTAGTCATGCCTTCCCGCATCCCGCAGCTTTTGCTGAATGGCTCCTCAGGGATTGCCGTGGGGATGGCAACCAATATCCCGCCCCATAACTTGGGCGAACTGTTAGACGGCGTAGTGGCACTGATTAATAACCCCGAAATCACCGATTTGGAGTTAATGCAGTACATTCCGGGTCCTGACTTTCCCACCGGTGGACAGATCTTGGGCACTAGCGGCATCAAAGAAGCCTATACGACAGGGCGCGGCTCGGTCACGATGCGCGGTGTTGCCACTATTGAAACCCTCGAACAGAGAGGTCGCCCCGATCGCGAAGCCATCATCATCACTGAGCTGCCTTACCAAACCAATAAGGCAGCCATGATTGAGCGGATTGCTGAAATGGTCAACGAGCATCGCTTAGAGGGCATCTCTGATATTCGAGATGAAAGCGATCGCGATGGCATGAGAGTCGTGATTGAGCTGCGCCGAGATGCCTATGCTCGCGTCGTCCTCAATAATTTGTATAAACAAACCCCGCTACAAGCCAACTTTGGGGTCAACATGCTGGCGCTGGTCAACAGCGAACCTCAGCTTCTAAGCATCAAACGCTTCCTTGAAGTCTTCCTCGATTTCCGCATCGAAACGATTACTCGTCGTACCCGCTACGAGTTGCGCAAGGCAGAAGAGCGCGATCACATCTTGCAAGGCTTGCTAGTAGCCTTGCAAAACCTAGATGCCATTATTGCCCTCATTCGTCAGGCGGCAGACACTGCCACGGCTAAGCAAGAACTCATTGCCTCTCAAGACCTTTCTGAGGCGCAAGCCGACGCAATTCTGCAAATGCAGCTTCGCCGCTTGACTGCCCTAGAAGCTGAAAAGATTGAGCATGAGCACCATGACCTGATGGTCAAAATCACCGACCTGCGTGACATTTTGGCACGGCGGGAACGGATTTTGGAAATCATTCAAACCGAGCTAACCGAGCTACGAGCTGCCTACGCCAACCCTCGGCGCACCATTATTGAACGGGCAGATGGAGAACTGTCGGATACCGATTTGATTGCCAATGAGCAGGCGATCATCCTGATCACAGAGCAGGGCTACATTAAGCGGATGCCCGTCAGCACGTTTGAGGCGCAGAGCCGAGCAACTCGGGGCAAAGCTGGAACGCGGATGAAGGAAGACGATGGGGTCGATCATTTCCTCACCTGCTGCGATCATGACAGTGTGTTGTTCTTTAGCGATCGCGGCATCTCCTACTGCGTGAAGGCATACCAGATTCCCATTGGCTCTCGCACCTCTCGCGGAATGCCTGTTGTGCAGCTTTTGCCCATCTCCCGCGAAGAAAAAATCACCTCCATCGTTCCAGTCAGCGCCTTCACCGACGACGAATACTTAGTCATGCTGACCCAAAAGGGGTTCATTAAAAAGACCCAGCTTTCTGCTTTCAGCAACATTCGCTCCAACGGCTTAATTGCCATCTCCCTCGAAGAAGGCGACCAACTTCGCTGGGTACGCCTAGCTCGTGCCGAAGACAGTATCATGATCAGCACCCGCCAAGGCATGGCAATTCACTTCCGCGCCAGCCAAGAGCAGCTCCGCCCCTTGGGCAGACCGACGCGGGGTGTGCGCTCCATGTCGCTTCGTAAAGGCGACGAGCTGATCAGTATGGACATTTTGCCTAGCCAGGTCATCGCCAGTATGTCGGAAAGCGATGAAACGGAGGGGGAGGACCTGGAAGCGATCGAGGCGATAGAAGCAATTGACTCTTCGGAAACTGGGGAAATTGAAGTCACCGAGGTGGCGGATGCCGACCAAGGTCCTTGGGCTTTGATTATTACCACAGGCGGAATGGGGAAGCGGGTTCCGGTATCTCAGTTCCGGTTGCAAAATCGAGCCGGGCTGGGGCTACGAGCCATCAAGTTCCGCAAGAAGGGCGACCAGCTTGCGGCAATGCAGGTGGTGGGGGGAGACGATGAAATTATTCTGGTGACTAGCCGAGGAATTATTATTCGTCAGGCAGTCAAAGCCATCTCTCGTCAGTCTCGGGCAGCAACGGGGGTGCGGGTACAACGGCTCGATGAGGATGATGCGATCGTAGCGGTGGCACTGGTGCCGTCTTCGGGGGAAGGGGCAGAGGATGAAACCGTTGATTTGACAGAAGCCATAGAGGAGAGCGCGGCGGACTTTAGCCAGGATGGCAATGAAGCAACAAACGAAGTCGTAGACGATATCAGCACAAGTGATATTTATGAAGAGGCGGGAGATGAGATCACTGATGAAGCTGTAGAAGATCCTGAAGAGTAAGAAGTTTTCGACCTTAATGACTTGAAGAGCGAGAAAGCTACTCTGTAGAACCTCGCTCTTTTTTATAGTTTTTTCGCTTGTAGTTTCTTTGAACCCGCGGGGCTGAGAGGGGCGATCGCCCAAGGTTTCGCCTAAGAGATCCGGAATTTACCAAACTCAATAGTCCATATTCCTCGACAACTGCTCTAATAGAGTAAAGACTGAAGCAGACGGAATTTCATCCCCTCAATGAGTTTTGCCGCCTCAAACTTTACCCCCTAGCGTTTTGTTGAGTTTGCTATGCTAAATCCCAACCTGGATGATATCCAGCTCAGTCGTGATGACTACGAACGGTACTCTCGTCATATTATTCTGCCAGAAGTCGGCTTAGAGGGTCAGAAACGCCTGAAAGCAGCGAGTGTTCTGTGCATTGGCACTGGTGGGCTAGGTTCGCCGCTGTTGCTTTACCTGGCTGCGGCTGGTATTGGTCGGATTGGTATTGTTGACTTTGACAGAGTTGACGCATCCAATCTCCACCGCCAAGTCATTCATGGCACTTCCTGGGTCGGCAAACCCAAAATTGAATCTGCCAAGAACCGCATTCTCGAGATCAATCCCCATTGCCAAATTGATCTGTACGAAACCCGCATTACCTCTGAGAACGCGATCGACATCATTGCTCCCTACGATATTGTGGTCGATGGCACCGACAACTTCCCCACCCGTTATCTAGTCAACGATGCTTGCGTTCTGTTGAACAAGCCGAATGTTTATGTTGTATTTTGCGGTTTGATGGACAGGCAACCGTGTTCAATTACAAAGGCGGGTGGAAACGCCCTGAAGGCTGGGAGACTCTTTCGCCGACCCAAAAAACCGAGCTTCGGCAAATGGGCAACGATTGGTTTTACGACGAGACGGCGCTCAGTCCTAACTATCGAGACTTGTTCCCCGATCCACCGCCGCCTGGAGAAGTTCCTTCTTGTGCTGAAGGTGGAGTGCTGGGCATTCTTCCAGGAATTATTGGCTTGATTCAGGCAACGGAAACCGTCAAGATTATTTTAGGCAAAGGGCGGACGCTGAGCGGACGTTTGGTCGTTTACAATGCCCTAGATATGTCCTTCCGCGAACTCAAGTTGCAGCCTAATCCGGTTCGTCCAGTGATTGAGAAGCTGATTGATTATGAAGAGTTTTGCGGCATTCCCCAAGCTAAAGCAGCAGAGGAGCAACAGCAGGCAAATATGAAAGAAATCACTGTTCAAGAGCTGAAGCAGTTACTAGACAGCGGCGCTAATGACTTTGTGTTGCTGGATGTGCGCAACCCTAACGAGTACGAAATTGCTCAAATTCCGGGGTCAGTGTTGGTGCCTTTGCCGGATATTGAAAGTGGCGATGGCATTGCCCAGGTGAAGGAACTTTTAAACGAGCCCAACGAACCCAGATTGGTGGTGCATTGTAAGTCGGGGATGCGATCGGCTAAGGCGATCGCACTCCTCAAGGAATCCGGGATTGAAGGCACCAACGTCCAGGGCGGCATCCTTGCCTGGAGTCGCGAAATCGATTCCTCAGTACCAGAATACTAAAGCAAACGTAGGAGCCTAATCTCGCAAGAGGTCAGGCTCCTGCCGTTGTTGGCGACCCTGCCAGCGCGCGAGTTTCGTCAGGCAATTGAATAAAATTACTCTCAGGGGTAATCGTCAAAGCATCCTTTAGTCAATCAGGATTGAGAGACATCGCACCCCAAGGTTTTTATGGGTAATATCCAAATTCTCCACGACTTCTTTTCCCCCTCCGAACAAATTAAGCGCACTGTTCGCATCTACACCCCAGATGGATATGACCCCAGCGATCGCCCTTTGCCTGTGCTTTATGTCTTCGACGGGCAGAACATTTTTGCCCATCCCGAATCTGCCACCTACGACACTTGGTGCATTAATTGGACCATAGAAAAAATGGTGGCACAAGGTACAATCCAGCCCTGGATTATTGTAGGAATTGATCATCTCAGCGATCGCCTCTCCGAATATTCTTCCTGGATTGGCGGACGAGCAAACCTTTGCGCCGATTTTTTGGTCAATCATCTCAAACCCTACATCGATCGCACCTACCGAACCCGCCCCGAACCCCAGTGGACAGGCGTGATGGGAGCCAGCATGGGCGGATTGATGACCCTGTATTTGGGCAAAACCTACCCCCAAGTTTTTGGACGAATAGGCTGTTTATCCCCAGCGCTGATGTGGGGCGATCGCTATATGTTCAGTCTTTGGGACAGCCCTACCCATCACTGGTCCAAAATTTTGCTTTACGTTGGTGGAGCCGAACAATACTCATTCTCCGGCGTTTGGCTCGACTATGTGCCCGTCACCCGTGACTTCTATCATCACCTTCAAGACTTGGGCTATGGAGATCACGAGTTGCAATTTCGTCTAGTTGAAGGAGAAGTTCATCACGAGACGGGTTGGCAACGACAGCTTCCATCGCTCATGCCCTGGCTTTTAGCCGATGCCTAGCCCTCGCCCCTAACGTCTCCCAACGTCTACACATAACGATCTGTAACTGCTCTCACTCAACTTCAAGAGGTCAATGATAGGGTAAACCTATCCTTTTTAAAATTAGTTGAGGAGACCGCGCGATGGTTCAGATTCCTCCCCCTCCTTCTATCACGCCCCGCCAAATGAATCTGCTGCGGGTATTGTCGACCGCTATGGCATGGTCAGATGGTTGCTTAGCGGCTGAAGAGGTTGATGTCATGATCGATCGCTTTAGCCATATGTTTGCCACTGATGCTGCCCAGCAGCAAGTTCTTCAACATGAATTGCAAGACTACATGATGCAGAATATTCATTTGGAAGAATTAACGCCTCAGCTCCAGAGCCTTGAAGAAAAAGAATTAGTGCTACGTTTGGGCTACGAAGTGATTGGAGCTAGCGCTCGAACCCCTGAAGAGGACAAGATTAACATCCACGAAGCCACCGCTTATCAAAAGCTAGTGAGCCTGCTCAATTTGGCTCCAGAAACCATTCAACGGATTGAAACTGAAGCGGATGCCAGACCCCAAACAGATTTAATTGACAGTTTGACTGAGCAACTCAAGCAATTCATGAGTCAGGGTTGAGTCATGATTGAATCACCCGATCGCCCTGCCGTCATGCGCTCAGAGCAATTTTAGGTAAATCTAGGTCAGGCAAATCTAGAAATTCATTCGCCTTCATAATTTCGAGCAAGTCAACCTGGGTTTCTAGCAAACAGGCATGTCCACTATGGGGTAGGACTTGAACTTTAGCATGGGGCAGAAGCCTTGCCAGTCGCTCTGCTTCAGAAACGAGGGCAGCAGCGATCGCGTCCACTAGCAATGAGCAAAGTCGGTTGCACAATGCTTCTAAACTGAGCATCGGTCACATTAAACCCTCGTAACATTGACAAACGCCAGATCGAAGATTTTTGGGTGACGGACTGCATGGCTTGCAATAAAAGCTGCCGATCGCGCGGAGCAATTCGATCCACTGCGGCTAAAAACGGCACAAAGTTAGCACAAGACCATTGGTGAATGGGATCTATTTGGGGCTGCACTAAATACGATCCCCAAATAGGAGGGGTTGCCGCTTGAAGGCAGAAGCCGGATTAGACAGAATCAGGCGATCGAACAAATGGGGCGATCGGAGAATCGTCTTAATCGCCAAGCATCCGCCAAAAGACTCTCCCAGCAAATAGACTTGCCGCTGCTCACCCGCCTTCACCTCTGCTTCCACCAACGCCACCACCTGCTCAGTCAGCGCCTCCCAATCATTCAAATCCTCTCCAGGAATCGTTAAGCAGTGGACATCCATCACCTTACCTAAACTGCCAACCTGATGAGCAAACAACTCACCAGTTCCATCCATTCCTGGTAAATAGACAAGCAAAGGAGCCTTCGGATTTCGCTGCTGCGGTGCAATCAGCCGCAAAGGATGAACAACCTCTTTCATAAGCATCTTTAAATTACTATTTCCCACCTTACCATTCCCCTAGAGACGTTCTGACCCATGAATCCTAGTGCTGCGTCAACTCTTTAATTTCTGACTGGCAATAGTTCGTCAGTTCCGTCACCATCAGCCTTGCCTGCTTACCTTGAAAGGCTTGCCGCTGCGAGGCACTCACCCAAACCGGGCGACGACAAAAATGTCAACCCGTTGATAAATCACCATAGGGTGTGCCCCCGACTGTTGAAACAAAGGTTCCGAGGGATCAAACCAACTGAGTAATTTGAGCGGAAAGGCAGAACGGATAGTTTCAGCCTGAGGCACGATCGCCACTGGCAAAACCGCCAAATCTTCCACCGGAGCCCGCAATGCCAAATGCGCAAAACCCCGCTGAAACTCGCCCATCTTTCCAGGCTGAGTTAACTGCACCATCGGCTGTGCCCCTTCTGGAAAATGCCCACACACTGCCCCGATTGCAGCAACCGCCCAGCTTGATGGAAAAAACTTTGCTGTCGTTGTTCAGGCACGTCTAGCGGAAAGCATCCTAAGCGCGTCACAAACTCGCGCATTACCGGCACTTGACCCATGTAATGATGGCAAGCAAACCGAATGGGGCGATCGATCGCTGCCATCAACAGCGGCGCATCCATAAAACTACGATGATTACTGACCACCAGCACAGCCGTCTCTCTCGGGACTCGGTTTTGATAATGAAAAAATGTTTGCGTTCCCAAAGCAGCAAGCAGTTGGTGGGAAATCAGCAGCGGACTATTACGCAATGCGCCTCCTAGAAACTTTCTGAACCCTTTGTCTCGTTAATACCAATCTACAAGAATTTTCTAGGTCAGGCTTGCGCTAAATGTCTTTGCCTTAAACCGCCCTTAGGCAGATACAGGAATCTGGGAGCATCACTAGATCTGGATTTAGCGTAGTTGACTAAAAGATCTTTCCCCTCATCCCTAAATCCCTTTGCCCATAAGGGGTGAGGGCAGTTCGAGTTTTGTCAGTCAGCCCGGTATGAACCAGATTAACTAGTGGGTTGTCCATTTTTAGTGGGTGGGGAAAGACGATCGAATTCAAAATTCAAAATTTAAAGGCTGTTTATTTTGAATTGATCATTGTGAATTCTCTACC
>JAAUPA010000079.1 GCA_012034615.1 Leptolyngbyaceae cyanobacterium CSU_1_4 | reverse complement strand
GAAAATCCTGCCCCCGAAAATCCTGCCCCTGAAAAATCCTGCCCCCCGAAAAATCCTGCCCCCTGAAAAACATCCCGCCAGAGAATCCTGCATCCGAAAATACTGCCTCTACTCCCAGCCACGCTGTCAAGGCGACCGGAGAAAACCCATCTCTTCAAAAGGTCACAGCGTCTATTAAAACCTCTGATTTAACCTCTGATTTGATGAGCCAGTTAGTGCAAGCCACTGCTCCCTCAAAAACAAATGGGCTGCCTACGGTAGGAACCGATCGCTCTGAATTTGAGACCCTGATCAACTTCTTTCTGAGTGCTAATGCGAACGCAGAGCAAGACTGGCAATCTAGCGCTCAGGAAGAGACACTGAGCTTACGGCAGCCAGAATCGCAAGCCTTGCAACGCAAAATTTAGCGCCTGTCCCATTTGCCCATCAATTCCCATTGCCCATCAACAGGGTGGTATAAACAACAGGGTGGTATAAACGGTAGGATCATCCCTGTTTATCGTTTGCCCTGACCCATGTATCTCCAGTCTCTTCAGCTTAAGCAGTTTCGCAATTACCGAGAGCAATGGGTAGAATTCTTGGCACCCAAGACAATTTTGGTGGGCGATAATGCGCAAGGTAAGTCAAATTTGCTAGAAGCAGTCGAACTGTTGGCGACCTTGCGATCGCATCGGGCAATGCGCGATCGGGAGTTGGTGTTGGAGGGAGAACCGATCGGGCAAATTGCCGCAGTCTTGGCACGAGATGCAGGTTCGAGCGACATGATGATCACCTTGCGCAGCAACGGGCGACGAACCGTCAGCTTAAATGGAGAGGCGTTGCGGCGACAATTAGATTTTTTGGGTTTGCTCAATGCAGTTCAGTTTTCCAGTTTAGATTTAGATTTGGTGCGGGGTGGTCCAGGCGAGCGGCGAAACTGGTTAGATACCTTGTTGATGCAATTGGAGCCTGTATATGCCTACATTTTGCAGCAATACAACACGGTTTTGCGGCAGCGCAACGCATTTTTAAAGCAGGGCGAGGCGGGAAAAGATTTGACCCAGTTGGCAATTTGGGATGCGCAGTTGGCAGCGATCGGGGCGCGGGTGATTCGGCGGCGATCGCGGGTGATTCGACGGCTAGCGCCTTTAGCCCAAGCTTGGCACCAGGCAATTAGCAGCAGCACCGAGGTTTTAGAAGTTCGTTATGCACCCAATGTAGGGGCTGAGGACGATGACCCAGTCGTTGTGCAACAGGCTTTTTTAGAACGATTGCAACTGCGGGCGATCGCAGAACAGCACCAGGGCACAACATTGGTAGGACCGCATCGGGATGAAGTGGAGTTCATGATCAATTCCACTCCGGCGCGGCAGTATGGTTCTCAAGGACAGCAGCGAACCTTGGTATTGGCGTTAAAGTTGGCAGAATTAAAGTTGATTGAGGCAGTCGTGGGAGAGCCGCCGCTATTGTTGCTAGATGACGTATTGGCAGAGTTAGATTTAACGCGCCAAAATAAGCTGCTAGAGACCATTCAAGATCGATTTCAAACCTTAATCACGACGACTCACTTGGGGTCGTTTGATGCCCTGTGGCTCAAGTCTTCTCAAATTTTGACCGTGCAGCGAGGACAAATTGTCCAGGCGTAAGCTCTCATGCCAATCCCCAAGCCTCAGTGTTAGGATGAAAGTATTCCCAATCACGCAACATCGGTGGGAGGTCTAATCTATGAGTTTTCAAAAAGTCTTAGTCGCGCTTGATCGTTCCTTGCAAGCATCTGCTGTGTTTGAACAAGCTGTGAGCGAAGTTAAAGTAAAAGGCAAGGGTTCGCTCCTGCTGGTTCATGCGCTACGAATGGACGCAGAGATACCCACAGGCACCTTTATGGGGCTAGGAACGATCGCCGATCTAGATACCTACGGAATTTTGAAGCGGGTGCAGCAGGAAAAAATTCAGCAAGAGCGAGATAAAGCAATAGCTTGGTTACAAACTTACCAGCAGCAAGCGATCGCCCAAGGGGTTCCCACTGAACTCACTTGCCTCATTGGTACACCTGGGGCTGGAATTTGTGAGTTGGCTCAAAGCTGGGGTGCAGATCTGATTGTCTTGGGTCGTCGTGGGCATCAAGGCATTACCGAAGTCATGAAGGGCAGCGTTAGCAACTACGTCATGCATCATGCACCTTGTTCAGTTCTAGTGGTGCAGGGAATGATGGAAACCTCTGTGGCTACCCCCTTAGAATCTGTAACCTAAATACGTTCTTTCATCTATTTCGTTCATCGTTCAGAGTGTTGTTATCGTCCATGACGAATTTCCCGAGCGCGTTCTAGTAATTCTCGAATCATGAGAGCATCATTTGTATCGTGAATTGTAGAACCTTGTTTGGTTTGATCAACCTCTACCTGTAGTTGCCGAATCTTATCTCGCAGGTCTCCCGATCGCGTTCTAACCTGTTCTGCCATGGCATAAAAAACTCGAGCGAGTTGACCAAACTCATCCTGACGCTTGATTTCAGTTGCCAATAATTCGGGCGTATAAGTTTCAGCTTCAATGGCGGTGGCGGCTGAACTCAGAGTTAGAATAGGGCGGGTGAGGCGGCGAGCCGTGAGCAGTCCTACGATAGAAGCCACCACTAAAGAGCCTAAACACAACAAAAAGGTCCGTGCGCGAGTTTTCCTGAATTTTGCCATAAAATCAGATTCAGGAATAACAACGATAACGAGCCATTGCAAGTCAAACTGCTTGAACGATCGAACTTCTACAAAATTTCGCCTGCCGCCAACAGAATCTACAAGCTGAGCATCTTGATCAATTTTAAAGCCCCCGTAATGCTTCTGAAGATACGCTGCGGTACTGCGAATTAAGGCAGTTTTGCTACGGGTTGCCATTACCCGCTGATTTTTTTTACTAGCATCTTGGGTAATAACGGGTTCTCCCGTGGAGGTCGCAATTAACTGTCCGGAAGGCTCGATAATAAATGCCATCCCCGACTTACTAATTTCTAAATCGCTGAGAAACTGACTAATCTGCGAGAGAATAAGATCAACCCCCACCACTCCTAACAATTCACCTTTTTGTCCGTTGCTAAGCTGACGATAGATCGGCTGGGAAGCAGTAATGGTAGGACGATTTTCGTAGCCAAAGGCGTTATAAACTTCAGTCCAGCTTTGTTTCCCTGTTTTGACTGCTGTTTTGTAATAAGGGCGATCGCGCGGATCATACTGACCAGACTGTTTAATTAACTGAGCATGACTTCCATCCGCACCAATGCCGTAAGTTCTAAAAGCGCCGCCGCTGTCTGCCAAATCGATCGTGCGCTTTCCTTGATCCGATTTTCCAGCCCTATGTACTCGCCTTGCTCGTTGGCAACTAGGAGATAGCTCACTGAGTTAAACAGATAGCTTTGTTGCCCCAAATATCGTTCGACTTGGCTAAGGTTTTTGGGTTCCATGACATTTTGAGGCGATAGCAACCCTAGCTTAAACTGGTTCGCCATCGTGCCCAATACCAGTTGAGGAGTCACCAGATACTCACTCACATGGCTATCAATGCGAATTGCCAATTGTTCGCGCAACTGAGAGGCAACATCGTTCACTGCCTTTTGCCCATTAATGTACGAGATTAATCCTGTTAAACCAACCGCGAGCGCAATTTGGGCAGAGATAATCACGGGAACTACAGTACGGATAGAAACCATGGGGAAGCAAAGAATGGGATGTTTCCTCAAAAATGCACTAGGTTGGGAGAGAAACCTATTAGTCAAAAGTCCAGTTATACAAAAAGGAGGCGATCGCTCCTCAGTGCATAGGATTAAAATGCACAGAATCCAATTGACAAAACCATTGACAGAACTGATGCGAAACGAAGCTACAAATAAGCCTTCACCCGCTCAAAAATATGGGCAGGAATATTATGTTCTGAATAAACCTGATCATACTTTTGCTCAAGTTCCTCCCAATTTTGTAAAACCTGAGCCTGCACATCTGTTTCAAACATTGCCATCACTTTCCCCGTCAGCCCCTTCTGAGCACACTTCTGCATCGCAATTCTAGACTCATGAATATGACCCACACATTCAAACGCATTATGCTCTTCTAGTCCTAGCATTTGGCGGTAATAGAGATGCAGGTCTGAAGAGTCGAAGGGATTAGTGTGAAACAGCGCGTCAATCACTGAAGTGTCAAAATTTGCTAGGTAGTTGAGCCAAACATAAGCGCATTTAGCGCACTTTTTGCACCAAGGCTTGTCAATATTACAAGAGTGAAGGTCGGGCAAGGCTTGAGGATAACGAGACAGGTTTTTGAAAATTCGATAGTCGTAAAGAGGCTTGAGTAAGCTGAAGTATTGGTGATTGGTAATGAAATGCTTCCGGACGAAGGATTCAAAAATACACTCTGCTTCGTAGGTTTTAATCCACTGATGATTAACTTCTTGCCCCAGCTCATCCCAATAAAAATTACCCGTATCAGAACTCTTTTCATTCCCAAACGATAGGTAACAATATTCTTGATCTAGCAAAATCGGCATTGCCGCAAAAATACATTCTGGCGTACCCAGGGTAAAGGGCGGCTTGAGATGGGGAAAGTAAAGCTGCATGTAAACACCGTCGGTAAAGTCATCATGAATAGAAACACGATGAACCTTTTGCGGCTGCACATGCTGATAAATTTTAGCGCTAAGGTCATGCTGATATTCAAAGCGACCATATTCTGACCGCGCCCATTGAAATGCAGCGAAAGGAATGTTTGCTTCTTCTAATACTTTCATAGATAGAAAGCTATCCTTACCACCGCCGTTTCCAGTTAAAACAGTAGGGTTATCACCGTTCAGCGTGATGGGTTGAAGCGTTCCCAATCCTGAATCAAAACAGAGAAGAGGTCCATTGTAATTACTAATTCGGTTTTCGTATTTATTTTGCGTGTAGGCTGCGTTATAAGTGCGGCTAAAGAACTCTAGAGACTCTGCGGATAGTCCATCGGCGATCGCCGACACATCATAAACCTCAGGAAAAATAGAGCAATACTTCAGTCCTTCAACCAAGGCAATGTGGCAATAAACTTGACGCATGAACTGAGGAGAATACCGCACGACCAGAGCATCCAAATCTACGTCATGATAAAAAACTTTGGTGGTGAACGCGCACTGCCCTATCTGGTAACAAATTTCAACATGATGCTGATACACCTCTAAGGCTTTAACACGAACCGTCAGCGCCGACTGGGATTGATGATCCACGACAGAAGGGGCGGACTGGGGGCTGGCAAGCTGTGAGCTAGTAGACATTAGGCGATCGGTGAGTAGCATTTCTAAGGTGTTGAATAGCGTGGAGGGATAGCCCTCGTCTAGGTCAGAGTCTAGGGTAGACGAGGGCAATTAGCTGTTGAAATCAGAAAAGAGCTAGTAGCAGGATGCTTGCCCTGTAAGACTGTGAGATTCGTGACCCTTGAGGGGTGGGTTAAATACACACACTAATCGCATGGTTGTTTTGGCGCGCAAATAATGTTTATCATTTCGGTTCAATGCATACATTGAACCCGGTTTGATGGAATAAACAACACCGTTGGTTTCAACTTCGCCTTCACCTTCAATGCAGTAACAAGTCTCCATATGGTTTTTATATTCCAACAAGGATTCTGTGCCAGCGTTAATCACGGTATCGGTTAAGGAGTATCCCATTCCGTCTTGTTCGACCAGAAAGCGACGACTTTGACCATTTCCCCAGGCAACATCCCGTTCACTGCCAACGACATCTTCCAGGTTTGTGTAGATCATGATGACTTTCCTAATTAAGTAGATAAGCGTAGCGATCGCTACTAATCTCTAGTAATGTTTCGCATCTATAACGTTTTATATTCTTAATAAATGGCTGAAATCATCGTCATGAGTGCGGAAGAATTAATACATCTCTGAGGGTGATAACTGTGGAATTTACTGAATTCAAGATAAAGTCCTCTCTAAAAATTGACGCAGATATCTTTGAGAACCCTAGGACTAAAAACTAATTCGTCTGAAAAACTAGCAAACTATACGGTTGCTAAGAGAAATGTTTTTCTCACGCAATTTGAGGGCACCTTAGACGCTAAGCGCTTTGGAGTCTGACTATGCGGATAGAGAAAAAATGGTTGATAGGGCTGGCGATCGCACCTGGAGTTTAATTTGTATATTAGGGGCACACCACGCCGTTGCTCAAATCGATCGATCGACCTTAAAGACCGCATCTTACGGTTGGCGACCCTTTATTTATGAAGAAGTGTCCGGTGGCACCAAGTCCATCAACGGACTAGACACACGTCTAGCAAATTTAGCATTTTCTAACATTGGCTACGACGTCTTATATGAAGGCGAAACAAGCTGGAACAAGCTACTAGATGATCTTAAAAAAGGAAAGAAAGACATCGTTATTTCAGCTCTAAAGCGCCCAGACAGAGAAGCATTTGGTTATTACTCTGAAGAATTTCGCAGGTCAGTGAATGTACTTTTCGTGCCACGCGGCGCTTCAGAAAATTACAGCCTGAAGAATGTCGATGACATCATGAAAATGTTTCAGAAGCAATCTTTTCGGCTAGGTGTAGTAGACGGATATTCCTATGGACAAAAAGAGCTGGATGCCTATATTAAAAGCTCTGAAAATGAAGACAAAATTGTTAAAGCCGATACCGATACAGAACTATTCAATCTGCTTGCTCGGAAGCAAATCGATGGTTTCTTGATTGATCAAATTGTCGGTGCCGACATCTCCTACAAGCAGCAGTTCCAAGATATTGCCGAAGAGTATCCTCTTCGCATTAGCGAACTACCTTACTACATTCTTTTTAGTAAAAAGTCAAAACAAGTCACACCCGAATTAGTTCAGCAATTTAACGCCAGCATTGCCAAGCTGAAAGATAATGGGCAATATAATAAGCTGGTTCAACAATATTTGTTCCCCGTCTTATTAGGCTTTACCACCGGGCAGAAATGGTACTTCTTTGTAGAATTAACTGGAGTCGTTTCGTTTGCGGTGTCGGGGTTAGTCATGGCAAACCGCGAAGGCTATGATCTCTTCGGCGCTTTAGTCTTGGCGGCTTTGCCTGGAGTTGGCGGGGGCGTGCTACGAGATATGATTGCAGGACGAGCGACGCTTGGCTTAATGAAAGCGCCTACCTATATGATGGCGGTGATTATTACCGTTTTAGTGGGATATACGCTGATTCAATTGGTTGGTTTTTGGAACGACAGGATTAGGAAAGAACCGTTCAAATTCCAAGCTAGCGTTTCCTCGTTGAGCGAAAAGACATTTGGCGCAGTGATTGAGCTTTTAGATACGTTGGGGCTCTCTACTTTGTCGATTATCGGGGTCATTGTAGCACTCGAAACCCAAAGTTCTCCCCTCTGGTTATGGGGTCCTGTTTTTGCCGCCATTACTAGCGCAGGCGGCGGTATTATCCGAGATATGGTAAGAGCCGATCCCAATAACCCATCCCTCAAAGGTTCCTTTTACCCAATCATTGCAATTATTTGGGGTTTCATTTTCTCGATGTTTATTATTTGGTACTCTAGCCAATTGAACTATTACCCCGATGAAATTTTCAAGGCGGTCATGGTGATCATTGCGGGTTCGTTTGTGACCCGAGTTATTGCAATTTTTCTGAGTTTAAAGATGCCTTTGTTTGCCTATCAGCCCAGTCAATCTAGAAAAGATCAGGCTCGGTTTAAACTTCCTGCCTATGAAACAGGTGAGGCTGGGGGCGAAGTCGGAGAATAGGCGGTGAGTGCAGAATATCCATAGCGATCCTTAACCTTGGGTAAAAACTTGTAGAGTGTATGGAGCAAGACAGAACACACTAAAATCGGCAGTGCATTCCACTTTGCTTCATGTATTTAGGAAGCTTCCTGACAATTCAAATGGGATTACCCTGGAAAGAGCCGTAGAAAATTAGAGCAGCCAGCTAAAATTTAGAGCCATAAAAAAGCGTTACGTTCCTACAAAGTGAACGTAACGCTTTTGATTAGCCTTTAAGGAAAGTTGGATAGACCCAACTCAGCCGCCCGCCACTGCGGGGACAATGCTAACTTCGTCTCCTGGAGTGAGGGGAGTATTTTGACCTTCTAAAAAGCGGATATCTTCGCTATTGACATAGAAGTTAATGAAACGACGCAATTGCCCTTGTTCGTCACAAAGACGCGCTTTGATGCCAGGGAAGCTATGCTCAAGCGACTCTATTAGTTCGGCAATGCTGTTGCCTTCACATTCTAGGGTGGCTTGGTCTTGGGTTAATTTTTGAAGGGGAGTTGGAACGAGAACTTTGACTGCCATGTTCTAGGAAAGATAAAGATTAGGGAAAAGAACGAAGAAATGGGGCGGAACCTTAAACCATAACTTGCTGCCATTCTAACCGACCGAGGGTTCTAGAACGCTCTAGGGCACGCTCGAAAGCATCCAGTTTAGGTTCGATCGTGAAGGGTTCACCAATGCAGCCTTGAACGGCTTCTTGGGTTTTCAAGCCATTGCCGGTGATGTAGACTACTGTCGTTTCTTCGGGGTTAATTTTGCCCGCTTCAACTAGCTTTTTGAGAACGGCGATCGTGGTGCCGCCTGCTGTTTCGGTGAAGATGCCTTCGGTTTCGGCAAGGAGCTTTATGGCTTCGACAATTTCAGCATCGTTGACAGATTCGATGTTGCCGTTGGTCTTGCGGGCGATATCGACCGCGTAAACGCCGTCGGCGGGATTACCGATCGCAATGGATTTAGCGATCGTGTTGGGTTTAACTGGGGTGATAAAGTCTTGGTTTTCTTTGAAAGCTTTAGCGATGGGTGAGCAGCCTTCCGCTTGGGCACCACTGAAGCGAACAGGTTTGTCATCCACTAGACCGACTTTGACAAATTCTTGGAAGCCCTTGTAGATTTTGGTGAACAAGGAACCGGAAGCCAGGGGAGCCACAATATGATCAGGAAGCTGCCAGCCTAGCTGCTCTGCAACTTCAAACCCCAAGGTTTTCGAGCCTTCGGAGTAGTAGGGACGCAGGTTAATGTTGACAAAACCCCATCCGTGGCTGTTGGCAACTTCGGAGCAGAGGCGATTAACTTGGTCGTAGTTGCCATGAACTGCCATGACAGTAGGTCCATAAATCAGGGTTCCCATCACTTTTCCGGCTTCTAGGTCGGAGGGGATGAAGACACAACAGTCCAACCCTGCGTGGGCGGCGATCGCGGCTGTAGAGTTTGCCAAGTTTCCAGTGCTGGCGCAGGAGACCGTGGTGAAGCCGAGCTCACGGGCGCGGGTGAGGGCAACAGAAACGACCCGGTCTTTGAAGCTAAGGGTGGGCATGTTGACGGCATCGTTCTTGATGAAGAGACGTTTGATGCCCAGTTGGCGAGCCAGACGATTTGCCTGGACAAGCGGGGTCATGCCAGTACCCACGTCAATGGGGTTTTGTGAAGTGACGGGTAAAAAGGGACGATAGCGCCAGATGGAGTGAGGTCCGGCTTGAATGGTTTCGCGGGTGACAATTTGTCTGAGGCGATCGTAGTCGTAGGCAACCTCTAGGGGACCAAAGCAGAGTTCGCAAACGTGGATTGCTTTGGCTTCATACTCGGCACCACATTCTTTACATTTCAAGCCAGTAAAGGTTGCGGCGGAGTGGACGGCGGAATGGGTAGGGGATGTGGCTGCCTGAGTCATGACTTGGAGTACTCTCGCGTCGTTAATGAACAGGATAGTAACACGGGCAAAAAGTCTCGTCAAACATACCCGACTTATTTCGTCGGGTATTAGCAAAAGCCTTACACATAAAGGAGCCAAGGCTCTTTAAGAATCTTAGCTCCTGAAATTTATTTTTTAATTGCCCTAAGCAGCGTAATTTTGTACGGCTAAAACCAAATTTTCTGTCCAATAGCGGGTTAATTCATGGGTGCTTGCTTCGACCATGACGCGGATAACGGGTTCGGTGCCGGAGGCTCTGACTAGAATTCTGCCTTGGTCGCCCATCGCAGATTCGGCTTGAGCGATCGCACTTTGCAAGGGTTCGTCTTGCTGCCAATTGAGACGGCGATCGCGATCTTCGACTCGCACATTTTTGAGAACCTGTGGATAGGTTTGGAAACTTTGATCCATTAAATCTGAGAGGGATGTGCCTGAGCGTAATACGAGGGCGGCGAGGTGGAGAGCGGTGAGGATGCCATCGCCTGAAACGCTGTAATGAGGGCACAGAATATGCCCAGATTGTTCACCGCCCAGTTTTGCGCCCTGACGCAGCATTTCAGCATGGACGTATTGGTCACCCACGTTGGTCCGAATGAGCGTGCCGCCGAGTTTTTGCCACGCTCTTTCAAAACCCAGATTTGCCATGACGGTTGAAATAATCAGGTCGTGGGGCAATTGGGAAGCTTGGCGCAAAGCAGCACCCCAAAGATAAAGAATATAGTCGCCATCGACGGTACGACCCTGAGCGTCCACTGCCATCACGCGATCGGCATCACCATCAAAGCCAAAGCCCATATCGGCTCTATGTTCTAGAACGGCGGCTTTAAGAGAATCCAGGTGAGTGGAGCCGCAATGGACGTTAATGCGATCGCCATCGGCTTGATCGTGGAGGCAAATCACGTCAGCGCCCATTTGGCTGAAACCAAGGGAGCCACTTGAACAGCAGCTCCCCAAGCCAAATCTAAAACAACTTTCATACCGTTGAGATTCACTGCGGGCAAGAGCGGCTCTTGCAGAAACTGCATATACTGGCAGACCAGTTCCGGGCGATGGTGGTAGCGTCCTGAACCCTTGACGGGGGCTGGGTCTAATTCACCGCGAAGGGCAGCTTCAATTTGAGCTTGAACGTCTGGGGAGAGCTTGTTGCCATTTTTGCCAAAAAATTTGATGCCATTGTCTTCAGGCGGATTATGGCTAGCAGAAATCATGATGCCGCCGATCGCCCCGGTGGTGCTAGTCAGGTGGGCGACGGTGGGAGTGGGGCACAAGCCCAGGTTCCAGACCTCTAGCCCCGCTGCGGTTAGCCCGGCCGAGAGCGCCATGGTGAGCATATCGCTAGAATTACGAGAATCTTGTCCTAGAATGACCACACCAGAACGATCCGATTGGAGGACTTGCCCTGCCCAAAACCCAACTTGTAAGGCAAGGGGCGCTGTCAGCAAGTCGCCCACGCGCCCTCGAATGCCATCGGTGCCAAATAGCCGAGTGTTGGGGAGGGCGATCGTGCCCCATCGGGGTTTAGAGATACGAGAGAAGGGTCTATCAGACGATACAGGCGATACGGGAACTGCCACCATAACTAAATCACTCCATACACACATCACACCGATCAGCGGAGCATAGCACAAGCATCGACGGCTCAATCAAAGCCTAGATTGCGCAACCCGCTTCAGTTTGGGTTGTGCAAATAGACTACTCTTTTTAAAAAAGTCAGATTTAACTACAACAATGGCTTTTGCTTTTCCGGAAGCTGCGGAGAGCTGGCAAGAGAATTCTTTAGATTCCGAGCATTTGTAGGAGTTCTTGCATCTGCCCCCAGGTCAATCCTTGCTGAATATACTGAGGAGACTGAGGATCGTAGGGAGCGACCAGGCGATCGATCGTCAGAATGATAGCCTTTTCGGGTAGTACAGGTAGGTCTGGATCAAAAGCCGTGGGGCGCATCAGAGAACTGGAAAACCCTTTGAAAATGGCGATTTGATCAGGCTCACCCTCAATTTCGACGTTGACCAGCAGCACTTCTGGCGGACGCTGTTTGAGGGTATATTGCTCTAGTCTGTCAGCAATGGACTGGCTCATAGTTTAAAGCTCTGCCGCCGATCGCCCCTGCTTGCTGAGGCGAAACATGACAAAATAGCCGAGATAAAGCACATAAATGATCAGGGCAACGATGCCTAAGAAGCCTAAGAATTCGGGCTTGGTGGTGGGATGAAAAAGAGCTTGGAAGCCAAAGGGAGGATAGAGCCAAGCTTGGCAAAATTCAGTTTTGAATGCGTCTATGGAAAAACCACATTTGAGGAAGGGGAGGCTGGCGATCGCGCCTAAGCCGCAATAGAAGCTAATTGCCCACCGCCAGGAGGTAAAAGTCAGCTTGAGAGGCGTTTGGAATTGGTCAGAGATTTCTTCATTTAAATCAGCCCAAAACCATAGACCCAAAGGAATAAGAATTCTGGCAAGAAACCCAGTGATAAAACCAATAGGATGGCTGCCAATCATGAGATATACCGTGATGGCGAGCAGGCTAGAAACTCGCCAATAAATCATGATCAACCGCTGTAGGGCTTCTGCTTTCTGAGCAAACGACCAGACGAGCAGGAGAAGGGGCAGAATAACTGTGAAAAGTACGGCAAGACGGTAGTCAGTCCAGACCAAAGATTGAAGCAAAAATTGGGACATGGGAAGAATTCAGGGTGAGCAGGATTAAGGGCGATCGAGAGCAGGAGAATCGGTGAAGACCCAACAGAAGATATTACACCAGCATTCATTTTAGTAACGCTCTCAATCTTGCTTCAATTTTAATTTCTATCCCTCACGCCCATGAGTTCTTCAGAGATTATCTGGAAGTCTCAAGGCTACACTCCTTGAATGCGGCTGTACCAACGCAGCAAAATTCTGGCGAGGCGATCGGAGTCGTGGCGAACCAGATGCAGTTGTTTGTCTTCGTCCATCACGTTGGCAACAACCGCGCGCCTGCCCAACTGGGACACGGCTTCTCGGTCAAAATATACTGGATGGGACTTTTCTTGGGCGTAGTGAATCAGAGAAGGCGGAGAGGGCGAGTCTTTTTGAACCAGGACGACATCAAACAGTTTGTAGGGGCTGACCGCATCAATGCTGCGGATATGGTCGGAGACGGTGTAGCCATCGGTTTCGCCCGGTTGGGTCATAATGTTGCAGATGTAAAGCCGGGGAACTTTGCTGCGGGCGATCGCCTTGGCAATATCGGGTACGAGCAGGTTAGGGATGACGCTAGTGTATAAAGAGCCCGGACCAATAATAATATAGTCGGCTTCGGCGATCGCATCTAGGGCGCGGGGCAGGGCGATCGGGTTGGCAGGAGTGCAGCCCAGACGGACAATTTTGCCTTGGGCTTCGGTGATGCTAGATTCCCCTTCGATGCGTCGGCCGTCGGCAAGGTCTGCCCAGAGGCGCATGTCGCTGAGGGTGGCAGGGAGGACTTGACCTCGGATAGCTAGCACTTTGGAACTGGCGGCGATCGCTTGCTCTAGGTCTCCTGTAATTTCGCTCATGACCGTTAGAAACAGGTTGCCAAAGCTATGCCCCGTCAGCCCATCGCCTGCCTGAAACCGATACTGAAAGAGCTCAGTTAGCAGCTTTTCTTCATCTGCCAGGGCTGCCAAGCAGTTCCGAATATCGCCAGGAGGAAGAACGCCAATTTCGCGGCGAAGACGACCCGAGGAACCGCCATCATCTGCCACAGTGACAATTGCGGTAATGTTAGCGCTGTAGCGTTTGAGTCCTCGAAGCAGGGTAGAAAGCCCAGTGCCGCCCCCAAGGACAACGATTTTGGGACCCCGATGTAACCGACGATGCGTTAGGAGGCGATCGACCAGCTCTTCGTTACCTTCGGGCATGAGGACATCGGTAATGGCTCCTAAACTACGGGTTTGACCCAAAAAAACAAAAAGAATCCCTAATAAGAGAACTAAAGGACCGCTAATGTAGCTAGGAATTAATTGCGTAATGCTGCGGAGCAAGTCGCTTAGCAGTTGGCTCAGGTAGTAAATCGGGGTGAGGTTTGACCAAATGGCTAACCCTAGGGCAGCCAGTAAGACACCTGCGGCACTAATCAAAAGCCAGCGCTTAACAAATAAGCCGGGAGCCAACCATTTGAACCCCTGGTTTACCCAAGTTGGCGTTCGGGAGCGCGACTCCTGCTTAAGAGCTTGCAGGGCTTGTCTGAGTAAACCAATAGACATATTAAATGAGGGGGCAAGGGTAGGGAACAAATTTTCAGGAAGGTGGTATCAAGAGAGCTCTACTGAGAGGACTCTACTGAGAGCAAATAGCAGATCCGGATCTCGCCTCAGTGCCACCCTCCGTGCTACGAGTATATACGTAGCTTAATTGTAAGATTAATTACACTGGTAACAGGCTTTGAGGGAAGCTACTTTACAAAGCGTAATCTGTTTCTAGATGCACCCTTGAGAGACAAACTGAACCTAGGTTATCCCGTTTTGCTCTGAGCAGCAGACAGTCACTGAAAAATCAATTTCTGGCACCTCAAATGATCTGATTTTGAAGTGGCTCTTCTAAGCTAGAACTGTAGATGCGAATTAAGCTTAATTTTTATTTGTGTAACGAAAACTGTTCCCTATGGCTGAGCCACTTATTCAACTGAAGCAGGTCAGTAAATCTTTTGGATCTAATGTGGTGTTAGACAGCGTAGATTTGACGATTTATCGGGGAGAGGCGATCGCCCTGATTGGACCATCAGGAACAGGAAAATCGACTATATTACGAATTCTTGCGGGACTTTTGGCTCCTGATGCCGGTGAAGTTTATGTGCAGGGGCGGCTTCGAGAAGGGTTGGCAGAAGATCAGCAGGAGTCGATTGGCATTGGCATGGTGTTTCAGAATGCGGCGCTGTTTGACTCGTTGACGGTGGATGAGAATGTGGGGTTTCTGCTGTATCAGCATTCGCGGTTGCCCCCTAAGCGGATTCGAGACTTGGTGGAGCAGAAGTTGGAAATGGTGGGGTTACCCGGAACGGGCGATCGCTTTCCGGCTGAGCTATCGGGTGGAATGCGGAAGCGGGTGAGTTTTGCGCGCGCCATTATGGATAATCCTGATAATCCCGCAGACAGTCCGGAAATTATTCTTTATGATGAACCCACGGCTGGGCTAGACCCGATCGCTTCAACCGTGATTGAAGATTTAATTCGTCAGCTTCAACAGGCACGGGGTGGCTGTAGCACCTATGCCATTGTGACCCACCAAGACAGCACAATTCGCCGCACTGCCGATCGAATCATTTGTCTCTATCAAGGCAAAGTGCAATGGGAAGGGTCGGTGACAGAGATTGATACCACTGACCATCCGGTGGTCAGGCAATTTTTTAGCGGTAGTGTCGAGGGACCCATTCAGGCGCTAGGGTAGGCTCTCAACAAACAGCCTGTCTTGAGCAAACAGCCTGTCTTGAGCAAACAGCCCGTCTTGAGCAAACAGCCGGTTCGGGGTTGGCAACCTAGGATAATCTGAATAGAGCTTGAAAGCGGTGAGGAAACATCATGCGATCGCGGACAATTCGAGAAGGTTCAGTGGGCTTATTGGTGCTGCTGGGGCTAGGACTATTTGGGGGCATTGTGCTGTGGTTGCGAGGCTTCAACCCCACAAACCAGAGCTATCAGGTGACGCTGGCGTTTTCAGATGCGCGCGGGCTGACGGACGTTTCGGGGATTCAGTCGGGGGCAGTGGTGCGCTATCGGGGCGTTCCGGTGGGGCGAGTGCTGGGGGCGCGAACCACGCCGAATGCGGTTGAGGTAGATGTGGAGATTACGCCTGCGACGCTGGTGATGCCTCGTGATGTGGCGATCGAGGCAAGTCAGTCGGGGTTGATTGGCGAAACTTCGATTGATATTATTCCGCGAACAGAGGTGCCAGCGACGTTGCTGACGGCTAATCCATTGGCGGCGGATTGCAACAATCAGCAAATTGTGTGCAATGGGTCGCGCTTGGAAGGACAGATCGGGGTCAGCTTTAAAAAATTAATTGATACGACGGTGCAGTTTGCGGATTTATTTTCTAACCCTGAGTTTTTTGGGGAAATTCGATTGCTGACCCGCAACAGTTCTAAAGCGGCGGCAGGTGTCACCACTTTGACAGGAGAAGTCACGACTTTAACTAAATCTGTAAAACAGGAGTTGGGCAATATTTCGGCGGCGGCGGCAACTTCTGCAACCTCTGTGGGGCAAAGCGGCTGAGCAAATTGGGCTAACAGCGGCTCAGGTTAATAGTTTAGTCGCTTCTAATCGGTCTTCGTTGGTCAATACCTTAGATAATATTAATCAAACGAGCACTCGCCTGCAATTGCTCGTCGGCAGCTTTGACCCCGCGATCGCAGATGGCAGTGGTAATTTGGTAGAAAACCTCCAAACCCTTTCGGCAAATGCGGTTGAAGCGTCGGAAAATTTGCGAAATTTAACTAGCGCGGTGGGCAGTGCCGAAAATGTGGTGTTGCTTCAACAAACGTTGGATTCGGCGCGATCGACGTTTCAAAATGCCCAAAAAATTACCGCCGATTTAGATGAACTGACGGGCGATCCAGCGTTTCGGGAGAACATACGGAATTTGGTTAATAATCTCAGCGGTTTGGTGGCTTCGACGCAGCAGCTTCAGCAGCAGACCCAGTTGGCGCAAGAGTTGGCTCCAGTGCAGCAAAATACATTGCACGAGAGCCATGTGCCGACCTCTCGTCCAACCTTTCAACCGCAGTCTAGCCCGCTTTCTGCTCACAATTTGCAGGTCGATCGCCTTCGGTCTCCAGTCCTACCCCCAATGCCAAAAGCAACCGCCGCTGATATTGCTCCTGCCGCAGATATCGCCCAATAATTCTTCAAAAAAAACTTACTGATTAACTCCGTGAATCTGGGCTATTGAAATACTTTTGAATCAGATTGGTACTAAGATTCAAGCTCCTGAAGTGATTTCAAAACTTGCCGCCTCAGAGCCTCATCTTTTGTGACCTGCAAAGCTTTCTTAAAGTTCTGGATAGCTTTATTAACATTACCCAGCCTACGATATGCACGTCCTAAATTGCCATACGCTATATCATTATTTGAATCAAGCCGAATCGCTTCGTTATAACTTTCAATAGCTTTTTCATCTTGTTTCTGATCGGCATAGACAGTCCCCAAGTTGTTGTACATATATGTGTCTGGCTTAAGCTTAATCGCATCAAGAATGCTTTCGACGGCTTTCTGATACTCTTTTTGATCAGCGTAAACCAAGCCTAGGTTGTGATAGGCTTCAGCATAGTCTTTCTTAAGCTCGATCGCCCTGCGATAGTTATTTTCTGCCCCTTCATATTTACCTAGCTGAGCAAACGCATACCCAAGGTTAAAGAATAAATATGTATCGCTTTGACTGCTCCCCACAACTCGGCTTAGATTATCAACAGCAAGATCATATTTTCCTTGTTTTAGGTAAGCAGACCCCAGATAATTGTAAGCAGTGACATTGAGAGGATTTAATTGAGTAACTTTTTGAAAATCACTAATGACTTGATTGAAATCTTTTTGTTCATAGGCAGCTATCCCTCGATCATAATAACCATCAAACCGCTCAGGCTCAATCTGGATGGCTTTACTAAAGTCCTGAATAGCTGATGCATAATTCTTCAAATAATAATAAGCTTTTCCTCTTTTTAGATAGCTGTCTGTGTGATTTTGAGCAAGTTGAAGCACTTTCTTGAAATCCTCAATTGCTTCCGCTATATTTTCCCTATTAAAATAAATTAGTCCTCGTTGATAGTAGATTCCAGAGGAACTAGGACTTAGCTGAAGTCCTTTTGTAAAATCAAGTTCAGCTTTTTCATAGTTACTTTGGTCAAGAAATGCCATACCCCTATCAAAGTAGGCAATGGAAGAGTTCGGTTGCAGTTCTATTGCTTTATCGTAGTTAAAAAATGCTTGCTGATAATTACCTGAACGCTTATATGCCTCCCCCTTTAAGACATAGGAAAGAGCTGACTTGGGTGTGCTCTTGAGCACTGTATTAAAATCTTTGATCGCTTGCTCTTGTTTTCCCTGGTTAATGTAAGTAACTCCTCTGAAATAGTACAGTGGCGACAATTCTTCGGTCGATGGAGAGCTTGAAAAAATCTTGATTGATTGGTTGTAATCATCAATAGCCTCTTTGTATTTAAGCTGGTCGGCGTAAGCAAGCCCTCTGTTAAAATATGCTAATCCAAAGTTAGGGCTGTTTTGAATAGCTTTGTTGTAGTTAGCGATCGCATCCGAGTAGTTCCCTTGACGCACGTAAACAATGCCCCGGTTATTGTAAGCTAGGGATGCATTAGGGTTAAGTTTAATAGCTTGATCGTAATTTTTATTGCCTCATCTACGTTGCCGCTTCTATCATAGGCAAGCCCTAAGTTGATATAAGCATTAGTAAAG
>JAAUPA010000078.1 GCA_012034615.1 Leptolyngbyaceae cyanobacterium CSU_1_4 | reverse complement strand
GTCGTTGGAATCACCGGCCGGGCACTTGCATGGCGGCCTGGAAGAGAGACACCGCGGTGATATCGGCGCGGGAATTGGTCTTGTGATCCATGTCCCACATGGAAATGGAAACGCTGACCGTCGGGTTTTCCTTGAACTTTTCCTTGAAGGTCACGATGTGGCGGCTTTTCGCGCGGGCATTTTGGCCGGCGGCGCAGCGGGCTTCACTGGCTCGGCCGTTACCGGAACCTCGACCGGCTTGGCGGCTACGACGACTTGTGGTCCGAGCTCCAAGACCTCCTGTAGGTTTAACGTGCACATCGACGTGCTCGTCACGGGGCAGCCGGGGGTGTTCATTGACTACCTGCCAGTCATTGGCTCGTACGATTTTTGCAAGGCCATGTGACCGGGGTTAAGCCGTGCCTTTACAAGGTGGCCATTTATATCAAAGTCCCCAATTGGGGCTTTAGGGGGAAAAAAGCTTGGAACGAAGCCAGATTTCGACTTGTGTATACGCGGTAGTCCAGAACGGGAGAAGGGAGTCAGAATCAAAGTCCCTCTCCCAAAACGGGAGAGATTCAGGGTGAGGGTGCAAAACTGGGATGTGTCCGTTGAGGATTGCCTTCCGTTTTGCTGCATGCTCGCTACAGGACTATCCCCACTTGGAAAATTTTCTCAAACTGCCTGAGACAGTTTTTGAGACCAACGAAAAATCGAAAAAAAGCTAGACGAGGAGCGGCATTCGGAGATGGTGCACCAAGGCGCGCAAGCCTAACCGATAGCTTTCTGCCCCAAAACCGCTGATTTGCCCGATCGCCACCGCAGCAATGTAGGAATGGTGACGAAATTCTTCGCGACGATGAATATTGCTCAGGTGAACTTCGACGGTGGGAATAGCAACTCCAGCGATCGCGTCCCGCAGGGCAATGCTAGTGTGAGTATAGGCACCTGGATTAATTAAAATTCCTTGGTGTTGGGCGATCGCGCCATGAATTGCATCAATTAAAGCTCCTTCATGGTTAGACTGAAACGCAGTCACGGTCACCTGAAGAACTTCTGCATCCGCTTCCAATAAACCTTGAACCGTGTCCAAGGTTGTCGCCCCATAAATTCCTGGCTCTCGTTTTCCCAAGAGGTTCAGATTAGGACCCTGTAAAACTAATATGCTTTCCAATTTACAACAGTGAACCTATAGAAATCTGTTTGAAACCCTATTCCTCAACAAAAGCTTAAATCTAAAAGCACATCAAAATCTTCAAGACCCGAAAGATGATCCTTGAAAAACAAAAGCTTTGTAAAGACCTAACTAACCGTCTTACCGACGACGAGGATAGTCTTTGACGGGCACTGGGATAGGCTCTAGCTCGGGCTGAACGTCGCCCCCTAGCAAAGTTTCTACCAGCTTACGCGCCCATTCTTTTAGCTTTTCTAAAACTTGATCGATATAATCCATTAGTCGAATAGCTCCCGTAGTCAATTTAGGACTGCACCAAACCCAAAATTTAGGTTCAATAATTTTTTATACGACCTTGCTCTTCGATCATAGCGAATCGTGGCAAATGATCAAGATCACAGGATATTTGTTTAAGGATGAATATTTGAAAAAAGGTGGAAATATCTCTTACAAGAATGCCATCACCCGCTCTATATTCTCCCGAACCTTTTGCGCAGAGAGACTGAGAGCCTCTTTCTCACTGTGGGTCAAAGTCAGTTCATAGATTTTTTCTATTCCTGCTCTGCCCAAGCGAGTCGGCATTCCTAAAAATAGGTCGCTTAAGCCATACTCTCCTTGTAAATAGGCGGTGACAGGTAAAATACGAGGCTGATTTAACAAAATAGTTTCCACCATTAAGCAAACTGATGAAGCAGGGGCATAGTAAGCCCCTCCAGTTTGCAGTAACCCGACAATTTCGGCACCGCCATTGCAGGTTCGCTCAATGAGGCGATCGATCGTGGGTGGATCCATCAGCTCTGTAATGGGAATACCGCTGACGGTAGAATAGGCGGGCAGGGGCACCATGAGATCGCCATGGCTACCCAAAACCATGGCATTGACGGCTTGCGGAGAAATGCCTAGCTCTAGGGCAATAAAGGTCTGAAACCGGGCAGAATCTAAAATGCCTGCCATCCCCATGACTTGATGAGTTGGAATCTGGGTCGCTTGCCACGCCACGTAGGTCATCACATCTAAAGGGTTGGTCACAACGATGATGAGAGCGTTTGGAGAATGGGCGATCGCCCCTAGTGCCGCATCTCTGACGATCTGAGCATTCGTTTTGAGCAAATCATCCCGCGTCATGCCAGGTTTGCGGGGCAACCCTGCGGTAATGACGATCAGGTCTGAATCGGCAGTGTCAACATAGTCATTGGTTCCAGCCAATTGCCGACTGTGTCCTTCCATGCCCGCCGCTTCCATCAGGTCCAGCGCTATTCCTTGGGGGCGACCTGTCACAATGTCAAACAGCACTACATCAGCCAGATTTTTCTCGGCAACCCGTTGTGCCAGAGTGCTACCTACATTACCCGCACCCACAATAGAAACCTTGTAAGTACGATGAAGCGAGTCCGTCATAAGCTCTAACACGGCTTTAAACTCTAAATTTAGATAGTCTCTAACTGATCAGCCCTTAACCAAACGTTAGGCGCGGGTACATAGCCAAACTTGACTAACACATAGTCGCCTCTGGCATCCAGCACTTCGCCCTTGGTTTCAAACAAATAGGGCGGCAACCGCGTGTCGCTGGCTTTTGCCTCTAGACTGTTTTCCAGCTTTTCTCGAATGGCACGAACAACATCGCCTTTTTTGACTGCCATAAACTTTTGGGGTGAAGGATAAAGTAGCGTCGGGGTGAAACCGTGGGCTTCGTCCTGATTCTACTGGAGTTTTGGCGTTTAGTCTTTGGTAGGCGGCTGAATTGCAAAGGTGCCGTTGGGCTGGAGAGCCACTCTGCCGCCCAGCGCCTCAATTTTGGAAATGGCGGTATCGTGGGTTCGTTTGTCGGAAGCGTTAGTTAGCACCATTGACCAAGCCGCGACTTGGGCGGTTTTGCTTTCAGGATTGTTCGCCAAAAAAGCTGCCGTTTTCTGAGATAACGCCGCCACGCGATCGCTCCCTGGCACCGAAGACTGCCGTGCCCAACTTGCTGCTGTTTCAAACGATCGCTTTGCCGCCTGCGCATCGCCCAAAAATAAAAGTTCGTCAATGCCGAGCTGCCGCCAAGCATAGTAAGACTCGGGAGGAACATTGGGCTTGAGCGAAGATAAGCCTTGACGGGCGATCGCCACCGATCGTTCTGGCAACCCTGCATATAAAGCAGAACTGGTAGAAAGAAAGGTGTAGGCACTGAGGAAGTAAGGATCACGCCCCAGAACCACCTCAAAATAGTCGGGGCTGAGGGTAAAGTCGGTTTTAGCGCGGGCAGGCGCATCGCCAAAATATTGCAGAAAGCTCAAAAACGTCCAATCTGCCAGCACATTATCAAACCCAAAGGCAGGTATTTTTTTAAGCAGCGTCAATCGAACTTGCTCTTGGTCTGCACTTCGCCGAAGGCTCTCAGCCGTGGCACTTTGGCTCTGGGTCTTCAGCCGCTCTAACTGAGGCAGTTGAATCCAACCTATCAAGGTCAGGCACAGCAAGACAATACTAGCGGGAATCCATCGCCGCTCGGAAGAGGATCTTTCAGAATGAAGTCTTTCAGAAGGGGGTGCGGACTGCATTTCGTCTACGCTCCAAGGTTGAGGTGTTTGCTGCAAATAATGAATGCCGATTGTTCCTACAGTGCCCTAAAAAAATCTGCAACTGCGCAAACTGTACCAATCTCTGAGCCAATCTAGAGGCAAAAGTGTCAATATTTAAGCTGAAGGCGCAGCACCGCTCTTATCTCCTTACACCATGCCAGATCATTTCTCCCTTGCCCAGCATTACCACGAGCGCACCAAGTATCATCCTGGTGCTTTACCCAATCGGCAAATAGACTGGGCAAACCAGCCTAGCCCTTTTAAAGAGTACAAAATTGGCACTTCGTTTGACCTGAAGCCCTACTTATCAGAAAAGCTAGATTTCACGGCTGAAGAGTTTAAGTGGCGGCGGCTTTCTCGCTTCCTGTATTACAGCTATGGCTTGACGGTTAAGATGATGGCGCAGAACGGTGAACCCATTTATTTTAGGGCTGCTCCTTCTGCGGGTGGGCTTTATCCGGCAGAGATTTACTTAATTTCGCGTGGCACCCCCATGCTGCCTGCGGGGCTTTATAATTATCAGCCCCAGTTTCATTCGTTGTTGCATTTTTGGGACAGCGAGGTGTGGTCGGCATTACAAAGTAGTTGTTTTTGGCACCCCACCTTAGAAGCGACTCAGTTTGCTCTGGTCACCACTGCTGTTTTCTATCGTTCGGCTTGGCGCTATGAAGACAGAGCTTATCGCCGCATTCTTTTGGATACGGGGCATCTGTTGGGAAATTTTTGAACTGGCGGGGGCGTTGAACGATTATCGACCTTGCTTAATGGGTGGCTTTGCGGATGAGTCGATGAACCAGTTGCTTTATTTAGATACTGAGCAAGAGGGCACGATGACGGTGATGGCGATCGCAGATTTGTTGGAGGTGCAGCAAAATCTATCCTTAGCACCGACGGCTTTACCGTCTGCATCTGTGACCGATTATCCCAAAATTGCGGATGGCGATTTGTTGAAGTATTGCCATGCTGCCACCCAAATTCCTCAAGGCGAGCAATCGATCGCGGTTAAAGATTTGGCGATCGCTCCTACTCTGGAAGCCTCAGAAAACCCATCGACAGACAAGTACAATTTTCCTTTTTGCCTCAAAGTATCGACCCAAGCGGCTCCCATCGACTGGGGCAAAAATTTAGAAGGCTTAGACCACGCCCTGCTGAAGCGTCGTTCAACTCGGGCTTATCAAGGCACCCATCTCACCTTAGATGAACTCAAAGCTTTGCTCGACTTTACCTATCAGCCCCAAAACTACATTGAGCAACACCTCGATCGCACGCCTGATTATTTTGATTTAGGGTTGATCGAAACGTTTATCGCCGTGTCGGGGGTCGAAGGATTGGAGGAGGGTTGCTACTATTACGCTCCTAAAGTTCAGGAACTTCGCCAAATTCGCTTCAAGAACTTTCGACCAGAGCTACATATGCTGTGCTTGGGACAAAACTTAGGACGAGATGCTGGGGTGGTGCTCTTCCACACGGCTGATTTACAAAGAGCGATCGCGCAATATGGCGATCGGGCTTATCGCTACCTTCATATGGATGCTGGGCACCTGGGGCAACGCCTCAACCTCGCGGCTGTTCGACTGGGTTTGGGCGTAAGCGGTATCGCTGGCTTTTTTGATAACCAAGTCAATGAAATTTTAGGAATTCCGGGAGATGAGGCGGTGCTGTACATTACCACGTTAGGACGAGCCCAGTAAATTGGCTCCGATTTGCAAATTTTGTCCTAGAAGCTCCAGGCAATCTCGCCAGTCTAGGCGGCTAGACCCGAGAAGCTAATGATTCCACCATGGTTTGGAGAAATTGGTTAAATTCGCTGAGGTTTAAAGCTGGGCTAAAGCCAGAAGGGTTGAGGGTTTGACGAGATGTGCCTAAGAATAGACAGGAGGCGATCGCCCCTTCCAAGTTGGTTGTTGCATCAATTTCTAAATTAGCAATGCAAGCCCCTGTCAGCACAGCGCTACTAAAATTGGCTCCTAATGCCTGAGCGCGGCTAAAGTCAGCTCTAGTCAGGTTGGCACGGCTCAAGTCCGCTTGGTTGAGGTTAGCTTCTACCAATTTTGCCTTGCTCAAATTTGCCCAATTTAGGTTTGCCCGACTCAAGTTTGTCCGAGTTAAGTTTGCCCCAATCAACTCGGCATCCCGCAAGTCGGTTTCTCGGAGGTCGGCGCTTTTAAGATTTGCGCCCAAAAGGTTGGTCTTGAAAAGATGGGCACCGAAGAGATAGGTATGACTGAGATTGAAGCCAAACAGAAAAAATTCGCTTAGCTCAGCCATACTCAGATCAGGGTAGATGGATGGATTCTGAATTCTCCAGCGATTCCAAGCCCCTCTGCCTTGCTTTAATAAAGATAGATGTTCTTCGTTAGCCATTGCTGGTTTCCTGCCGTACCTGATATTTGCTTATTTAGATTCTAGGAACAGCAGAGGAGGAAGCAAACCAGTTCTTCTGGAATTGATGCGATCTTCACCGGAGCGTTACGATCGCCCGAGTAGAAGCACTGAGGGATAATCAATAAAGCCGATCGCTTAGAGGAAACTACTTATGGTTCAAACTTCTGAGAAGACCTTAACGCTAGAGGAGTTTTTGGCACTGTCCGAAACGAAACCTGCCAGTGAATACATTGATGGACAAGTGAGCCAAAAACCCTTGCCTCAAGGAAAACACAGTCTTTTGCAGGGTGAGTTAGTTCCGGCAATTAACGCTATCGTCAAACCACAGAAAATTGCCGTCGCTTTTCCAGAACTTAGATGCACTTTTGGAGGGCGATCGACGGTTCCTGATATTTCAGTATTTACGTCTAACAAAATTCCACTAGATGATCAGGGCAGAGTAGGGAACGTGTTCACCGCAGTGCCCGACTGGACAATCGAGGTTCTTTCACCTGCTCAAAGCCAGAACCGCGTGACTCGAAATATTATTCACTGCCTTGATCATGGCTGCCAGTTGGGTTGGCTGCTTGACCCAGAAGATGAAACGGTCTTAGCTTATCCTCCAGGCAAGTCGCCTGAGTTTTTTGAAGATCCAGCCGATTTATTGCCCGTTCCAGATTTTGCCAAAGATCTAAGGCTTACTCTGGAGGAGTTGTTTAATTTTCTGCGGTTTTAACAGGGCTAACTCTGGCGCGATGCAGCAACTTTTCGCCCTGCCAATATCCGGTGTAGCGCACTCTCACCCGATCGCCCACCTCCGCCTGACCTTCCATTAACTGATGAATTTGTGGATCATAGAGCACGACTTCGCCAACCGGGGCGATCGCTTCTAGCCCCCAGGTTTGAATCAATTGCTCGATCGGACGCATCAGCGGCAAAAGTCGGCTGGCGGGCACCTCCTTTTGTTGGGCTGCATAGGCTGCCGTTGGATATTGAAGGAGCCAAGATTCTAGAATTTGCAGGCTAGTGTTCTGAAACTCTTGTTGCAGGGTGTCTTGCTGCTGTTGCAGTTGGTGCTGGAGCCGCTGGTATTCGTGCCGAAGAAAGTCTTGCTGAAGGGAAGCTTGCGGCAGGCTTGGGGCAGGGGCGGCAATTGCCAGTTCAGAAAATTTTTCCACTAGCTCAACCACAGAAACGTGAAGGGCTTGAGCCAGTTTGTGCAGCGACTCCATCCGCATTTTTGCCGCTTGCCCTTGGCTTAACTGCCTCACTTGCCACTCAGACACATCAGCGCGCGGCTCAGGGCTTTGAGGCTGGGCAGGCTGGCTTGTTGGAGCAGCGATCGCAATTGCTGCGGGTAAGAGTCTGGCATAGATTCATCTGCATTTAGGGACAGCCAAGGGATTCTCGGGTTTCTACTCCAGTGACCGGATTGACCCCCCTTGCCGTTTGACAAAGTTGCAGCGTTTGAGTGCGATCGAGCACCGCATCAGTAAAGTCTGCGCCCGTCACCTTGGCATCTCGAAAGCTCGTCTTCAACATCATGGCAGAGTTCAAAATCGCATCGGTCAAGTCTGCGCCCGACAAGTTAGTAATGTAGGCAATGCCATTGCTAAAATCGACAGCGTGTAGGTTGGCATTTTTTAGATCCGCTCCATTAAACACGGCTCCCCGTAAGTCTGCGCCGCTAAAATTGGCATCTTTCAATTTGGCATCGCTAAATTCGGCTTGAATTAAACTTTGTCCCGAATAATCTTTACTCGTCGATTCAGCGTCATCATAAGCCCGAATTGCCGCCGAGCTAGCCGCCTCAGAGGGCAGGGGAACGGTTACTAGAACCCATAATAAAAAGACAAGACTAAGCAACTGCCGAAAAATACGCATGGTGAAAGGGAAAATCAAGGGCTTTGTCAAACTTAACATTTTCTGAGCCCTTGGCTTTTTTGATTATGCTCTTCTGAGGCGAACCATGAAGAAGCCATCCATGTTCTGTTGATGAGGCAAAACCCTCAGCCACCCTTGTTCTGTGACAAAGGGTTTGGCAGGATGCCCCAATTCGGGTGGAAAAATCCGCCATTGAGGAGAATCTTGCAAAAACTGTTCAATCACAGCTTCGTTTTCGGCAGCATGAAGCGTGCACGTGGCATAGACTAAGGTGCCTTGAGGCTTGACCCAGGTGGCAGCCTGGTTTAGCAACTCGGTTTGAAGCTGGGCTAGACCTTGCACCGATTCGGGCGTTTGTCGCCAGCGGGCATCGGCGTGGCGATGGAGAGTGCCTAAGCCAGAGCAGGGGGCATCTAAAAGAACCCGATCGCCTTTTCCAACGAACTGCGGCTGATGGCGACTGTCGTCGGCATGAATTTGAATTGCGTGGAGCTGAAGCCGATCGGCGTTTTCTTGCAGCTTTTTGAGGCGAGATGCTTGGCGATCGCAGCCCCAAATTACGCCTTGATCCTGCATGAGCTCAGCGATATGCGTCGTTTTCCCCCCCGGAGCCGCACACGCATCTATCACTGTTTCTCCAGGCTGAGGATCGAGCAAATGTCCCACTAGTTGGGCGCTACAGTCTTGCACCGACCACCAGCCTTCAGCAAAGCCTGGGAGGTTCTGGATATTGCCTGTGCCTTGGGGCAGCCGGAGCGCTTGGGGCAAGGGCGGCACGCGCTGAACGGCTATTTCGGCAGATTGCATTGCCGCCTCGACTTGTTCGAGAGAGGCTTTTAAAGGATTGATGCGGAGATCAATGTGGGGCGATCGATTGAACCAGGCGCACAGTTCCTCGGTGGCAACCTGCCCAAATTGCCCTAACCAGACTTCGACAATCCAATCTGGGTAGCTATGGAAGATCCCTAGCCTTGCCGCCAAATCTGCTGGCAGCGCTAACGGATCGCCTTTTTCTGCCAAGCGAATATACTGACGCAGCAAGCCATTGGCAAACCCAGCCAGACCCTTAAAGCCATTCTGTTTGACCATCTCAACGGTGGTATCGACTGCGGCAGAGGCAGGGATCTGGTTGAGGTAGCGCAACTGGTAAAGCCCCAAGTGCAACATCAGCCGCAAATCTGTGGGTTGTTGCTCGATGGACTGGGTGGCAAATTGACCGACTAAAGCATCTAAGGTTCTTTGGCGACGAATGCTGCCATAAACCAACTCAGTTACTAAGCGGCGATCGCGGGCGTTGAGAGAGGCTTGGCGCAAAACTTGATCGAGGGCGACATCGGCAAAAGCACCGCCATGGACAGAGCGGAGGGCAAGAAAGGCGCATTCACGGGCAGAGCGATCGGGCGATCGAGACGGCTGAGACGGGCGGCGATCGGGTCATGATGCTCTGACCTGAGGGCTTAAGGCTGCCTTGGGATAGGGAAGGCGCTGATGGTTAAACTGGAGCCAAACTTGAACAAAAATTTCGGCAATACAGGTCATTTCTTCGCGGTTTAACCCTGATTCAACTAGTTGATTATCTTGCCAGCGGGCGCGCAAAATCCGGTTGACCATGGCGAGGGCTTCCTCCCGAGATGCCTCTTTCAGCGATCGTAAGGCGGCTTCACAAGAATCTGCCAGCATGACAATCCCTGTTTCTCGGCTCTGAGGAATCGGACCGTCGTAGCGAAAATCTGCTTCATTCACGATAAGTTCGGGATTGTCTTTAGCTTCCTGAAGCGCCTGATAGTAAAAATAAGAAATTAACATCGTCCCCTGGTGCTCGGGAATGAACGCCTGAATCGCCTTAGGCAACCGACAGCGGCGCGCCATGACAATGCCTTCGGTCACATGTTTTTTAATCAAGGCAGCACTGACCCAAGGATTATCAATTTCATCGTGTTTGTTAACTCCGCCCATCTGGTTTTCAATAAAACCGAGGGGGTCATGCATTTTGCCGATGTCATGATACAGCGTTCCGGCTCGCACCAGCTCCACGCTGCATCCTAGGGCGCGGGCAGCCGCTTCAGCCAGGGTTGCCACAAACAAGGTGTGCTGAAAGGTGCCAGGGGTGATGGAGGCAAGCCGTTCTAGTAAAGGACGATTGGGGTTGGAAAGTTCTGAAAGGCGAATGGGGGTGACCAGATCAAACAACTGCTCTAGGTACGGGCTAATGCCCAGAGCAACCACGCTCCAGGCAATACCGATGAGGCTTTGGATGGCGGCTGAGGTCAAAATGACGTACCAGACTGCACTGGTGGCGGCGCTGCTGATTAAGGTCAAAACCAGATAAACACCGCCCTGAGTTAAGCCCACTACGCCGCCTAAGAGAGCGAGTTCTTCCCGGGAGCGCAGCTTTTCTGCCATGATTGCTCCGACCAAACTGCCTAGGGCTCCGGCGATTAAATTGGTCGGAGCAATTTCCATGCCAATCGGCAAAATGATGGTCAGTAGACCAATTACGGTAATGCCTAAAGCCGAGCCGTAAAAGCTGCCGACCAGTAAGCCAATCACGGGTAGGCTGGTGGCGGGTAAGCCAAGGGCAGAAATGACGGGAGCTGTGAGAGTGAGCAGCAAGATGAGGAGGCGATCGCGGCGGCGCAACCCTGGGTGAAATTTCCGTTCAATTAATAGAAAAACTGCAACTGCGCCGCTCACCAGCCCACTAAAGCCCATCAATCCTAGCCAATTGATCCGGCGGCGGCTCATGCCAAAGTGGTCTAGCAAGACAAAATCTTCTTGAGAAATTTGCTCACCTTGCCGAACAATGGTGTCTCCCCGCCGAGCCGTCACGATCACATCTTTCACGGATAGGGCAGCCTGTTCGGCTTGCAGCTTTGTCTGCTCAATATCTTGAGTCAGGTTAGGTTTCACGATCGCCGCTAATATTTTGGTAGCTTGGGGTTGAACGTTGGCGGGCACGTTCGCCTCTAGCTGAACCTTAATGGCTTGGTCGAGCAAAGCTGGGGGAATTCCTGGAGTAATGCCTTGGGTTAGCATGCGCTCCAGAGTTTGCCGAACCATTGCCTTAGTTTGATCCCATTCGGGGTCAGTCAGGTTGAAAAGAGCGGGGTCATAAAATTTTTCTTCATCGGTACTTCCGGATAACGAGAGCAGCGCGGTGGCATATCGCTGACGAGCCAAGGCAATCACCCCTTTAAGGGCAGAGAAATCATCGGCGGAAGAGGCACGGCGGTAGTTTTGAAGCTCTAGAATAGCAAGTTCTTGGGAGGAGCTGGCTAAATCGGTGAGGGCGCGGGAACGGGGCGAATTGGGCAGGCTGCTATCCGGTTGAGCGATGTTTTTGCCTTCAGCTTTACCTTCAAGGGTGGCGATCGTGGCTTGCCATTGCCATTCAGGAGCCTGTCGCAGGTAGCGTTGAGCCGTCGTCGAAAGCAGGGAGGGGTCAACAAAGGGCAATTGACCCGCTTGTTGTCGTAAGTCGTCGCCTTCTCGCAAAAGCGTTTGCAGAGTTTGATCAATTTTTTGATTGATCGATTGATCAATCATCATGACGGGCACCCCGGCGGTGCGAGCTGCCTTGCGGTTCGCTTCGGTTGTGTATTGATCGATAATTCTGACGGTAACAGGGGCTCGGAGACTTTGGGGAGCAATGGTGCCTACGGCGAGTTGGGGTTCGTCATAAAAGCGATAGCCAATGGCACTGGTAAGGGAAAGGATGGCGATCGCCAGAACCAGGGGCGGCTGAGAGCGGCGGCGGCGCAAAAACGATGACTGGGCGGCGCTAGGTCTAAGCAAGAAAGGAATAATTTGGTTGGGTCGCCAATGGGTGCGAGCCAGTTGGCTGTGCCGCAGGATTTGTTCTACCCATTTTTCAACGGTCTGCCCAAAAAGCGGCACATCCCTGAGACGTTCCTGCTTCCAGTGGTGTAACTTCTGGGTCATTATCTGCAAGGGTTTCATTCAATACACCCAATGGCGGTTAGCAAACGAGTCAACCTCTTAAAAAGTAAAGCTACTCTAACCAGTTTTTAACGACTTTGAACGAAGATGGAGCGATCGATTCATTCTGCAAGCACCTTGCAGAATTTTATCAGCCTCATGCCAGAACCGTGGTCGCTACCGACGAATTATTCGGGGAGCCGCTACTACCGGGTTCCCTAGCCTTTGAGTGGGATGGTAAACCCCTGACCATGCTGCTAGGAGATCATCGGCAATCTGCAATAGTTCTGCCTCAGAAACTAGACCCCAGAAAGAAGCATACCCTGCTCGGTTCAATCGCTGTCGCCAGCTAGCAGGAATGCCGGTAATGCCATGGGCGGCTCCTGCCAGGGCTCCGACGATCGCACAATGCACGGGAGGATGGGGCAGTTTGGCGGCTTGTAAAAGGGTGCGCCGAAAGTCTAGACGGGGGGCAGACTGCTGTTGCAGGGTGAGGGCGATCGCTTCAAGAGACCCGCAAGAGGTCGGTTCTCCAATGGGCAAACCGCTTGCCGAGTCTTGGGCAGAAGCGCAGTCTAAGGATGCCTGAAGGTGAAGTTTTAATAGGGTTAGGTCTTCATGATAGAACAGAGCGATCGGGACAAGCGCAATCAGGACTCTTTCATCCTCTGGATCTGGAAACGGTAGGCTAGATCCCTCTACGAGCAACTGGGCTTGCATCACCGCCCTTTTGCCCCAGGTCGACGGCTCAGCAGGGCGCTGCAAACCCCAGTGCTCTACCTCTCGCCAAGATTGGGGCTGCTGACAATTTGCCCCTAGAATTTCACCGATAGCCGTGCCTAAGAGCGCGCCTCGAAATCGACTCAGCAGTGAATAGTGCATAGAAAATATTCTATTTTCTGGGCGGCTCAAACTGATAAATATCTTGAATCACCTGCGTCCAACTTGCAACCAACGAAGCCAAAATGCGATCGCCCTTGTCCTTCGTTGCCACCGTTGGATCTCCTAATACACCACTGTCACTCAAATCCTCAGTTACCCAGGCAAATGGCAATTTACCCTCCAGACTTAGCAGGCTATCGGGCAAGCCGCGAGGATATTCTGACACGGCTGCCTTCATTTTACAGTGTCGGGCAAAATCGACAGCAGTAAGCTGGTTTCGGCATCTCCGGCATGAATGCCCAGTTGGGCTTCTTTCGGAGTTAGTAAATCGACTGCCACATTGGGGACATTCCAAATAAACAGGGGAAACACCTGAAAATCTGGATATTTTTGATGGAGATCTCGCGCCACAATCTCCAGCACTTGAGGCTGTCCGCCGTGGGCATTGACGAAGACCAGCTTGCGAAATCCCGATCGGTAGACGCTCTCGCCAACTTCTGTTAACACCGCCATCAGGGTAGCAGCGCTGAGGGTGAGGGTGCCGGGAAAGTGCCAGTGTTCATTAGACTTGCCGTAGTAGAGCGGTGGCAAAGCGTAGGCTGGAACGGTCGAGTCGAGTTGGGCTAAGGCTTTTCCTAAAACACAGGTGGCGATCGCCGCATCCACAACCAGGGGCAGGTGCGGCCCATGCTGCTCGATCGCGCCCATGGGCTGAAGGATCACCACCTCGCTTTTATCAGGCATCTGCTGAATATCGGTCCAAGTGAGATACGGGAAAACCGCTGGGGAGGAATAAAACTATGCATGGTGGACAGGGGGGGGTGACCTAAAAGATCCTGGGCTTTTTGCAAAACCCAGGATCTGGGGGAGGGTTCGAGCCAGCCCTAAAAGCTAGGGAGTGTTCAAGAGGGGGGCAGGTGCCACGGGTTCAATAGGCTCCAGCGGAACCACGACTGGGGGAGGCTCGGCGATGGGCTCTGCGGGTGTTTCTTCAGAAGCGGGAATAGGGTCAGCGATCGCCGGCTCTTCGGGCGCAGGCAAAAGTTCAGCCGGAGTTGGCTCAACCGGAGCAAGGTCGCTGGCAGCACTGTCTGATGAGCTGCTTGCCGAGTCATTACCCGATGGTGCTGGCTCTTCGTAGTAACCACCCGATGAAGAATCAGAGCCACTCCAACTGCTGCCATAGCCGTCTTCCTCTTGGGCTTCTGTGTCCGAGCCGCCATAGCTACTTGCAGAGATTCTACCTGGGCTCACAGGTTCAGCCTTAATGGTGCCGTCTCGTCCTTCTACATCTGGAAGCTTAGGAAACTCCTCGACCTTCATGCCGTCTGTCGCTTCAATCATAAAGTCATACCAAGTTGCTGCCGCTGTGCTACTAGCGCCATAGGTAGGACTGCTGTCATCATTGCCCATCCACACGCCCGTCACTAGCTGGGGAATGTACCCCACAAACCAAAGATCCCGGCGCTTTTCCGAGGTTCCAGTTTTCCGGCAACGCCGCGATCGGGCAGGGCTGCTGCTCCGCCTGTGCCCTGATTAACCACCCCTTCTAGCATCCAGGTTGTAATGGAGGCGCTGTCGGCATCCAGGGCACGATTGGGCTTAAACTTCGCTTCGTAAATAACCTTGCCATAGCGGTTGAGCACTCGCGTAATTCCGTGTGCCTCAGAGCGATTGCCCTCTGCGGCAAGGGTTCCGTAGGCACTAGTCAACTCTAAAAGGTTCACCTCTGAAGAACCCAGCGCCAAAGAGTAAGCACCCAACAGGGGAGATTTGATTCCCATGCGTTTTGCCATCTCAATCACTGGGTCAAACCCCACATCAATTAAGGTCTTAACAGCAACGACGTTAATGGAGGAGGTGAGGGCATCTTTCATAGACACCGAACCGCGAAACGTTTTGCTAGAGTTGCGGGGTTCGTAGCCATCTACCACCAGTTTGCCGTCGATGTATCCTCGGTAAGGCGAAAACCCAGCGGCGATCGCCGTCGCATAGACAAACGCCTTAAACGTTGAACCGGGTTGCCGCTGTGCCTGGGTCGCCCGATTAAACTGACTCTTACTAAAATCATCGCCGCCCACCAGCGCTTTGACTTCGCCGTGCGAGGCTCAATTGAAACCAGTGCCGCTTGCTCAAACGCTTGCCCATAGCCATAGTCGGCGATCGCGTTTTGGATGGTCTCCTGCGCCAGCTTCTGCCACTTCAAGTTCATGGTGGTTTCCACCGTCAACCCGCCCAGTTCCATCTCTTCTTTAGAAACGTACTTGGGCAACTCTTGCAACACATAAGACGTAAAGTAAGGCGCTTCACTGGCCTGATATTTTGGGTTGCTGGGCTGAATGGCGATTGGAGTTGCCGCCGCCGTTTCCTGCTCCGATTCGGTGATAAACCCTGCCTTCACCATTCGTTGCAAAACAATGTTGCGCCGTTGCTTTGCCAAGTCCGGGTTGACCTGAGGAGAATAGGTGCTGGGGGCAGGTGCCATCCCGGCAATCATGGCCATTTCGCCTAGAGAGAGTTGTTCTACGGGCTTGCTGAAATAAACCCAAGCCGCATCGGCAACGCCATACGCCCCCGAACCCAGGTAAACCAAATTGAGATAGCTCTCTAAAATTTGATCCTTCGAGAGTTCTCGCTCCATTTTCTGAGCCAACAGGGCTTCCCGCGCCTTCCGCGCCAAGCTTCGCTCTTGATCGAGAAACGCAATCCGCGAAAGCTGTTGAGTAATGGTACTGGCTCCCTCCACCACTTTACCCGCAAACAGGTTAGCCAACGAAGCCCGCGCGATCGCCTGATAATCAATGCCACTGTGGGTGTAAAAATCTGTGTCTTCTGAGGAAATAAAGGCTTCTGCCAACTGTTTCGGCATGTCTGCCATCGAAATTTTATCCCGGGTGGCAGGTCCAATTTTCTGAAGAACGGTGCCGTCTTCTGCCTTCAGGGTCGTTGAGCCCACCCGACTGTAGGTCAGAACATCTTTGGGATCAGGCAAATCTTTCTCGATCGCCACGATCGCCATTCGTGCCGCCACTGCGCCGCCACAGGCACCCATACCCACCACAATCAGCGCCCAACTCCACCAACGTCTGGGCATGGGCACCTTGGGAATAGAAAACTTAGGGCGATCGCGCCGATGCCGAACCGTGCGGTGGGGCTCTACTCTATCGGGATCAAACATGGGCAAAATCGGCTCAGAATCAGTGCTATTGGGGTCGGTGTTGCCATTGGTGTTGCCATTGGTGTTGCCAGACATAGTAGGGTAGGTCATTTTTGTTGAGTGTTGACCGCTCCGTTGGCTTGACGCATCCCCGGAACCAGCTCGAAAATCTGTCACTATAGTAAGTCCTCACAAACCGCCAACACAGCCTTAATGAACGATTCTCTTTTAAAGCCTACAGTCGTGTTGCCGCGAGTACCGCTTAACACTCACGCAACCTTCATTTAACTTCACCTAAACTTAGAGCCTTTTGGGATAAATCACAAGTGCGGCAAAATCTTAACGCATCTTTGCTCACTGGACGATGTTTTTTGCCGGGTTGGGTTGTCAATTTTTAGGCGCTGGGTAGAGACGAGAGAATTCAAAATCCAAAACTATAAGGCTGTTCATTTTGAATTGATCATTCTGAATTCTCTCATCCCCATCCTTATATTTCTTGACAGACCCCCTAGTCCAGCCCCCCTAATCAGGACAGCCCTTTGCTCAGAACCGCTAAACGCCTGCCCGACCGAGCGCCAACGCCGTCACCAACATTCCCAAAACCAAGAAAGGCTGAGCGCTTGCTTGATACTTCACATCATTTTTGAGCGGGTCGCGCAAGAAGTACATATCTTGGAAAGTGATTTGCGGAATGATGAGCAGCACAAGCAGCACGGCGGAAAGATTTTGGTGAATGCTCATGAGGTAAGCCGCAATCCCAGATTGGAAAACATCGATCATTAGCACGCAAATCCAGGCAGCCGTACCCACGCCAAACATGACGGGCAAAGAATTTAGACCCAGTTGGCGATCGCCCTCCACACTCTTAAAGTCATTAATAATGGCAATGCCCAATCCTGACAAACTATAGAACAACGTCAGCAGCACGATCGTCCAGTTCAAATCTCCAAATAAAGCATGACCTGCCCACCAAGGCAAGGCGATGTAGCTTGCGCCCAAGGCATAGTTTCCTGCCCAGCCATTTTGCTTCAGCTTCAGCGGTGGGGCAGAGTAAATGTAGGAAAGAAAAGAGCCGCCGATCGCCAAAGCGGTAATGGTGGGGAAAGAATGCCCCGCCCAAGTATCTAGCGCATACGCCACGCCAATGCCCGCCAACAGCAGCACCCAGACCTGCGCGATGACTTGGGGAATGGAAATAATTCCAGAAGGAATGGGGCGATAGGGTTCATTAATAGCGTCTAAATCGCGATCGTAGAAGTCGTTGATGGTTTGGGTATAACCTGCCAACAGCGGCCCAGACATCAACATACACGCCGCCGCAATCAAAACGTTTTCTAGCGTCCAGGTATAGTTGCCAGAGGAGGCTGCCCCACAGACCACGCCCCAGATTAAAGGAATCCAGGTGATGGGTTTCATCAACTGCAAGCGAATTTTCCAGATGGAAGTTTCGCCAGCCTGCGCGCCTTTCATGCCTAAAAGCTGGCGGGTTTTGGCATTGCGATCGCTGGTAGCGTCAGATTCAGGGGAAGGAACGGGAGGAGTAGACTCTGACATAGGGGAAGCGATAGTTTTTTGCAGTATGCCCTCTAGCCTACCGCTTGGTGTGAAGCGTTGTGAAGCTTGTGAGGAATGAACTTTAGAAATATCTTGCTGATGAGTATCTCAATGTTGAAATAGCTCAGGGGCAACCTGAAAAAATCTGCCTAACGATTCGGCTTGCTGTGGGTTGATGGAAGCACTGCCTGTCATTATTGCTGTTACTGTGGTGGTTGAACCGAGTGCATTGATGAGGTCACTGGGTTCAAGTTGTCGTTGTTCTATCAAAAAAAGCAGCATGGACTGGGGGGCTAGTGGGTTGGGGGGGAGTAGTGGCTTTGTTCAAACTTTTCGATTAGTGCAATCAAAAGCTGGTAGAGCGCATCTTCTTCGGGAGTACGCGCTCTTCGAGATACCCGCAAGGGGTCGCGCCGATGCATCAATTCTTCGACCACTGCTAAAGCTTTGTCGTTCTCGGCTTCAGTTTTAATTAGTTTGGGCTGATGTTGGGCAAGTAAGTCTTTATATTTCTCAGGATTAAAAGTAAGGGTCATTCTTCCATTTCTCGGCGTTGCTGAATCGAAGTATGAACTGATCTAAGTTAACCGTTCTCTCGCCCCCTAAATCCCCCAAAATGGGGGACTTCCGAACCCTTCAAAG
>JAAUPA010000077.1 GCA_012034615.1 Leptolyngbyaceae cyanobacterium CSU_1_4 | reverse complement strand
AGACCATACAAACAGAAAAGATTGCTCAAAAAGTCACTGAACCACAACTAGTAGAAAAATCACTGAACGACGATGATCAGATGAAGAAGAAACTGTCGGCATTGATCGCGGATGCTGTTGATGAAAAATGTGATAAAAAAAGTGATGAAAAAAGTGTGCCGTCTACCCCCAAAAAATGAAAAAAGGGGGGCAAACGGCACACTTTTTTGAAGACCGAAATCCTTACCCCGCGTTATGGGAATCTTTTACTTTAAGAGGGGACTTAAAGATATTTATGACGCGACAACTATAGGGTACCGAATTGTTCTGTTTTGAGTAGTACAGTCGATGTAGTTCAAAGATACTATTCTAGGGTGTCCAGTCAAAGCTCAAAGCCCTTAACTTCTTATAGTATTACAGTTGTAGATAGATTAGACTGAAGGGAGGTACTCTTGAGATACCCATTTTATGGATGAAGCCCTAATTGACTCCTCTCAGTTATTTGTAACAGGTAGTGCATTAGAGACAATCTCCCAATGGAGCAGCATCCTGAAATCGTTTCAGCAACGCCTAAGCCCTTACTTTGCTCGTTGTGAAGCTCGTCAAGCAGCTTTCAACTACATACAAGCCCTGCTGAGTCCTGTAGAACGTAAGAATGGTTGGCAAATAGCTGAACAGGTTGGCGACATCACTCCTTACCGAGTTCAACATTTGTTAGGACGAGCACAGTGGGATGAGACGCAACTTTGTCACGAAGTTCGGCAATATGGCATCGCAGGATTGAGCCAGCCAGAAGATATTTTTGCGGTCGATGAGACTGGATTTCTCAAACAAGGCAATCAGTCAGTCGGAGTACAGGTTCAGTATTACGGCACCACAGGACAATTGGAGAATTGTCAGGTGGGTGTCTTTTTAGCTTACGTCACGAGCAAGGGTCATAGCCTGATTGACCGTCGTTTATATTTGCCCAAATCCTGGGCAGACGATCCGCAAAAGCGTAGCAAAGTTGGTGTGCCAGAGACGATTCAATTTGCTACTAAAGCCCAACTGGCTCAACAGATGTTGCAATCGGCGTGGGAGGCTGGGCTTCGTTCTGCTTGGGTAGTTGCCGATGAAGTGTATGGTAACGATACTAGGTTTGGACGGTGGCTAGAGCAAAGTGGGCAACAGCCCTATGTGCTGACGGTTAACAAGCAGCACTCGGTGGTGATGGGTTGGCAACCCTACCGAGCTGAAGCAGCATGCCAATCCTTGTTACCCGAGCAATGGCAACGTTGAGTTGTGGTCAGGGCAGCAAAGGAGAACGGGAGTACGAATGGGCTAGGGTTGCTGTCAATTGTGGTGATTCTGGAGACTTTCAACGGTGGTTGGTATTCCGTCGTTCGCTTGAGCGCCTTGACCCAGTGCAACATGTGAGTTAAGCTACTCAACATTTAACTTGCAAGTAGCCCATTTCCTTTGTTCTTCACTTTTCGCTGCCACTTAATCTTTAGTTCTCCTTGATTCAGGAGTCGATCCAGTAGTTCTCTCAATTCTTCCACCGATTGGAATAATCGATGCGCGATAAACTCCTTACAAGAGTGCCAGACTAACTCGATCAGGTTGTAATCTGGACTGTAAGGTGGCAAAAACCACAATTCTAGATTGGGGCACTCTTCAGATAGCCTCGCAATCACTTCCTGCTTTTTGTGGTAACTCGCATTGTCCAAAACAATCACAATTCGCATCTCACTCTCCTCAAACTCAATTTCAATATTGCCTTTCCCAATCCACTCTTGCTTGACAAACTGGTTTAGCTTTAGCATATTCTCATAGAAACTGTCTCCGTTCCCTTGCTCGATGAAATAGCATTGTTGATGACGGTCATGGTAGCGTAGTCCTCCCATGACATTGACTCGTCCTCGACTCCGCTTTCCAGATAGTTGCTTTCGTTTCCCCTGCTTTCCCCATTGTTTTCGGCGAATCACTCGCAAGCTAAATCCACTTTCATCCCAAAACCAGACTTGGAGCTGCTCCCAAGAGGCTGCTGTCGCCGCTAGCTCTGCCTCTAACTGCGCTTTGAATGTTCGCCGTTTCTCAGGATCTTGCTTCTCCTCTAGGCTGTACTTTGCCCAGAGGTAGCCGTACTTTTTTTGGCGCAAGATTCTCCCCACTTGAACACTGCTTAACTTAATTTGAGTCTCTTGCTCTAAATGCAGGGCTAATCGAGCCGTTGACCAGCGCCCAAATTCATACCCTAACTCGCTCGGAGATTGCTCGACCACCACCAGCAATTGTTCAATGTAGGCATCTGTTGCCTTGCGATAATTTCCTTTTGAACGTTGGTCTTTGAAGCTCTCTAAATCATCGGGATTCCCGCAAACGCACCAATGAGCAACGCTGCGGTAGGAACACCCAATAAAGTTCACGATTTCCTCGTAGGTCTTGCCATCATTCCTCAGAAGTAACATCAGAATCCGCTGTCGTTGATGAGCATCTTCACTCTCTCGGAGGGCGTTTTGGAGGTTTGCTTGTTGGAGTAGACTGAGAAATTTAGGAACTGGCATCGGTTTAATTCGATTATCTTCTAGTCCCTATTTTATCTGGCTTTGTGTATTCTAGATGATAGTCAGCTTAACACTTCATTGCATAGAACAAGATATTGCAAGCGCGATCAATCACTGCTCTCTCAGTTATGTTCAGAATTATCAGATATAACTCAGATATAACAATGTAAAAGCATGTTCTTTTGACTCAAAATAATCCTGTTTGTGAACTTATCATGAGTTGTTTATTAAAGCTATGATTTTGAAATGCTCTTCTAGATATGTATCGGATGAAGAATATTATCTGAATCTAGAGAGAAGGCAGCGGAGAAGACAGCTAGGAGTATTTTTGAATTTCCAGTATTTCTTGGGAGGAGGTGTCCTTTAATACGGTCTTTGGGGTTATGACAATTTTTGATGATCGAGGATTTTAGATATTTCTGTAGGTAGAAAATTCCCGTGGTCTCTTAAGAATATTGCCGAATGAATCAACGTTAGGTACTCAGCCTTGGTTGAGAACGCTAAAAATCCTATTTATAACTAGAACCGAAAAATGGCTTTTCAGCCTGTCAGAACCCCCTGGAAGGCTGATATGCTGAAGAAAATTCAAAATGTAAAGAAATAATTATGTTTAATGGGCTTGCCAACAGCCAGGGATTTCAGAGTCACATCGTTATGGTGGCGTTGTTATTGGGGTTTGCGATCGCCCACAGTGGCTTAGCAGCTTTGCGACCCAGAGGCGAGAAACTGATCGGCGCAAGGCTCTATCGGGTGCTATTTGCTTTAGTCAGCGTGCCCTTCGCCAGTGTTTTGATTATCTATTTTATTAACCATCGCTACGATGGGCTGCGCCTTTGGAACCTGCAAGGGGTTCCTGGCATTCAGACAGCAATCTGGATTCTGTCAGCCGTCTCGTTTATATTTCTCTATCCCTCCACGTTCAATCTTCTAGAAGTCGCCGCTATTCAAAAACCACAGCTTCACCTCCACGAAACTGGCATTATTCGAGTCACTCGCCATCCCCAAATGGTGGGACAGGTTATCTGGTGTGGTGCTCATGCGCTTTGGTTGGGAACAAGTTTTATGGTGGTGACTTCTTTAGGGTTGATCCTGCATCATCTATTTGCAGTTTGGCATGGCGATCGTCGTCTCCAAGCGCGCTATGGAGAATCCTTTGAAACCTTGAGATCCCGAACTTCTGTCATTCCTTTTTGGCGATCGCCCAAGGTCGCCAAACCCTTGCACTAAAAGAGTTTCTCCGTCCTGCCTATGCCGGGATCATCATTTTTGTCCTCGGATTTTGGTTTGCCCATCCAATTTTGATCTATGCCACAAGGAACGTAGGCTGGTAGCATGATCCCAACGTTTGTTTAAATCTCTTTGTTTGAATTTCTTCTTTTAGAAAAAATAGGTAAAAATCATGACGCTTACGGTTAACCAACTAAGTTTTAAGCAGGAAGTTTTGGCAAGTTCAACCCCTGTTTTAGTTAACTTTTGGGCACCTTGGTGTGGCGTTTGCAAGTTAGTGAACCCAATGTTGGGTGAGATTCAATCAGAATGGGGTAAACAGCTCAAAATTGTAGAGGTCAATGCGGATGAAAACCTCCGCCTCTCTAGCGCCTACCAGTTAACAACTTTACCCACTGTGCTGCTGTTTGACCGGGGTTTGCTGCTATGTCGGGTTGAAAAATTGAGCAACCGCAACGATTTTCAAAAGGCGGCAAACGATTTGCGCCGGGCGCTAGAAACCTTGTCGATCAGCGAGTATAGCTATTCTGCCTAAGGGCAATTAAGCTCAGGAGATTCAGTCAGGAGATTAGTCACAAAGAGGTCTAAAACAGTAGATCTATTTGTAAATCTCTCAGGTCTGAGGTGTAAAGCTGACCCTGATGACCATCCCAAGTCGCAACCTGGATGCCGTGGGTGCCGAAAGAGGCGATCGCCGTCATCTCGGCAGAGCCTTGCACGCGCCCCAAAAACTCTCCATCCTTGGCGAAAAACAGAATTGTGCCGAGTGCATCTGCCAAAATAAATCCCCAAGTTGTCGCACTCAAAAACTTGGGCACGATCCCCACTCCCAGCCTCAACAGGCGATAAGGCTTGAGGTCAATCAGTAAAATTGACTCTGGATGATCGACATCTGTGGCAAGCAATTGATAGGGCACGGAGGTTTGAATGGCTTGCCCAAGCCGAACCGGCAACTTTAACAAGCCTGCCTGGGTTCCCCGCCGAGTCAGCACTTCAACTGACGTGCAACCTTTCCTAAGGCGATCGCTAGCCTGGGGGTGGTCAGGAATTCTGGTGACGACTGCCACATGATGGCTATCTAGAGCGAAGAGAAAAGGCAGGAGGATGGGCATGGCTTGCAGCGCAAGGGTAGAACAGGTGAGGCGAATAGCGCGCCCTGCTTCGCAGATTCCGCAAGAGTCGCGCTCGGTTGACTGGGAGGAGCCACACTGGAGCTTCCAAAAACACAGCTTCGCAGCTCTCGTATTTTCCAAAGTCACAAACCAACGTCCTTTTGGCTCTACCGCCGCCACGCAATCATGGGGGAGTTCTAACAGTAAATGGGCTTTTAGGATGGGAGGGAGGGGTGCGGCACAGGGCAGCAAGTGAAGCGATCGCTGGGTCACTACGAAACACCCCGGTGGTCGGATCAACAAATTTTGGATAGTGTCTTGGGGAAAAATGCGATGCCATACCTCAAACAAAGAGGTCATTTTCAGAGAACATTGCGCTTTAGAAAACTGGGTCGCCAGAGCTGTGACAGGCTGGTTCAGGGCTTCCTGGTGTTGAAATACATAGGGAGCTGGGAAGGAAGATTCTTGCACTTTGGGTAAAAATACAGGAGCCTGTAGATTGAACTCTGTCCTCGGCTCCTCTTGGGTCGCCACCTCCCGGATAGCTGCGAGCATTGCCTTAGCAGAAGAAAACCGTCGAGCTGATAGCTTTTGCAATGCTATTAAAATAACAGAGCGCCAAGCCTGGGGCATTGTATCTGGAAATTTGACTGGGCAATTGAGATGAGCCGACATTAATTCACCCGGCGTACCCGAAAACGGGCGATGTCCTAGCAGCAGCTCGAATAACAGAATGCCAACTGCATACAGATCGGAATTTAAGGGATATTGTCCATAAAAGCGCTCAGGAGCCATGTATGCAGGCGAGCCGGTATTGCCCAACCCCTGCCCGCTCCCTTCTTGATTAAGATGGGCGATGCCAAAATCAGAAATCCTAGCTGTCCAGCCCGTGGGCTGCAAATTCAGCAAAATATTCTCTGGCTTGATATCGCAATGGATAATTCCTCGACTATGGGCATGGTCTAGACCCTGGAGGATGTCGATAATGAGCTTGAGCCGTTGACGCAGCGTCAGATGCTGGCGATCGCTCATCAAGCTCCGAAGCGTGCCGCCCTCGCAGTAATCCATCACCAAATATCGTCCTGTTGCGGTGTGTTCTAAGGCGTGACAGGTGACGATATTGGGATGCTGAAGGCTGAGGAGAAACCGGAGTTCGCGGAGAAATTTGTGGGTGGGAAATCTTTGCTGGTCAAGGCTCTTCAGGGCAACCAACAGGCCTGTTTGCCGATTGACGGCACAGTACACATGCCCAAATTGTCCTTGTCCAACCAGACCAAGGATGCGGTACTTTGAACGCTTTAGCGGGCTCCTGGGTAGGTTTGACAAGGTGAAGTCCTAAGTGGTGCAATCCTAGTTACGATCCCTCGCAAAGGGTCTGCATAATGGCATCGTGGTTGAGTTGAGTCACCATCGCTTCGGCTGGAGTGACCCGTTTTGCTAGACCTAAAACAAAATGGTTGCAATCTGCGCCCATGGATTCGCAAGTGGTTTGCACACAGTGTAGATCGCGTCCTGTAAGTTGACTTAAGAAGGAGGTGAGAATCCCTGCTTCGAGAAAACAGGAAGGCTGAGTTGCCTGAAGGGCGTGCTTGGCGAAGGCAGAGTTCCAAATTTTGACCACTAGAAAGCCCCGATTTTGATAAGTTTGGTCGAGGTCGATTTTCCCCCAGCCGTGAACGACCCAACACTGCTGTAGTGCCTGAAGAAATTGAATCATGGGCATATCTGCGGGTGCTTGTCCATAGTAGCTAGTCAATTGCTCACAGAATCGGGTATAAAAGTTTTTGCCCCACCACCGACCACAGTTGAATAGCACTAGGCGAGAAGCTTGCCCGGTTTCTTTTTCGAGCCCTGCGTAAATTGCTTGAATCAGGGTTTCGGGCAGCGCAATGAGGCGATCGCCCTGCCGATTTTCGAGTAACCCCATTTCCAGGTCACCTTGCACATACGCTCCAATGGCAAAGCAGTTGCCGGGAATGCGATTATTGGTCAGCAAATCAGAAACAGAAATCATGGCAGAGAGTGAGGATAAGTGAATGTTTTTTATAGAAATAGGGAGGGGCTAATCTACCACCCGATCGCAATTCCATTTTCTTCGGGGGCGGGCTGAGACAACATTGAGGGCAAGGCATCTTGGGCATAGACCAGCATCGGCATCAGCAGTCCCATCCGCTCTATGCCTAAAACTTGATTCAGCCGACGATTGAGCAAGCCATATAGCGTGGTATCAATCAGATGGGAACCATACACCGTGGTCATAGAACTCGACCAAACCAAAAAGCGATCGCGAATTAAACCCTGATCATTCACCAACATCGCCATAGCGCAACAGCGTAGCATCAGCAGCCCATTTTTAATACTGCGCTCCAAATTCTCTACAGGCTCAAGGGGCATTTCAGCTTGAAGCTGGTCGGCAGCCCATTGCATAATTTCCAGCTCATAATCCCTCAAGCTTTGGTAGGTTTCTAGGCGAGCGGGAATGGACTGAGTGTACTGGCTAAGGAGCCCTAGTTCTTCTGGCTTTAAGTAGCGATTGTCGGCATCGTCGAATACGGCTTCAATTTGTGGATTCATGGTTTTGTGGATTCATGATGAAAAAGGCAAAGAGAACGAGACACTGTGTTAGAACAAGCCAACTTAAGAGATTTCCGTCAATTAAAATACCTTCGTAGAGCAGACATCTTGCCTGTCTATTGCTTTCGATGCAGGTAAAATGCTTGCCCTACAGATATGTTCTGATTTGGAAATCGCCTTAGAACAAGCCTGAGAAGTCATCTAAAGTAAAGCCGTCATCCTTGGGTGGTGCATCGATCGCCAATAAATCTTCGGTCAAGGGCAGGTCTGGATGGGTGGGCAGGGCGATCGAGCGATTGCCTTCCCAATTAATCGAGCCAAAAAACTGGCTAACGGATAGCTTTAAGCTGAGCGGTGCTGCATTGTCTGCCTGAGCGGCTGCGCGCAACTGTTGAACTTCGGCGGGTTGATCTTCCCAATTAAAGCCCTGAAAGAACTGCTGAACCGTTTGCTGGAGCCAGGAACTTTTTTCCACGTGGGGTTTAGAGCCATTGGTCGGAGCTAGTAAAAGGCTCATCGCAGTAACTCCCCGTCGCGCAGACGCTTTTCAATATCTCTAGCGTTTGCGCCTTCATTCATCCAAAAAGAGGCGGCATCAATGCGGTCTTGTCCGCCCAACAGGAACTTGCAGTAGGTTTCGCCCATGGAATAGCACTGGATTTCGATGCAGCCCAGTTGCTTGCGAACGAGCTCGGTAAAAAAGCCTGAGAATAGTCCGGCGTAAAGGTAGCAAACGGGTTTGCCCACATCGCCTAAAGTCCGCGCTACCGCTGAGTCGAAAATGTTGATGAACATAAATCCCTGGCGGCGATCGCCCATGTCTACCTCCCATCGTCCCCAGCCTTGCGAGGTGAATGGCCACCACCAGGTTTCTAGCAGAAACAATAGATTGGCTTGGCGCATACTGCGGTCAAACTCTTTTTCAAACCATTTTTCAAAGAAAAAGGCATCTTTTTGCCCCCACTCGCACCCAATGGTGTACATGATGGCAGCCGCAGAATCACCGACTTCTTCTTCTAGCCCTTCCACCAGCCCAATAATAAAGTCTTCGGTGGTGAGCAGGTTTTGAGCACCATTCCAATCGGTAATGGTGCCTCGGTCAGGATCAAACTGAAAAAACTCTCGAAACCCGTAGTGGTTATGCTTTTTAGGATGTTTAAGTTTGACGGGATGCTGGCTATCGGACGCAACGATCACCATAGGATTGTGGGGAGTGAAGAGGATATTGGGAAGGAGCGCAATTGATAGAGAAAATCGGGCAATGAATGCTGAGGCGCTGAACCGTGTGGGCAAAATTGTCGGGCTAGGAGGCGGTTCCGAGCGCCCGGCGGGTCAGTTCTAAAATCGGACAAACTAGGCTGGCTTGGGGGGCGGGCAAGTTTTGCTTCACAATTTCTTGTAACACGGTGTAGGTAGCATTACAGCCTTTCTCGGCGTTAAAAGCTCGCATAATGGTTTGAAACCAGAGGAGAAAGCGTTCTCGGAGGGTTTGGGGTCATTCATCAAAACTGCGATCGCACATAGCGTAAAACCCTGAGGGTGTCTCGTTTCCATTTGCCGCTGATATCTTCGGTGCCATTTTTGAAGAGATTTGGGTCTTGCGATCGCATCTTGATATAAGCTTGCTGAACGAACGCAACCTCCATTTCTTGGAGTTTTTGATAGGTCTGCACTCTCAGGTTGAAGGATTGAACGTAGTCTGTTAAAAACTGTAGTTCTGAGTCGCTGGCATATCGACCCTCTACCTCACAGCTCAGACGTTCTAGCTGACTCAACATAGTTCGTCTCTTTACATTGTTATGAACTTGTGATGATTATTCCCGGTCTAGATTCAGTCTTAACGAACGGTGAGGATTCTCGTTAGCTTTGTTAATAATTTCGTTAATGATTTTGGGGTTACCAAAATTTTAGACGAGATTAGTGAACGGCTGAAACTTTGCCGAACCGTCGATCGCGCGATTGATAGGCAGAAAGCGCCTGATGAAACTCGGCTCGGTCAAAGTCGGGCCAAAGCGTATGGGTCACATACAGTTCGGCGTATGCCACCTGCCACAGCAGAAAATTGCTGATGCGCATTTCGCCGCTCGTCCGAATTAACAGGTCTGGGTCACGGGTTCCGGCGGTGTAGAGATGGCGTTCAAAGAGCGCTTCGTCAATTTCCTCGGGCTGGAGGTGACCTTGTTGCACTTGGGTGCGATCGCCTGACAAGCGTGAATAATTTCTTGCCGTCCCCCATAATTGGTGGCAACCCGAAATTTTGTGCCTGTGTTGTGGCGCGTTTCGTCTACTGATTTGGCGATTTCCTGCTGAAGCGATTCGGGCAAGGCATTCAAATTGCCCACAAACTCAATTTGCACATCCTCTTGCATCATCTCTCGCAGTTCTTGGCGCAAGACGCGCTCAAATAACATCATGAGAAAATTAACTTCTTCTTGCGGTCGTCCCCAGTTCTCGGTGGAAAAAGCGTAGGCGGTGAGCGCCCCAATGCCCCAGTCTTTGCAACAGCGCAACAGTTCTTTAAGCGTATCGACTCCGCGCCGATGACCCATGATGCGGGGTAAGCCCTGCTTTTTAGCCCAGCGACCGTTGCCATCCATAATGACCGCAACGTGTTGGGGGAGGCGATCGGGCCGTAAATCCGTAGGTAACTCTTGTAGCGTAATGGGCTTAGCTGTCATTTTTTCTCCCGAGAAGCCGATGATGAAGAGCGAAAAACTCGTGAAAGCAGCGCTTTGATTTGAGTGCGAAGTTGGCGACCCAGGGTTCGCAACTGGGGTGCAACTGCCTCCCGATCCACCCCTTGAGAGAATCGCTGCAACAGTAGTTCTTTCAATTTACTACTGGTGAGCGGACGATTTAGCGTTCCCCGCTCTGCCAGAGAAATAGACCCTGTTTCTTCAGATACAACCACACAAACGCAATTTTCGACTCGCTCCGTAATTCCCATGGCTGCTCGGTGCCGAGTTCCAAGTTGGCGCGAGGCGGTGCGCTCGGAAATGGGTAAAATGACTCCGGCAGAAACAACCCTTGAGCCTCGAATGAACACTGCGCCATCGTGAAGCAAGGTTGTGGTTTGGAAAATTGTTTGCAGCAACTCTTTAGACACTTCTGCATTGATCCTGACTCCGGCTACTGTAAAGTCTCGCTCATCAATGGGGCGATCGGTTTCTAAAATCAGCAGCGCCCCTGTCCGATTTTGGGACAACTCTTTGACCGCATCGACAATTTCATCCATCACACTGTCCGATCGCGGAATTGACTCGCGCGATGGATGAAAGAGCTGCATCACCTCGCCTCGTCCTAATTGTTCTAGCAATCGCCGAAATTCTGCCTGAAGAATTAATGCCATGGCTACCGCCGAGCCAATCACCAGCATTTCTAGCACAAAAGTCAGGAGTTCTAGCCGAAATGCTCGACTTAAGGCTAAAGCCAGCATCATGACAATGAGACCGCGCACCATCCAAAGCGTGCGGCGTTCTCCAATGATGACGAGAATGATATACGTCAACACCAGCACCAGCCCGATGTCAACTGCACGCAGCAAAACAGAATGAAGGTCAATGGCTTGAAACATCCAGGATAAAGCCCATTGAAGTAGTGCCTGCAATTGCTCCCACAGAGATGGCATTTGGTAGACTCTGGATTACTGCTACTGAAAGGCAAAGTGAAGACCGGCGACTCTTCACCCTTTTTCAACCAAGCGATCGGGCAGGCGATCGTGCCGCATTAAGTCTTGGTAATTTTCTCGCTGAATGATAACATTCGCCTCGCCTGCTTGAACTAAAACGGCTGCCGGACGAGGCAAACGGTTGTAGTTAGAAGCCATGCTGTAATTGTATGCTCCGGTTGCTAAGACGACGATGATATCTCCAGGTTGAGTCGGTGGAAGCTGGGCTTGTTTAATGACAATATCACCTGATTCGCAGTGCTTGCCTGCGATCGCCACCGTTTCGCTCGCCTCTGCTGACATTTGATTGGCCACCACTGCCCGATAAACAGACTGATAAGTAATAGGGCGGGGATTATCGGACATGCCGCCATCCACGGTGACATAAGTCCGAATTCCAGGCACTACTTTTTGGCTGCCCACGCTGTATGCCGTAACGCAGGCTGAGCCAATCAGCGATCGCCCTGGTTCCGCAATAATTTTAGGCAAAGGGACCTTTTGTTCTTCGCAAGCTTTAACAATGCCTTCGCAAATCACCTTTGCCCAATCGTCAATGCTGGGTGGATCATCGGCTTCGGTGTAGCAAATTCCTAGCCCACCGCCAATATCCAGTTCTCGCATCGGCAGCCCATGAGCTGCCGCTTTTTTGAACCATTGCACCATCACGCCCGCCAGATCTTGATGCGGTTGCAACTCAAAGATTTGGGAGCCAATGTGAGCATGAAGCCCGATGCAATTTAAGTGAGGCTGTTGGGCGATGAACGCAAAGACGGGTTCGAGTTGATCGGGGTCAAAGCCAAACTTGCTATCTAAATGCCCAGTGCGGATGTATTCGTGGGTGTGGCACTCAATGCCAGGGGTAAGGCGTAGCAGGATTGAGACAGGATGTGCCAATTCCACCAGCGTTTTCAGCTCTAGCCAGTTATCGACCACAATGGTGCAGTTTGAGGCGATCGCCAGTTGTAGCTCCTCTACTGACTTGTTGTTACCGTGCAAATAAATCAGCTCGGGCTTTACTCCTGCCTGCAATGCCGTATGAAGTTCTCCTCCAGACACCACATCAAGCCCTAAACCTTCACTGGCAGCGATCGCACAGACTGCCAAGCAGTTCCAAGCTTTAGAGGCATAGATCACCAAAGATTCGCCGGGATAGTAGCGCTCAAAGGCTTGCCGATACTGACGACAAGCAGTTCGCAGCGTCTCCTCATCCAATATATAAAGAGGCGTGCCAAAGCGTTGAACCAATTCGGGCACATCGCAGCCACCCACTTCCAAATGATCTTGGCTATTGACCTGAGCCGTGAGCGGCAAAAGATATTGATTGGGAGAGGGAGTGGGCGTAGGGGGAGTGGGCAGGTACTGACGACCTGAATTCAGCCGCTCTCTAGCAGGAGTCGATACCATTCGCGTTCTTAATCCTTAAAAACTTAGCTTTGCCTTTGGCTCTAGAGCATTGCCCCACTGCCAATAAGTTACCAGTGTACAATCTAGGGCTGTGTACAAACGTTAGATATTTTGAATTGACTTTGGAATTTCATGAAAGTTTTGGAGTTGAAGCCCTTAGAATCTGAGCAGTTGGAGGCAACGGTTGAGCTAGATCGGCGCAGTTTGGGGGGGATGTGGACGATTGAGGGCTATCGGCGGGAGATGAATAGCCCCAATAGTGATCTCTTCATTCTTCGGCAAATGATTTCGCTTCCCGCCCCCTGTCAGCCCCCATCTTCTCAAATAGTAATTCCGGAGCCAATGGCAATTCCACCGCCAATACTCTCGTCGCCAGTTTTGGGAGTGGGATGTGTTTGGGCAATTTTAGATGAGGCTCATATTACAACCTTGGCGATCGACCCCACTTTCCAACGCCAAGGATGGGGATCGGTGATGCTTCATGCTCTTTTAAAAGCAGCTCGGAAGCGAGAATTGGAATGGGCAACTTTGGAAGTACGGGTTTCCAACTTGGGAGCGATCGCTCTGTACCAAAAGTTTGGATTTGAGGCTGTAGGGGAGCGCAAAAGGTATTATCAGAACCCCGAAGAGAATGCGTTAATCCTATGGCGGAAAGGATTACAGCGTTCTGAATTTCAGCAAAAACTGGCAGATTGGGAACAGGAAATAGGCGATCGGCTTCAAAAAACCGGATGGCGTTTGCAACGAAATGTAGTATAAAGCTTGACATTTGCTCAGTTTTTTACAAAAATCTCTTGTCGGGAGTTCGCTAGCCCAGCCGGAAGTCTGTGAATGACTCCGAGCCTCGGAACCAAACTTCTCGGACATTTCTCAAGCACTCCTAAAGCAGTGAATGTAGTTTTTCTGAGGTCTTTTGGTTGCACTTCGGTAATTACTACCCGTTACTAACCGCTTTCTTATGGTGGTTGGGCGTTTTGCCTATGCTAAAATCATTGCAACGGCACGCACCAGGTACTTAGAAGGAACGCCATGTTTGAACGCTTCACAGAAAAAGCCATTAAGGTGATTATGCTTGCCCAGGAAGAGGCACGTCGCCTGGGACATAATTTTGTGGGTACAGAGCAGATCCTCCTGGGTCTGATTGGAGAAGGAACAGGCGTCGCCGCCAAAGTCCTCAAGTCCATGGGCGTTAATCTCAAAGATGCTCGGATTGAGGTTGAGAAGATCATCGGTCGGGGTTCCGGCTTCGTAGCTGTCGAAATTCCGTTCACTCCCCGCGCGAAACGAGTTCTAGAGCTGTCTCTAGAAGAGGCTCGTCAGCTCGGACACAACTACATTGGTACCGAACATCTCCTCCTTGGCTTAATCAGAGAAGGCGAAGGCGTTGCGGCACGAGTGCTGGAAAACTTGGGTGTTGACCTCTCGAAGGTTCGGACTCAGGTAATTCGGATGTTGGGAGAAACAGCCGAGGTCGCTCCTGGCGGTGGCTCTGGTCGCACTAAAACCCCGACATTAGATGAGTTTGGTTCTAACCTGACTCAAATGGCAGCCGACGGCAAACTTGATCCAGTCGTGGGTCGCCAAAAAGAAATTGAACGGGTCATCCAAATTCTCGGTCGTCGTACCAAAAATAATCCCGTTCTCATCGGAGAGCCAGGAGTCGGTAAGACGGCGATCGCTGAGGGCTTAGCACAGCGCATTTGCACCAACGATATCCCCGATATCTTGGAAGATAAACGCGTCGTCACCCTAGATATTGGTCTTTTAGTCGCGGGCACCAAGTATCGCGGCGAATTTGAGGAACGCCTCAAGAAGATCATGGACGAAATTCGTCAAGCTGGAAATGTCATTCTAGTCATTGACGAAGTCCATACCCTCATCGGTGCAGGCGCTGCTGAAGGCGCGATCGATGCGGCTAACATTCTCAAACCTGCGTTGGCAAGGGGCGAACTGCAATGTATTGGCGCAACCACTCTAGACGAGTACCGCAAACACATTGAACGAGATGCTGCCCTGGAACGTCGTTTTCAACCCGTCATGGTGGGCGAACCTACCGTACCCGAAACGATCGAGATTTTACACGGCTTGCGCGATCGCTATGAACAGCACCACAAGCTCAAAATTTCTGACGACGCATTAGAAGCAGCCGCCAAGCTATCTGATCGCTATATTGCCGATCGCTTCTTACCCGATAAAGCGATCGACCTCATGGACGAAGCCGGATCGCGGGTTCGGTTACTGAACTCTCAGTTGCCCCCAGCAGCCAAAGAGCTAGACAAAGAACTGCGTCAAGTTCTCAAAGACAAAGACGATGCTGTTCGTTCCCAAGACTTCGACCGCGCGGGTGAACTGCGCGATCGGGAAATGGAAATTAAGGCAGAAATTCGGGCGATTGCTCAGAACAAGAAAACTGAAGCTGCTGATGGTGAAGATTCTGCTTCTCCAATCGTCACTGAAGAAGATATCGCCCACATCGTTGCTTCCTGGACAGGGATTCCGGTCAACAAACTTACCGAATCTGAGTCTGAGAAACTTCTGCATATGGAAGACACGCTGCACACCCGCATGGTGGGTCAAGAAGAGGCTGTTAAAGCGATTTCTCGCGCTATTCGTCGTGCCAGGGTGGGGCTAAAGAGTCCCGATCGCCCGATCGCTAGCTTCATCTTCTCTGGACCAACGGGGGTGGGTAAAACTGAGCTAGCTAAAACCTTAGCCGCTTACTTCTTCGGTCGCCAAGATGCCATGATCCGCCTCGATATGTCGGAATTCATGGAGCGTCACACGGTTTCCAAGCTGATTGGTTCACCTCCGGGCTACGTCGGCTACAACGAAGGTGGTCAGCTTACTGAAGCCGTTCGTCGTCGTCCTTACACCGTCATTCTGTTTGACGAAATTGAAAAGGCACACCCCGACGTGTTCAATATGCTGTTGCAAATCTTGGAAGATGGTCGTCTGACCGATGCCAAGGGACGCACCGTAGACTTCAAGAACACGATGCTGATCATGACCTCGAACATTGGTTCTAAGGTGATTGAGAAAGGCGGCGGCGGATTAGGCTTCGACTTCTCGACCGATACAGTCGATGAAGCGAACTACAACCGCATTCGTTCTTTGGTTAACGAAGAACTAAAGCAGTACTTCCGTCCTGAGTTCTTGAACCGTTTGGATGAGATTATTGTCTTCCGTCAACTGAAGAAGGAAGAAATCAAGTTGATTGCCAATATTCTTCTTAAAGAAATCTTTGGTCGTCTCTCGGAGCAGGGCATTACCTTGAATGTCAGCGATCGCTTTATGGATCGGTTGATTGAAGAAGGCTACAACCCCAGCTACGGAGCACGTCCGCTGCGCAGAGCCATTATGCGCTTGCTAGAAGATTCTCTGGCTGAGGAAATGCTGGCAGGTCGCGTCAAGAGTGGCACTACTGCGATGGTAGATGTCAATGACGACGGCGTGGTTCACATTGTCAGTGAGCAAACACGCGAGTTGTTGCCACAGGCGGTTGAATAGGTTGTAAATTGATTAAGTAAGAGAGGTTGTGGAGTTAATTCTACAGCCTTCTCTTTTTTTGTTTGGTTTTTATAGGTGAGTGGAGCGATCGCAGAACAGGTTGAAAATGGCAGAACAACTGATCGGCATCTTTTTTCCCTATGCTCATGCCGATGATGAGTGACGGGATCAATTGGCAAGACAATTGAAGATTCTGGAACATCAGCAAATGGCGGTAACTTGGTGCGATCGCCAAATTCCTGCGGGTAGCCAATGGGCAATTGTTATTGACGATCGCCTGAACGCTGCCGATATTATTTTGCTATTGATTAGCCCCGACTTTTTAAGCTCGGACTTTTGCATGAAGGTGGAATATCCCCGCGCAATGGAGCGTCATGAAGCAGGAGAAGCCTGAATTTATATCTGTAAGCCCCCTGATTAGGACAGATTAAGCACTGTAATTGACAAGGGACTTAAGCTCCTTGCCCTAACCAACCTGTGTATACATTATGTACATTTTTCCTTAAGCCCGTGATCAGGATTGAACTGATGACCTCACCCTTACCAAGGGTGTGCTCTACCACTGAGCCACACGGGCAAATTTGTGAAATGGGCCGAGCTGGATTTGAACCAGCGTAGGCGTAGCCAGCGGATTTACAGTCCGCCCCCATTAACCACTCGGGCATCGACCCCAACTACCTTCCGGCTAACGAATATAACACATCGGTATTTTGAAGCACAACCCTTTTACAAGATTCGTCTAACCGAGCAACACTTCTGCTAAAGATGAATTGCGCTTGACATACAGGCAATCCCCTCAGTCGCTACGATAAAGACATTACAGACTCATTTACTGTCCATCGATTCCATGACTCAGAAGCTGACCGCTCAAGGCTTTAGCCAACCCGCCGAATGGGAGCCCCATCGCGCCTGCTGGCTAGCCTTCCCCCATAACGCCTATGAATGGGGCGAACCACTGGCAGCCGCTCAGCTCGAGTTTGTCAGCCTGTGTCAGGCGATCGCCGACATCGACCCCACCACAGGCCAAGCCCGAGGCGAACAAATTGAACTGCTTGTGGCAAACATAGGCGTCCTTGAGCAGGCCAGACAATTACTGACAGGCACCCCCCGTCAACTTTCACCTCCTCCCCTACGACGACATTTGGCTGAGGGACTGCGCACCCATTTTTTGTCCGTAACCAGAGTAGTCGCGATCGCCGCCGCCGTATTTCAGTTCAACGTGTGGGGCAACAAATTTTCATTGCCCTTAGATCGAACAGTAGCAGAACAAATTGCCAAAGGAACGGGTTTCCAAACCTTCGAGCATCCTTTTGTATTAGAAGGCGGCTCCGTCGACACTGATGGGGAAGGGACTTGTCTAACGACGCGCCAATGTTTGCTCAACCCCAATCGCAACCCCGAACTCGACCCAGAGACACTAGAACAAAGCTTAAAGGCAGCCTTGGGCTATCAAAAATTTTGTGGGTAGACGAAGGGCTAATTAACGATCATACCGATGGGCACATCGACACCATTGCGCGGTTTATTGCTCCTGGTGTGGTGATGTGTATGGCACCCCAAACAGAAGATGACCCCAACGCCGCCACTTTAGAGCGAATTGCCCAAACCCTTGCTACCTTTACCGATGCCCAAGGAAGAACCCTCAAGGTGGTTACTATTCCTTCCCCTGGGCGAGTGCTGGATGAGGACGGCCAAATTATGGCAGCCAGCTACGTCAATTTTTATATTGGCAATAGTACGGTGGTGGTGCCCACCTATGGTCAGTGAGGTTTGATGAGGCGGGCTGTGGCGGCCGATCGCCCTCATTTTCCGACGCGCCGTACCATCGGGCTATCGTCCAAGGCTATTTTGACAGCGGGTGGTGCCTTTCATTGCATTACCCAGCAGCAGCCCAGTTAGGATGGTGGTGAACTAAAAGCGCGATTAATCATGTCCCCTCGAACCCTCGCCGTTGCCGCCATCCTCGCCTACCTGCTGGACCCCGTGGTCGATTGGCTGGAGCACAAGCAGGTTCCCCGCACCCGCGCCATCATCCTCGTCTTCTTCGTCGCGGTCATGCTCACCCCGTGGCTGATGCTGCGCCTCGGCCAGGGCAAGTCCCACGGCCACGCGCACGACCGGATCGGGCTGCTCGGACGCATCTACGTCGCCGTCGCGAGGCCGATCCTTGCCAGCCGCACCCGGTCATCGCTCTTCCTCGCCGTGGTGGGCGT
>JAAUPA010000376.1 GCA_012034615.1 Leptolyngbyaceae cyanobacterium CSU_1_4 | reverse complement strand
GCTTTACACTCGCCCCCTAAATCATCTGGGGGACTTTTAAGCCAATTCTTGTTCAAAATCCTCCAGAATGGGGGATTTAGGGGGCGGTTCGGATCTCAATCTATACTTTTCAAACATCCTCTCAGCCAACGACTGGAAAGTATTGTTATATACTGAGAGCTGCGGCGATCGCCCCCAACCCAGCTACCTTCCATGCAGATACGATGACGACCACAACGAACGCCTTGCTAGTTGAGGAAATTTTTGAAACGATACAAGGTGAAGGAGCATTCACCGGAGTTCCTGTGTCGTTTGTTCGCTTATATGGCTGTCCGGTTGGGTGCGATTTTTGTGATCAGGGCTGGGCGGCGGCGGCAGATGCCACTCGGCAAAACCCTCATCACTGGATGGCGATCGCCGATATCATTCAGCAAGTTTCTAGTTATGCCCCTCAACGGATTGTGATTTCGGGCGGAGAGCCGCTGTTGCAAAAAAACTGCGCCGTCTTAATTCGCGAGTTGCAAACCGCAGGGTTTACTGTCCATATTGAAACCGCAGGCATTGCTTCTGTTTCTGGGGCAGACTTAGCAGGTTGCTGGATTACTTTTTCGCCTAAAGATAAAGTCGCCCGATCGCCGCACTACAAATCCCTAGAGTTTTACTGGAAGCGAGCAGATGAAATTAAGCTGGTCATTGAAGATGGCACTGAGCTTAAGTTCTATCAAGCTCCTTTAGCCACCACTCAAGCACCAGTTTATCTACAGCCCGAGTGGAACAATCTTTCGGTGACCAGCGCGATCGCAGTTTCACTCTTGCAAGATTTAGAAAGACAGCGATCGCATCAGGGACGAACCTATAAACTGAGCTTGCAAACCCATAAGTTTCTAAATTTGCCCTAGCTCAGCAACAATTTCTCAAATTAATTTCTCAAATAATTTCTTAAATCAGTTATCGGAGCCTGTAAAAACGATCATGAACTCGAATCATTGCCGCCTTCAAAAATTAGATCGAAGCACCGCAACAGCAGTAGCACCCGTTAGCCCCCCAATTTATCGTAATATTGATGCCCAAGATAGCGATTTACTCCAAACTCTGCGATCGCTAAATTTTGAGTACGAAATTGCCTCATCTTTTGAAAGATGTCATAGTAATCCTCCGCTCTGGCATGACTTTCATTCCCATGTTTTTGAGGTTCGGCTAACTTTTCAATCCCAGCAAAACACAGGAGATCTCTATGGATTAGACATGATTGAAATGCAGCAGCAGCTTGAAGATTTAATTTCTAAAATTCCGCCTACGGTTAATCACTTGTCAGGATGTGAAGCAGGAACCACCGAGGCTTTATGCTCATTCTTTGCAACCATTAGAACCTTGATTTCTGACCCTTTAATCCGGCTCATTAAAGTTTCTGTTTCCGAAACTCGCGATCGCGTAACCACCTTATTATTGCAGGACTAAACCCGTGAGCCCTCCGACTCAATGCCTCATCCTCTTAAGCGGTGGACAAGATTCCACAACGGTTGCTCTACAAGCTAAAACCCGTTACGAAGACGTTCATGCTCTGACTATTCACTATGGGCAACGGCATGAAATCGAGGTGGAAAGTGCCCTTGCCGTGGGGAAAGCGTTAAGGGTCGCCTCCCACGAAATTATTGAGCTGGGCAATGTTTTAACAAGCACTTCGCCCTTAGTTTCAAACAATTCTGTGGATATTTTTGCCCGTTCAGAAGATGTGCCAGAGGGGGTAGCTAACACGTTTATTCCTTCTCGCAATGCCCTGTTCCTAACCCTCGCATCGAATCGGGCGATCGCCCTAGGAATTAGCACGGTTGGTACGGGAGTTTGTGAATGCGACTACTCGGGTTATCCAGATTGTCGTAGAGTATTTATTGATGCTTTAGAAGAGGCATTAAGCTTGGGTAACTTTGGGGAAAAGGGTAAATTCAAAATCTTGACACCGCTGATGTTTTTAACTAAAGCAGAAAGCGTGAAACTGGCTCAGAACTTATTAGGTGTTGAGGAGTTCAAGAAAATGTTTGAACTGACCCATACCTGCTATCAAGGCATTAAGGGAGGTTGCGGACATTGCGCTGCCTGCCTGCTTCGAGATAAAGGGTTTATCGAAGCTGGAGTAAATGATCCAATTTGGAAATTTAGAGAGGCTTAATATGGCTGAATTCTATGGCTCAAATGCGATCGCCCAGGCAGCGATCGATCCTTTAGAAGTATGGGAAAGTCCATCCCTAATTCCCTACCTCATCCACTTAGAACACCCAGAGTTTGCCTCCCTCTGCCCCCGTTCTGGATACCCCGATTCAGGAACAATTGTCATTGATTATATTCCCCATGAATTTACAGTTGAACTAAAAGCGATAAAACTATATATCAACTCATTTCGCAACGAAAAAATTTCCCATGAGGGGGTTATCAACGCGATCGCTGATAAGTTTTTCAAAGATGTAAAACCTCGGTCTCTACGAGTCATTGGCGACTTTATGCGTCGGGGTGGAGTTAAAACTGTGATTACCGTTCAGAGGGGTGAACCCCACAACTTTGGCAGCTACCAAGCTAACACTTTATGATTAATTAGGAGTAACCGGAATACCGCTTTCTTGAAGCAGTATTTGAGCTTTTTTTAACTCAGTTGGTGTAATATCTGCCACTAATACATATTGAATGTTTGCAGCCTGATCCGGGTGAACTTTATGAACATTAGTACCCGTAAACGCTCCTAAAATCCCTACAGCCAAAGCGCCCACACCGCTCCCCGCCAACCCTAAACCGACTAAATGAAGAGCACTCAAATCTGAGCCATTCGATAAGGAACTGGCAAAAGCAATCAATCCTCCAATCATCATGCGAGGGACCCCAAGCTTTCTAACAATCCATGCCGTAAAAATGGAAGGGAGATACATCGCAATAATATGACTTTGAATAACCCACTTGGTATGGCCCAATGAATGTCCGTCCATCACGTGCATGCTTACGGGCGTTGCCGTCATGATGAAACTCATGACCATATATCCAACCGCTGCGCTTAGAATAGCCACCCAGAAGACCGAATGTTTTGAGATTTCCTTAATAGATCTTGATGTCGGTTCCAATTTGTTGGACTT
>JAAUPA010000076.1 GCA_012034615.1 Leptolyngbyaceae cyanobacterium CSU_1_4 | reverse complement strand
GATCGCCCGCCGCTTGCCCCCTACTCCTGGATCAACCACCGTCACATGCACCGTGTCAGCAGGAAAAAAAGGATAGGCATTCATCAAATTAAACTGTGCCGCCATCACATCTTGAGGCTCAATTTGATGGGTCAGATCAATCACTTTAAGCAGGGGGTTGACTTGAGCAATCACGCCTTTCATCATGCCCACATACACGTCGTTCAGCCCAAAGTCGCTCAGGAGAGTCAAGATGCGGGGATGTTCCATGATTTAAAAAAGATTTGGGAATGATAAGGCTACTGGTCTCTTAATTTGTATCTCTGCCCTCATGACTAAACTTGTTGATCTGGCGCAGCCTCGCCTCCGATTATTACATTCTGTTGGGGCAAAATTATTTTTCTCGGTCTTGGGGGCTACGTTGGTCGCGTTAGGCAGCGTATCTTACCTGTTTTATCGGGCATTAGAAAATCGCGCTAAGGATGAAATGATCAGTCGGCTCCATACTCAAGTGGGGCGGGTCGAGGAACAAATTACCCAGGCAGAGGCGTATACGATCGCCTTTGGCGTGGCGCTCCAACAAATGAAAGCATTAGGCATCACAGATGCAGAGGCTTACAAACAAACCACCTTCGAGTTCTTTCAAAAACGCCCGCACTTAACAATGGCGATCGGGGCAGGTCAAACCCCCTATCAACTCGTGCCCGATCGCCAATGGATATGGCATTACTTTTCTGCCGATCAAGAGCTTCCCACAACAGTCGGCAACTTACTCCCCCCGCCTAACCACCACACTCGCTACACCGAACTCCTAACTGCCGACAATTACCCCACCCAAGATTACTACCTAACCCCTACAACCTCTGGAAAAGGCGTGTGGACTGAGCCTTACTTCTGGTACGGTGTGACCATGACCAGCCTCATGTACCCGTTCTACGACAATCAGCAGGAAATTTTGGGCGTAATTGGTACAGATATTAACGTCACTGCCATTGGCAAGCTCACCGATATTCCGGTGCTTTCCCAAGGAGGCTACTTTGCTATTTAAGCCAAGCAGGAAAGCTGCTCAGCTATCCCCCTGACCCAGCCAAAACAAAGGAGCAAGACTACAAAGCAGTTCCAGAGCTAGACAGGGTGTGGCAGGTAGCCCAAAGCCAAAGCCAGGGTTTAATAGATTCTCAGGGAAACTTATGAGCCTATCAAAGGGTGAAGGGCACTGACTGGCTGATGATTGCAGTGGTGCCAAAGCGCATTATTCTGCGACCTGCCCTAGTTTATATGGCAGTAAGTGCGGGCGGAGCAGGGGTGATTCTTTTGCTCGTTGTCTTTTTGTTTATTTGTCACTTAAATAGAAGACTCCAGCCTATTTTGGCTGAGTGCAATCATCTTAGAACTGCCGATGCTGAGAGGTTGGGACGCTTAAGCCCGATCGCCCATCAAACCATCGACTCTTTGCCCCCCATCAATCAAGCCCAAGATGAACTGGGTATTTTGGCAGATACGGTTCATCAAGTTGCTCGTCAATTGCATCAATCTTTTACGCTTTTAGAAGAAAGCAATGAACAGCTAGAGACACGGGTGCAAGAACGGACGGAGGAACTAGCCAAAACCTTAGAAAATCTTCAAGAAACTCAGTCTCAGTTGGTACAAACTGAAAAGATGTCGAGTTTAGGACAAATGGTGGCAGGAATTGCCCATGAAATTAATAATCCTGTGAATTTCATTTATGGCAACTTGGGTTATGCCGAGAAGTATACTCAAGATATGCTGGAGGCGATCGCCCTTTACCAAATGCATTGTCCCCCTCATCCGGCCATTCAACAGCACCTAGACAAGAGCGAACTAGAATACGTTGCAGAAGACTTTCCAAAGCTGATTGCGTCTATGCAAACTGGAACGCAACGCATTCGCGACATTGTAGTGAGCCTAAGAAATTTCTCGCGGTTAGATGACTCTGTACAGCCCACGAGCATTCATGAAGGCATTGATAGTACACTGCTAATTTTAAAGCATCGATTAACCGCTCAATCTTGTCGGTCCGAGATTAAGGTGACCAAATCTTACGGCGATTTGCCTTTAGTGAACTGTTATGCCGGGTTACTCAATCAAGTATTTATGAATCTTTTGGCGAATGCCATTGATGTCTTGGAAGAGGATGCTGATGCTGATCAGAAAAAATTACAGCCGACTGTTCACATCTCTACCCAAGCTGAGGTAGACCGCGTGGTGATTGGTATTGCCGACAACGGCAAGGGCATGACCGAGGCAACAAAAGCTAAACTCTTTAACGCCTTTTTTACAACTAAACCTGTTGGCAAAGGCACCGGATTAGGGCTTTCGATCAGTCGCCAAATTATCGTTGAAAAACATGGCGGCACCTTAGACTGTGTTTCCGAGCCCGGTCAAGGGACTGAGTTCATCATTACCCTTCCGCTTCAGGCAGTAGGCAACCAAACGACGACTGCGGTTCCGGTGGCGGGGTAGTCGGGGGGCAATAAACCGCAGGTGGGTGCAGGGCTAAAAATTTCCAGGTCGGCTTGCATCGCGTGGAGCAGTTCGCGGGCGATCGCCAGCCCCAGCCCCGAACCTGGAATTGCCGTTTGCGCTTGTACCCCTCGGTAGTGTCGTTCAAACAAGCGCGGCAAATCTTGAGGCGGAATTCCTGCACCCGTATCGGCAATGACGATCGCCTGTTTTTTCCCTTGGTCTTCTGCCTGCACCCACACTCCGCCCCCCGCAGGCGTGTACTTCAAAGCATTATCGATCAGGTTACTCAGGACTTCGCGCAACATTTTCACATCCGTTTGCACAGGCGGCAAAGAGACCGGAATTTTGCTTTGTAGGGTCAGTTGCCGATCCTGGGCGATCGCGTCTGCCGATTCTAGCAACGGTTCTAAAACTTCGATCAGAGCATGGCGATCTAGGCAGCAGGCTGACCCAGTGAGCGATTCCGGCAACAGCGCTACAGAAGCGGGTTGGACGGGCAAAAGCTTGAGGTCGTTTAAATCGGCGGCGATGTCGAGCTGTTTCAGCAAATCTTGAAGGCGATCGCTTTCGCGGACAATGCCATCTGCAACCGGATGATTCGTATCTTCGGGCTGAAGTCGGCGCATGAGCAGTTTACCAAAGGTTCGCAGCGCAGTCAGCGGATTGCGAAATTGATGCAGCAAATCATCAAATAAATCTTGCCGTTGCTCCCAAAGCATTTGCTGTTGATGCAGATCTTCTGCCATCCATTGCGATCGCTGATCGAGCACACAGGCGACTGCCAAGGTTTCGGCAACCTGCTTAAGCTGCGTTTGCTCCGCCTCGCTCCATGCCCGATCGGAACGCGCTGTAACTAACAAACCCATGACCGTGTCTTCATGAATTAGCGGCAGGATAAGCTGCTGTTGCCGCAGCAGCGCTTGTTCGGCAGCCTGGAGGGGCAGGGGCGACGCGGTTGAGCGGGAGACTGGCAAGACTGTTAATGACGCAGGATGATTAGCAGAAGTTTTGGCAGCCAAGAGGCGCGGCTTACTCTGCCGTTGGCGGCGAGAGAGGAGCGACAGAATTTGGTCTTTGTCCCAAGTGACGATCGCCTCAGGATAAGCCACGACCGGAACCAGCTTGGCATCTGCCACCTCAGTCAGTTCTTCAGTCAGATAAACAATGCTGAGTGCAGCACCCATTTGCGTTAGCAGAGTCACCTGTGCTTGACAAAGGGCAACAAATTCGGCACTAGCAGGCATGAGCATAGGGAACCCAGAAAAAATGAAACCAACTCTAAGACTCTAAGATTTAGATTTTATAAATTTTTTATCATTTAGGCTGAATGGCTTTCAAAAATATTGATTCATAAAGCTTGTCCTTACCCGTACTCTAATGTTTTACCTGATCCATTTTCGTAGAAACATTCAATCAATACAAGAGCGCCCTGTACGCCCTAATCGCTCTCAGTTTGGCATCAAACCTAGCCCATTATTTTGACCCAAAGTAAGATTTTGGAAAAATTATTAGCGAACAACAAACTTCCTTTAGATTCTGTATCAAAAATTTAAAGACAGTTGAAATCCCAGAGCCAAGCCTATATACTCTTTCAAGTCTTAGTGATTTTTGTAACTAGGATTACAATAGCAGTGTAGTAAGGAGGTAACAGGGTTGGCAAGAAGACGCAAGCGGAAAAGTCGTCGTCGACTAGAAGGACGCAGAATTCTAGAATTGGTACCTCAATTTAGTATTGAGTGTGGTGAAGACAAGCCTGTTACTGCCGCTAGGAAGTATATCCAAGCTGAAGGCATTTTGCCACCAGCTCTACTCTTAGTCAAACGCAACGAGCACACCACAGACCGATATTTCTGGGCTGAGAAGGGTTTGTTTGGTGCGCAATATGTTGAAGAAAATCATTTTCTGTTCCCCAGCCTGCGGGTTCCTGAAGATGAGGCAGAAGAGCTACTAACATCTGCTTCTATTCGTTGACACTTTGTAAGTGAAAAGAGTCATCTCAGATCTGTTCCGAAGGCGTACTCTCTACAGTCCTGAGGTGAATGTTCAGGCTTATTTGGAAGACTAAGTTCTGTCATGATAGTGACAGGGTGGCGCTTATTCTTTTACAAGTCAGAATAGAGGGCAAGGTTACAAAGTTAATTCCTAACTAGAGAAATTTAAGATTAAGGCGAGGTCTATCGACAGACTTTGCCTTATTTTTTGGTGAGACTTTAATAAACATTAAGAGACATTGGCTCAACTACGTCTTGTATCACCATAAAACTATGGGATTCAATTGTCTTCTATCTTCTGACAGAGGGAAGGGTAAGGGAGGGGCGATCGCTTACAATTCTTAATAATCCTTTTGCCTCTAGTTCTAGCCTCAAAAATGACTAAACCTGACTGAAGCCTAGAGGCTGTGTTGAAGATTCTAAAACTTTTTGTTCTTAAACTTTGTGCCCCAGCAAGAATTAAGGAGAACAGGTAGGAGGTAAAAAATTAAAAGGTTTCTTAAATAAATACTGCTTAAATAAAAAACTTGCTCTTCATAAAGTTTGGTAGCTTACCCTAAACATAACCATCCCAAATCGTCGGTGAAAATCCATAGAATGATTGTTGAAATCTGTGAATCTCGCACCCGCTTTAGGATTTCTATGGATTAGTTTTATGAAATTAGTTTTATAAGATTAATTTCATGCCTTTAGAGGGAATTAAACGGAGGTTGGCATCGCGCAGCCTTTACGGGTATTAGGCTTCATTTTTCGAGCCTACCTAAAATGCATCAGACCTCCCGATTCAAAATCTCTTGGCGAAGTTTCATTCAGATTTTATCTTTGCCGCTTATATTAAAAAAAGTAACAAACTATATTTCTAGCCATGGCTTTCCTTCATCTTCCTAAACCTTGGCACTCAGAGCGTGAGGTCACTTCAGAAACGGCTTTTAATCATCGGCGGCAGTTTTTGAAAGGGCTAATTGGCGCAGGGATTGCGGGTTCTGCCTTACCGCTTTTGGGTTGCCAAAAGCAGCCGACTGCCGCAGAAACTCCTTTTATGGGAACTTATGACCTTAAAGCAAGTTTGAATCCAGCTTTTGCAAAGGTAGAGCGCCCGATTACCCACGAAGTTTTGGCAGGGACATACAATAACTTTTATGAGTTTGGTGGCACTAAAAAAATTTGGCAAAATGCCCAAGCGCTGCCGCTCGACGATTGGAAGGTGGAGGTGGGGGGATTGGTGAGCAATCCTAAAACCTATGATCTCGATGATTTACTGAAATTTCCTTTAGAGGAACGGGTTTATCGGTTCCGCTGTGTGGAGGCTTGGGCGATGGTGGTGCCTTGGCTGGGGTTTCCGATGAACGTCATTCTGAGGCAGGTAGAGCCGTCGGCGCAGGCGAAATTTGTTAAGTTCACTTCTTTCTATGATGCTCAGATTATGAAGGGTCCGAGTTTTCCGCCTTCTCAGTTTTTGCCTTTTCCCTATGTCGAAAGTTTGCGGGTGGACGAAATGGCAAATGATTTGGCGTTTTTTGCGGTGGGCAACTATGGGCGATCGCTCCCGAAGCAGCATGGCGCGCCCATTCGAGCGGTGATTCCTTGGAAATATGGGTTTAAAGGGGCGAAGTCGATCGTCAAAATTGAGTTTGTTGCCACCCAACCCGCGACCTATTGGAACACGATCAGTCCGGGTGAGTACAAAATTGAGTCGAATGTAGAACCCGATGTGTCCCATCCTCGCTGGTCGCAGAAGAAGGAACGCTTGATTGCAGAGGTCCTGATTTTAAGTGGAAAGAAGTGCCGAGCCAGATTTATAACGGCTATGGAGAATACGTTGCGAGTTTGTATGCGTAGGGAGAGGGGGAGGGTGGGAGAGTGGGAGAGGGGATGGGGAATAGGGGATGAGCCGTGGCTTTTTCCATAGGAGGGTAGGGAATGGATGTTTATTGTGCCATTCAGCAATAATTTAGCAACAATTCAGTCATGTCGATCGCCCTACTCTTGAGGAAAGCGATGTTCGCGGACTTCGCTGCCAAAGGTTTGAACGGCTTGGGTGATGCTTTCTCGGAGGTTGGTGTAGACCTTGGCAAACGGGGGCTGCCAGGCGGATAAGCCTAGCAAATCGGCGGTGACCAACACTTGTCCGTCGCACTGAGGCCCGGCACCAATGCCGATGGTGGGGATGCTGAGCTTTTGGCTAATGTGCAGTCCTAGTTCTGGGGGAATATGTTCGAGCACGATCGCAAAACATCCGGCTTTTTCTAGGGCGATCGCTTCTACCATCATGGTTTCTGCTTCTGCTGGCGATCGCCCCTGTTGCCGAAAGCCGCCCACCTGATGCACGGATTGTGGCGTTAGCCCCAGATGCCCCATGACTGGAATACCGGCTTGCACGAGTTGGGCGATCGTGGTTACTCGGTCAGCATAGCCGCCTTCTAGCTTCACTGCCTGGGCTCCGGTCTCTTTCATGACGCGACCTGCCGATCGCATTGCTTGCTCGTGGCTTTCTTGGTAGGTCATGAAGGGCAAATCGACCACCATTAGAGCATGTTTTACGCCTCGGCGGACGGCTTTGGCATGGTGAATCATTTCGTCTAGGGTCACAGGGAGCGTGGTTTCATAGCCCAAGGTGACCATCCCTAAGCTGTCACCCACGAGGATTACGTCTATTCCGGCTTGGTCAAGAATCTGGGCAAAAGGATAGTCTGAAGCGGTGAGAACGGCGATCGCTCGTCCTTCTTTTTTAAAGCGAATGAGTTGTTGGGTGGTGATTGCCATATTAGTAGCTAGGCGTGTACTCTAGCGCTTGTTCTGCGGGTGTCAGTGATGCCCATTCCACATCTCGACGCAGCACTTTGGCGGTGGGGGTAGCAATCAGTTTGGGGAGTTGCTGCTGATCGACCAATGCCAGGGTTGCCATGTCATAGGTGGTGTAGGTGGTGTCGGCTTGGGAGAGGCTGACATCGACCACGGTGAGAGTTTTTTGGGGGCGGAGGTTGCCGTTGAGTAGGGGGCGCGTTCCTGATCCTAAAATACCGCAGTGGAGGAGTTCTAGGTTGCCTTGGTGCCCTGGATAGTAGGCATGATCATGACCGCTAATGTAGGTGTGAACGTTGTAGCGTTCGAGGAGCGATCGCAACTCCTCGGCTTTTTCTAAATATTCTCCGGGTTCATCTCGTCCAATGGTGATGGCATAGAGGGGCAAATGACCAATGGCAATCCGCAGTTTTGCTGCCTGTGCGGCGCTGCTGGCTAAACTTTTTTCTGCCCAAGCAAGTTGTGCGGCAGGAATCTTGGCGGCTGAGGCATCCCACACGAGAAAAAAGATGTCGTTTTGCTGGAAGGTGTAGTAAAAGGGAAACCCCGCGCGATCGACAAATTGTAGCCCTGGGCTATGGCTCGGATCGTTCCAATAAGCGGAGGCTGCCTCTCGATCTTGGCTGAACAGAAAGCTGCCATCATTGGCGATCGCCCCCGAAGCATCGTGATTACCCAGGGTGAAGCCGTAGGGAATTTTGGCTTGCCGCATGGGCGCGCTGACATGTTGATCAAACCCTGCCCACATTGCCTGAAGTTCGCTGTTGGAAAGGAACGGCGATTGCCCAGCCACCATGTCGCCCCCACAGAGCACGAGATCGGGTTTCCAAGTAGACAGGAGGGCGATCGCTTGATCTACTTCGGGTTCGTAGTCGGTGGAGCCATACTGACTATTGAGATCACTAATCACCACAATGCGGGCATCGCCCCGAGGCGGGTTAAAAATGCCTGAAGCCGGAGAACTTTGGGCGATCGGAGTGCTTGTCCCATTCTGTAACTTCTGTAACGGAATTGCAGTTCCCTGAGAGGCTCTATTAACAGCCGACAATTGTTGGGCAGCAAGCGATAGACCCACGCCGCCCAATGCTCCCCCTAACAGTAAAAACTGACGACGGTTGAAACCCATAATCCTTGGTGTAGTAAACTTCAGACATTCCTAAAATAGCAGGAACGTTTGCACCCATGTCTCAAGATCACACTCCGTCTCCCGACCCTCAGCCTTCTGAACCTTCTCCCTCGGTCGCTCCAGCTTCTGCCCAAGCCAGCCCGAAAGTTTCTACTCCTGCCACTTCGCTGCAAAAGGTGAAGCAGTTTTGGCAAACGGCGCAATCTTTGATCCTCACCCTTGGGTCTACTGCGGTGCAGTTGGGCAAGCAAGTTAGATCGGCGTGGAATGTCATTCAGCCCCAGGTACAGCGCTGGTGGGAAGCAATATTGCCAAAAATTCGGGGTATTTTGCCCCAAGCTTGGAATGATCGGTTGACCGATCGAATGATGACTAGTGGGGCGATCGCGCTTTCGGTATTTCTCCTTTGGTTAGGGACTTCGCTGCTATTTCCGAGCCGCCCAACAGTCGCCAAAACGCCTCCCGCAAGTGTCGTAACCCGTGCGCCCAAAGCTCCTTCCTTCGATCCAAAAAAGCTGACCGCGATTCAAGATCAGCTTGCAGAAGTGGCGGCACCCTATGCGGCAGGGTTGAGTGCACCGGGTTTGGACGGATCGGGGCTGGACGGATCGGGGCTGGACGCGCCAAAGCTCATTGATTGGGTGCGAGTGAACGCGAACAAAGCGCTATTAAAGGTGCAACTGGGAGATGGCTGGTATGGGCTAGATTCAGCGCAGCAAGATCAGTTGGCAAATGATTTGTTGAAGCGATCGCTCAAGCTCCAATTTAGCCAGTTAGAACTCGCCGATGCGGCAGGTCAGCCCTTGGCAAGAAGCCCTGTCGTCGGCTCTAAGATGGTGGTATTGCGGCGATCGCTATAGATTTAAGAGTGGGGATATCTCATTCAGTGGTGCCAGATGGAGCAGCCCTCTGAGAGGGGACAGCCAGAAGTTTTGTGCTTTTTTAATGCCCTTGTATTCCAGAAGACTCACCCCCTTCGGTAGGGGGATGGTACTTTGCAGAGGTGAGTTCTAGGAAATAAGGTTCGATTGAAGACCCATTCTTCTTTGATTTCTTATGCGTTCACTGGGCAGCTCTCGATTGGATTTAATTTTTGCGTGCATCTGTTGCTTGGCGATCGCCCTTGAACTCCGATTTTTGCAAAGGTTATCATCTATCCTGCTAGAGAGCTGAACGTCACTATGTCAGAATTTACGCTGATCAATCCAGTCTTGACAAGTTATGAGTGGAGCGATCGCCCCACCCTGGGCACGACTGCCACCACTAATCCTACCAATAATAGCCAGACTACACCCGGACAAGAAATTACGCTAGGGGGTTTTTCGGGCTTGTTTTATGAAGGGAAAGCCGCCAACGGCAATCTCAAGTTCATTACCCATACCGATCGCGGACCCAACGGCGAACCGACCGATTTGATCGCCAGCATTCCGGGCAGCGAACGCCCTTTTGCATTACCCAATTTTCAGCCCGAACTAGTGCGCTTTGAACTCGATCGCACAACGGGGCAAATCATCATCACTGAGCGAATTGGCTTGAAGCGTCCCGATGGAACAGCGCTGACTGGATTACCCAATGTGCAAAGCGGCGCAGCCGGAACGGCGTATACCGACGAAGTGGCGATCGATTTATTTGGCAACCGTCTCGCCAACGATCCACTGGGTGCAGATTTGGAAGGCATTGTGGTCGCGGCGGATGGCACCTTTTGGCTAGGAGATGAATACCGTCCAGCCATTTATCACTTTGATGCTACGGGGCAGCTCATTGAGCGATTGATTCCTCAGGGCACCCCGACTGAGGGCGGCGAGTTTGGCACGGCAGCTTTGCCTGAAGTGTATGCCCAGCGGCGCACTAATCGCGGCTTTGAGGCGGTGGCGCTGGAAGGTACGAAGCTATATGCGTTTATTCAAAGTGCAATCGATAATCCGGATTCGGCAGCAGACACGACTTCTCGCGGCTCACAGAATTTGAGAATTTTGGAATTGGATGTAATCACCCAAACGGTGACGGGCGAATATCTCTATCGGTTAGATGACCTTAGCGGCAGCGGCACCGCCAGAACAGACAAAATTGGAGATGCAGTGGCGCTGGGCGATGGGAAGTTCTTGGTTGCTGAGCGAGATGACCGAGGCGGCACCAATGCGAACAAGCTCATTTATGAAATTGACCTGAAGGGTGCAACGAATATTAACCGCGCTGCAAACCTGACTCAGCTTCCTGTTGGGAAGACGATCGAACAGTTAAGTCTTACCGAACTTCAGAATTCTAACGTGCAGGCAGTGAGCAAGCGATTAGTCACGAATGCTGCAACGTTGGGTTATACAGGCGTTGAGAAGCTGGAAGGATTGGCAGTAACAGAGAGTGGGGCGATCGTGCTGCTTAATGATAACGATTTTGGGTTGCAGGCAAATCCGGCTAAAGGCGATGGCACCGTCTCTTTGAACGAGCAGCCCACTCCAGTCAAGTTAGGCATCATCGAACCCCAATCAACCATTCGGTTCTCTCAATTCAACGCTTCGTTAAATCGCAATAATGCCGGAGATTTGGTTAAGGATTTATCCACACCCGATAATGCTCAGGCAAAGGCTGTGGCTGAAATTATTCAGCGATCGAATCCTGATGTATTGCTGATTAATGAATTTGATTATGTTGCCAGCAATCCGCTCCAGCCCGTTGACTTGTTCCAGAAAAATTATTTGGCGATCGGTCAGAACGGCGCAAACCCTGTGGATTATCCCTACGTTTATATTGCGCCTTCCAATACAGGAATTGCATCGGGATTAGATTTAGATAACAACGGCAGTATTGTGACGACCGTGGGCGCTCCTGGCTACGGCAATGATGCCTTTGGGTTTGGCAATTTTCCAGGACAGTTTGGCATGTTGCTGTTGTCAAAATATCCCATTGACACCGCCAACGTTCGCACCTTCCAAAACTTTCTCTGGAAGGATATGCCTGACTCTTTACTGCCCACCATCAGCCTAGATGGCAGCACCCCCTTTTACTCAGCCGCCGAGCAAGCCCTCCTGCCGCTTTCCTCAAAAAGTCACTGGGATGTGCCGATTCAAGTGAACGGCAAAACCATTCACGCCTTGGTTAGCCATCCCACACCGCCTGTATTTGACGGGGTTGAAGACCGCAATGGCAAACGGAATCATGACGAGATTCGGTTCTGGGCAGATTACATTGCCTCGGAAAATTATATTTACGATGACCAAGGGCAGCAGGGCGGATTGAACCCAGGGGCTAGTTTTGTGATTATGGGCGACCAAAACGCCGATCCTTTTGATGGGGACAGTTTTGACAACGCCATTACCCAATTGCTTCAAAACCCCCGAATCAACACTGCCACAATTCCCACCAGTCTTGGCGCGCCCCAACAGGCTGCCCTTCAGGCAGGGGCAAACTTGATGCACAAGGGCAACCCTAACTTTGATACGGCTGATTTTGCCGATACGACTCCAGGCAACCTGCGCGCCGACTATGTGTTGCCTTCAGCCGATTTAACGATCGCCGATTCTCGAGTCTTTTGGCCTGCCAATGATGATCCTTTGTTTCGACTGGTGGGCACCTTTGACCCCACGTTGCCAGGAGGCTTTCCCAGTTCGGATCATCGTTTGATTTGGACCGATATTCAGGTGCCCTTGCCAGGAACCTTGGCTGAACCGGGGAAGGCGATCGCCCAACCGAATCTTCAAGGCGAAGTCATTTTCCCGACAGGGTTTATCCCGGGTGGGGCGGCAGGCACCGTGAACGGAGTATCGGCTGCGGTGGGCGGACTTTCGGGCGTGGCGTATGATGCGGCTAACCAGCAATACTATGCCATCTCAGACGATCGCTCTCAAAATGCCCCGGCTCGATTCTACACCTTCACCGCCGACTTTAGCGGCACGCCGACGGTTGATTTTACCCAGGTCACGCCGCTGAAAGATGCTCAAGGCAATTTCTTTGCCCTGAATAGTCTTGATCCAGAAGGCATTGCTTTGACCGAGAACGGAACGGTATTCATTTCTTCCGAGGGAGAGGCTAACCCGAGTACCGGACGAGTCACGGCACCGTTCATCAGAGAGTTCTCACTGGCAACTGGTCAAGAGGTGCGATCGCTTCCTGTTCCCAGTAAATTCTTACCTGTTATTGACGATACCAATGGCAGTGGTTTGGTTGATGGGGGCGATTTACAAAAGTCTGGTGTGCGCAATAATCTGGCGTTTGAAAGCCTCACCCTCAGCCCCAATCAAAAGACACTGTACACCGCAACCGAAAACGCCTTGTTCCAAGATGGGGCTATTGCCACGCGAACTGCAGGCAGCCGATCGCGCATTTTGCAGTACAACCTAGTCACGGGGCAACCTGAAAAAGAATACCTCTATGTGACCGATGCGATCGCGGCTGATCCTATACCCGCAACAGGCTTTAAAGATAATGGCTTGGTCGATTTACTGGCGATCGATAATCGCGGGACACTGCTGGCGGTGGAGCGATCGTTTGCTCAAGAGGTGGGCAACACGATCAAAATTTATCAAGTCAGTTTACAAGGAACCACCGATATCAGCACGATCAGCTCACTCAACAGCTTAAACGCTGAACAATTTGCGGCTATTCAGCCTGCCCACAAGCAACTCCTCCTTGACTTGGATACGCTTAAACTGCCCACCGGAACTGACAATATTGAGGGCATTACCTGGGGACCCCAACTGGCAGATGGTCGCCAGAGTATTGTTCTGGTTAGCGATAACAACTTCAATGCCACGCAGTTTACCCAGGTGCTTGCATTGGGGGTTAATCAACTGCTAACCGCGTTGCCCGCTGCTGAAACGGCTTCGGTCATCGATAGCGACGATCGCGCCCTGGCTCCTCAATCGGCTTTCCTGGGCGATGCGGATGATCCGGCGGTTTGGGTCAATCCTGCTGATGCGGGTAATAGCCTGGTGCTGGGTTCGCTCAAAAATGGCGGATTGGCGACCTTTAACCTAGACGGTACGGTGGCGCAAGATTTGAGCGTTACGCCCTATGGCGATCGTCGTTACAACAACGTGGATGTTCTGTATAACTTCAACATTGGCGGCAAAATCGTAGACTTGGCAATTGCCACCGATCGCCGCAACGATACCCTCACGATCTGGTCAATCGACCCGGCAACCCGGCAACTCATCGATATCACCGCGCCGTCGCTCAGCGCTAAATCAGCCTCTATTTTTGGCATTGATGACGGCAGCGAAACCGCCTACGGTCTTGCGACTTATACCAGTGTTAACGGTCAATCCTACGCCTTTGTCAGCCAGCGCGAAAACAATAAAATTGCCCAACTCGAACTGATTGCCAACCCCGATGGCACCGTGGGTGCCACCACAGTTCGCACCCTTTCAGCGCCCATTCCACCGGGCAAAGAACTGGAAGATTCGCAGTTTGAAGGCATGGTGGTTGATCAAGAACTGGGCTACCTCTACGCAGGGCAAGAGCAGCGGGGCATTTGGAAGTATCAGGCAGAACCCACGGCAGATTCCCACGGCACCTTAATTCAAGCCGTCAAGCCCGAAGGCAATGAACTGACGGCAGATGTGGAGGGGCTAACGATTTACTATGGCAAAAACGGTACGGGCTATCTGCTGGCATCTAGCCAAGGCGACAACACCTACGCCGTATACAGCCGCGATGGCGATCGCTATCTGGGTTCATTTGCAGTGGGCAGCAATGGCAACATTGATGGTGCACAACAATCGGATGGAACTCAGGTAATTAACTTACCACTGGGTGACCGATATCCGCAGGGCTTATTTATTACCCAAGATGGCGACAATCTTCCGGCAGTGCTTGAAGACGGTGAGAACATTAACACCAACTTTAAGCTTGTGCCCTGGGAACGGGTCGCCCAAGCCTTGCCCCACCCCTTGGCGATCGACACCAGTTTCAATCCGCGCACTCTCAAGCCTTTGCTGATGAAAGACGAGGGTGGTCATGATCCTCTTCTGGGCATAGGGGGCGACCATCGGTCCTCCTGCGGAGAAGGAAATGATTGGCTGCGGGGTGAGGCTGCCAACAATGCAGCGCGGCACGAACAGGCTAGTTTTAATGGGATGGAAGGCGATCGTTCTGCACTGATCAGCGCTGGTTTGTCGCAACTCATCACCCTAGGCGCAGGAGGCAACGCTCAAGATACTTTGATTCAACTAGCGGGCAGTCGTAGCGCTCTAGAAATGGTCAATATCGTTGAGGCGATCGCCCCGCCAGTACTGTTGATGACCGTCTAGGGTCTGCACGGCTGTTGCTCTGAAACGGCTGTTGCTCTGAATATTAGGCGAGGTGCAGCTTTCCCAAACTGCCCGCCCCCTAAATCCCAGTCTGGGGGATTTAGGGGGCGGTTCGGGACGTTATTTTATTGCAACTCCCTAAGTTCACCTTGGGATGAACAAGGGGCTTAAGCCCCTTGTCTGCACCTTAGAGGCGTTAATGGCGGCTATATTTGTGCCGAGGTTCCCTAGCCTACCTCAGAAGCTAAATGTCTCGGCTGGCTAGATTATTTGCTGCGTTTCGAGATTGAACAATACCTGCAACGTCTGCATGGCTCTTCGGCGTGCCTCAATATCTTGTTGCGCGCGAAGTTGAACCATCGGGTCATGGAGGATTTTGTTCACAATGCCACGAGTTAAGGCTTCGATGACTTCTTGATGTTTTTCGCCAAATTCGGAACCCAACCGCGAGAGAGCTTTTTCCATTTCTTGGCTGCGGATGGTTTCAATTTTGTTGCGAAGGCTGCTGATGGTGGAAATTGTGTCGAGCGATCGCCACCAAATCTCAAAGGCTTCCATTTCCTCCTCCAAAATCCCCTCGGCTTCCAATGCCATTTGGCGGCGGCTTTCCTGGTTTTGTGCCACCACTGCCTTCAGGTCATCCACATTAAACACCCAAACATGAGACAGCTCATTCGCATCAGAGGCAACGTTGCGGGGCACCGCAATGTCAAACAACATGAGGGTTTGGTGCGGTTCAAGAACCGCTTCTAGGCTCGTGCGATCGAGCAGCGGTTCGCTGGAGGTGGCGGCGGTAAATACGAGATCGGATGCAGCAACGACGGGGATCAGATCTGCCAAGGTACAAAGCTTCAAATCTGCGTCTTTGAACTGCTGCGCCAGCTCTTCCGCCCCTTGCATAGAGCGGTTCACGATCGTAATTTGCGTTGCGCCCTTGGACAATAAATGCTGCACCACCAAGCGCGACATTTTGCCTGCGCCAATCACAGCAATTTGACTAGCAGCAAGGTTTTTCACCTTCATTTGTGCTAATTCGACTGCTGCCGAACTAATGGAAACGGCACCCGTGCCAATGCTGGTTTCGGTGCGGACTCGTTTGCCCGCAGTCAGAGCTTGTTTAAACAATTGGTTGAGGATACGCCCAATGCCTTCACACTGCTGCCCGACTTTATGAGTGTGTTTGACCTGAGCTAAAATTTGCCCTTCGCCCAGCACCAGGCTGTCGAGCCCCGCAGAGACGCGCATGAGATGGCTGACGGCATCTTGGTGAAGCAGAGTAAATAAGTATGGACGGAGTTGCAGCAGCGCTAGCTTGCTATATTCGGCTAAAAATTGGCAGACTTCACGAACGCCTTGTTCGGTTTCGCGGACGACTAGATAAACCTCGAAGCGGTTGCAAGTGCTCAGAATGGTCGCTTCTTCAATGTGGGGATAGCTGCATAGGTGAGCGATCGCCGCTTCCATTTGCGGGGTGGGAATGCTCAGCTTTTCGCGCACTTCTACAGGGGCTGTTTTATGGCTCAGTCCCACGACAATTATGTTCATCCTTCCTCCCAAAGTTTTATCTTGCAAGCTGTTAGTACTCCCACTGGGGCAGGTCTAACCGAATAAAAAACTAGTATTTCTTACAGTTTGCGTGTTTTAAACAAATACGTGAATAACGCGATGTGCCCCTAGCCTCAACCCTCACCCCCCAGCCTTTCTCCCCAAGCAGGCTACCGTGCATACACAAGTGATCGAATCTAGCCAAGTCCCTGGCGAACCGCCCTCTAACCCCCCAAATTGGGGGACTTCCGATCCAGTTCTGTGCTTCAAAGTCCTCCAATTTGGGGGATTTAGGGGGCGAAAAAGCTTGGAACGAAGCCAGTCTAAACTTATGTATACACCGTAGCCCAAAGCAGGAGAAGGGGAGCCAGAGGGGACAAAGTCCCTTTTCCGCACTGGGAGAGGGATTTAGGGTGAGGGCGGTTTGGAAAAGTTGCACATCGCGTTGAGTAGACACGTTATCTATATCTCTAATTAAAAGAAAGTTTATCAATTCTGTGGAATCCTCTGAGCAGCAATGTTTGCTCTAAAAAAGACAGATGGCGTAAATTTTTGTAAATGAAAACTGCTTTCAACGCTAGAAGAGCCGCTCCATAGAGCGGCTCCTTGCTGAAAATAACTCCGATCGCTTACTTCAATTCAATGTGCTTGGGCTTGTTCCACATGTGGACAGAATCTACAAACCGAGCGGTTTTCGACTGATTGGAGATGACCAAGCTTTCAGTCCGAGCGCCACCGTTGAAGAACCGCACCCCTTCCATCAGGGTGCCAGAAGTAATGCCGCAACCTGCAAACAGCAGGGTTTTGCCAGAAGCCAGCTCGTTACCCTCATAAACCCGGTCGGGGTCGGTGATGCCCATGGACTTGAGGCGATCGATGTTGCTCTCACGGCTTTCGCCAATTAGACCTGTTTTAACCACGGCAGGATCATAAATTAATTGACCTTGGAAATGGGCATCCAAGCACACCATGGCGGCGGCGGAAATGACCCCTTCAGGTGCAGCACCGATTCCCATGAGGGCATGGATGTTGGTTCCAGAGAAGCCGCAAGAAATAGCTGCTGAGACATCGCCATCGGAGATCAGGCGAACTCTTGCGCCTGCGTCGCGAATTTCTTGAATTAGTTCAGTATGACGATCGCGCTTCATGACAACAATCACGAGTTCTTCGATCGCCCGATCGAGGCACTCAGCCAAAATTTTGAGGTTTTCGGTAGCAGACTTGTTAATGTCAACATGACCTTTTGCTGCTTGGGGCGCAGCCAGCTTCTTCATGTAGAAGTCGGGTGCGGCAAACAATCCGCCTTTTTCGGCGATCGCCAAAACTGCCATAGAGCCGGGCTGACCATAGGCACATAGTTGGTGCCTTCGCACGGATCAACAGCGATATCAATTTCTACCAATTCTTCGGGGTTACAAAAATCTTTAGCATCGGGCTGAGTACAAATACCCACTTCTTCGCCAATATAAAGCATCGGTGCATCATCCCGCTCACCTTCGCCAATGACGATCCGACCGCGCATGTAAATTTTATTCATCCGCTCCCGCATGGCTTCTACTGCCACCAAGTCAGCCTGGTTCTTGTCGCCTTTTCCCATCCACCGAGCCGAGGCGATCGCCGCTTGCTCAACGACTTCAATAATTTCTAAACCTAATGTACTTTCCACCGGGATACCCTCTATAACTATTGATTTAACGCTGTTCTGTGGACTGTGCCCTGGACTATGCCCTAGTAAAAAAGTCTATCAGAAGTCGGGATCAGCACGTTATGCCCAGACGATCGGGCAGCTATCTTTCTGTTAGTACATAAAAACTAATGGCTCAGTTCACGCTAGGATCAGTTCACCCCGAATTTAGGTTGTATTCAAAGAGGTCAGTTCAACTTTAGAAATTAGAAACTTTATGGCATTGGATAAACTCTCTGGAGAGTTAACGATAGAATTGTTAAGAACTATTTCTTGCCTTGCCCCCTGATCCTCCCATCCCCGTTCCCCTTCTGCCCCTATGCCCAAGCGCACCCGCACCCCTGATACTTCCAGTGCTGATCCTCTTCCCAGTGCTGAACTTCAGAATGGCAATGGCAAATACTCGCCAGCCAATCCCCAAAATACTATTCGCATTCGGGGAGCCGGCAGCACAACCTCAAAAATATTGATCTAGAAATACCCCTACGATCGCCTGGTTGTCCTCACAGGTGTTTCTGGTTCATGGTTAAGT
>JAAUPA010000075.1 GCA_012034615.1 Leptolyngbyaceae cyanobacterium CSU_1_4 | reverse complement strand
CTCCATCGTGAGCACTTCGCCCTCGCGCGTCCACTCGGCCGCCGTGAAGCGCTTCACCACGCGGGTGGAAGGATTGGTGTCGCGCTCGCGGTCCTGGAGGGGCCCCGCGATCTCGCCCACGATCAGATCCACGCGCACGACCACCGGCTCGTCGCCGTGATGCACCACCTCGTCGGTGGGATGCACGAAGCCGAGGATCTCGCGCGGCGCCAGGTCAGCTCGTTTGTGGCGCGGACGGGCCCGCTGCTCGCGAATGGCCTGCCGTTCGGCCTCGGAGCCGACCCCCTTGGCACGCAACAGGGCCTCGATTCGCTCGGCGGCATTCTGCGCGTCTTCGCCGGGGAGTACGCGCGGCCCAACCGGTTCGCGTTCAATCCGCAATTCCTGTTGCATCTCAATCGCAGCGCGAACGAATACTCGCGCGCGAGGTTTTCCGGCCGCCATCATCCGGTCCCTGATCCGGCAGGTCAGCTCGACGATCGCATCCAGGTCGGGCGCGAGGGTCCTCCAGTCGAACCGTGCCGCTGCCTCCCGGAGCGCGCCCCGGTGCTCCGCGGGAGGTCGCTCGAGGAAAGCGGCCAGGAACTCCGCCAGCCTCGAGGGGTCCCTGTAGAGGAAGACGGGGTGGAGGGGTGGAGGGATTAGGGAAAAACTAAGGGGAAACTAATGAAAAACCTAGAAATTAGTGCGGTTGCAGCTTTGGGGACGACTGAAATAATTTTTTTGATTTGCGCCTGGGTTTGGGTCGTTAAGGTTTGCAGTGAAGAAGAGATTTTGACAGAAAAAGGGTCAGGCTGTTTGACTCGTCGAACGGAGGGGGGCAGCTTCTTGACACAGTTCCGGGCGTGCTGGGCGATCGCCCCTAAGCGCTCATCGGGCAATAACCTCTGTCCGTCTTGCATCACTAGCTTTAAAAGCCCCGTCTCTCCGGGCTGACACGGCTCGCTCATCAACCCTAAGCGACGGTGTGTTCCCTCAAAAATCTGCTTACGTCCTGGATACGTCATCTTGCCGCTGGAGCCTTTCATCACCGGAACTCCATCAATTTCAACCAGTTTATAAACTCCGTTGACTGGCGTTCCTGTGACCAGCTTAGTGCCAAACCCATACCCATCGAAGGTTGCACCCTCGGTTTGTAATCTAACAATTTCTTGTTCGTCTAAGTCGCCACTGGCAAAGATCAGGGTGTCGGGCAAAAGCTGACGGACGTTGTTGCGAAAGGCTAACTAAATCACCAGAATCTAGCCGGACGGCGCTCAGGGCTGCGCCTGATTGAACTTGTAGAGACAACCTTTGGGCAGCGGCGATCGCATCATAGGTATCAATCAACAGTGCCGCCCCCGGAAAGTAGCGGTGAAACGCTTCAAAAGCCTCATCCTCGCTTCCTTCCAAGGCAGAAAGCGCCATCACTAAGGCATGAGCCATAGTGCCGCTGGGCTTTTGACCCAACTGCAAAGCCGCTAGCACATTAGAAGTGGCATCCAATCCGCCCGCCAGAGCCGCCCGGGCAGCCCAAAGCGCGCCTTGGGGACTAAATGCCCGCCGAGTGCCAAACTCTAAAAGCTGAGCCGTTTCCCCTGCCACATCCCGCAAACGAGCGGCACGGGTCGCAATGAGGGTTTGATAGTTCAGAGTGTTGAGCAAATAGGTTTCCACAATTTGCGCTTGCCAGAGCGGGGCTTCTATCCGCAGCAGGGGCTCGTTGGCAAAGATGACGGTGCCTTCAGGCACTGCCCACACATCGCCAGTAAAGCAACCTTCTGCCAACACTTTCCAAAACGGCGCTGGGGCTTGATCAAAAATGCCAGTGGCTTGAAGCGCCGCAATTTGAGCCGAGGTAAACCGAAAATTCTCCAGATATTCCAGGGCTTGAGACAGCCCCATGGCGACTAAATAACCAAAATCTTGGGGCAAGTGACGGACAAATAGTTCAAAGCTAGCGCGTCGTTGGTCAACGCCTTCGCCCACATAGCAAGCCGCCATGGTCAATTGATAGAGGTCTGTCAGCAAGCTGTAGTCTTCTGAACGGAGGGCTTGAGCTTCCATAATTGGGTGGGGTGTGGGATACCTAATTATAGTTATATTTACCAAAAATAAGCAAGGATTTTTAGTAAGTTTTTTAGTAAGTATAGTAAAAAAGGGATAGTAAAAAAGGGGCGATCGCCCCTCCCCGTGTGTTGGGTATAGAATTTTCTCAATCAAAATTTTCTCAATCCAACAGTCTAGGCAAAAACTTCAGCCTCTTGAAAAGCTTTGCCAACCTGATCTTTGGCGGAAACAATGGGCGAATCCGTCAGCGACCAAGCGATCGCCAAGTTTGGGTCATTCCACAAAATACACCGTTCGTGGGCAGGCGCATAGTAATCGGTGGTTTTGTACAGCACTTCTGTTTGGTTAGAAAGTGCCACAAACCCATGGGCAAAGCCAACGGGAACCCACAGTTGCTTCTTGTTTTCGGCACTCAGAACACAACTCACCCACTGCCCAAAGGTGGGTGAGCTTTTGCGGATATCCACCGCCACATCAAAAATTTCCCCAGTCACCACTCGTACCAGCTTCCCTTGAGGCTGCTGAATTTGGTAATGCAAACCTCGCAAAACATTTTGGGCAGAGCAAGAGTGATTGTCTTGAACAAAATGCACGCCTGCTGCGGTTTTATCGTTAAACGCTTGCTCATTGAAGCTTTCAAAGAACCAACCGCGATCGTCACCAAAAACCCGAGGTTCGAGAATCAAAACGTCAGCAATTTCGGTTGGGGTGATATTCATGGGTCTTTCCTAATAACTGCTGGAGTTCACCAGTCAAGATTTTACGTTGAATTGAGGTGTTGGTCGAGGAGCGCTTTTGATGAAGAATCTCCTAATGGGTTGTCAATTTTTAGTGGGTGGGAAAGGCGATCGAATTCAAAATTCAAAATTAAAGGCTGTTCATTTTGAATTTTGAATTGATCATTTTGAATTCTCTCATCACCCATCATTATCTGTTGACAGCCCCCTAGAGACATTTTACGCAACCTGACTATTCGATCTGATTAATCTGACTATTTGGTTAGGGATTCAGTAGGGATTGAAGAACTAAAGCCATAAAGGTTGCTGTAATCTTGTCAATATTTGTAAAGGATTCCTGTGTAACTCAGCCCAGCCTTAGCCCTAAAAACCGAAGAATGGGTTCAGGCGATCGCCTTCCAGGCAAGCCAAGGAAAACCGATTCCCCTCGACAAGCTTCCCAAAAACACCATCGAATCAAAAACTCCATTTACACACCTGCGCACTCTAAAACATCTGCAAAGGGTCGTCCATCCACCGCCCTAAGTACGGCTTTCATCATCGTCAGGAATGATAAATTAGGGAGATACTGGGAGATCAAATCACAGCACGGGGATAATAACCAGCAAAAGCAAGGTAAATCTGAACAGCGATCGCCTCAGTATCCTCAGTCTTTAACGCGGGTCAATGGAGTGGCAACCCAATCAGCAATAGGGTTTTCCCTCAGGCATCAGTTGTTTCAAAGTGCTGAAAGCTGATACGCTGCTGATACGCCAAAGACCGTGCAGCTAACTTAAATCTGGATGAAAAGTTCAATGACTAGCTTGCAAATACAGCCGACCGAGTTCAGGATTTACGACATCAACATTTACGACATTAACCAGCAGTTTGCTCATGCCGACGCGGTTGAAATGATCCAGTGGGCTGTAGAAACCTTTGGCGAAGGGTTGGCAATGAGCACCAGCTTCGGCATTCACTCAGCCGTCATGCTGCATATGGTGACCCAAGTTGCCCCCCAAATTCCAGTTATTTGGGTGGATACAGGGTACTTGCCCGCAACGACCTACATTTTCGCTGAAGAATTAACTCAACGCCTTAACCTTAACCTGAAGGTTTATCAATCTCCCCTGAGCCCTGCCCGCATGGAAGCTTTGCATGGCAAGCTTTGGGCACAAGATGTCGAATCTTTTAATCGCTATGATCAACTCCGCAAGGTCGAGCCGATGCAGCGGGCGCTCCAAGAGTTGCGGGTGACTGCTTGGCTGGCGGGGTTGCGCAGAAATCAAACTGATCATCGTAAAACGCTAGAACCTGTTAGTTTGCAGGGCGAACTTTACAAAATTTTGCCTATTTTGAACTGGAGTTCTAAGGCTGTTTATGAGTACTTGATGGCGCATGATTTGCCCTATCATCCGCTGTTTGATGAGGGGTATGTCACGGTGGGCGATTGGCATTCTAGCCGACCGCTGACAGCGCTGGATGACAATGAGCGAGATACTCGCTTTAACGGGCTGAAGCAGGAATGTGGCATTCATTTGCCGCAAACGTTAGAAGAGTCGAAAAGTTTAGATTCTAGCTTGCTCTAAATCCGCGATTCTTTAATTAACTTGGCGTAGGTTTCTGAAGGGCGATCGCCCAAATAATCTTGCACCATTCTCTTTGTACCCTGCTGAAAGTCGATGCTGAATAACCCAAACCGAGGCGTATACGACCCCCATTCGTAGTTATCGGTAAGCGACCAATGCATATAGCCAATCAGCGGCACCCCTTCTTGCCGTAGCCGTTTGACTTGGTGGAGATGGAGCTTTAAGAAATCGCTGCGCCGGAGTTGATCGGCGCGGTGGGTAGCAATGCTGTTGTCGGGTTTGCGGCGCAGCGCCATGCCGTTTTCGGCAATCATAATCGGGCGATCGCCTAAATCTTCGGAATAGTATTTGCAGAAAAAATGTAGTCCTTCGGGCAAACTGCGCCAGTCCCACCATTTGCTAGTGATGCCACTCATCAGCCAAGCCCGAAAGTTTTTGTTTTTGAACTCAAAATCTGCAAACGAAGGAATGCGGAAGGAATGCGCCACAAAGGGATCGTAGTAGTCGATCGCCACATAATCGAACACAGACGGGCGATCGGATTCGTTCAGCGCCTGCAAATACGTCTCAAAACACTTCGTATCAAAATATCGATAGCCCAACCAATCCGTCACAAACTGCGCCAGTCGTCCGGCTCGATAAGGCAAGTTGTGGCGAAACGGTAAATTTGCTGCCTGAATGGCTAACTCTAAATCCCTGGCTTTGTCGTGGATGTACTCCCGCACTTGGGTCGGCTTAATGTGGCGCTCTGGTAAATTGAGCAAATCCCAAATGGCTTTTTCCGACCAATATACATCGCTGCAATAGGTGTTCAGGGAAACCTTGGGCGTTACCCAACCCTCAGCCAGATAAAGATCATGAATGCATTGATAAGCCCGAACATGGGCAGTCAGAAGATGATTATAAGCCCGCAGCATCACCCCTAACCCCCGTGCCGCGCCCGCAGGAAACTGACCGCTCAGATAGCTACTGGTCACCAGCATATTGGGTTCGTTGATGGTGATGAACCAATGAATGGGCGGCAGGCGATGATGGTCAGTCAGGCGGCGGTTGATATGGGTAACCGTCGTGCGGACGTAGGTGAGGAAGTGATCGGCGGTTTCTGGAGACAGCCAAGCATCCACCCCTAACCAGGCAGGATGGGTAAAGTGGTGGAGCGTCACCAATGGCTCTAAACCCTGGTGATAGCAAGCGGCAAGGCGATCGCCATACTCATCCAAAGCGACCCCATCAAACGCCGGAGGAGCCGCTAGATGCGTCTCGGTCGTCGGTTGAATTCTCGCCCACTCCAACCCCAACCGAAAGGAATTTAGACCCATCTCTCGGCAGTTCTGAAAATCTTCTAAGTAGCAATTCCAAAAATCTGCGGCTTTGCCCACAGGCATCACCGATCGCCGTTGTTCACTCAACGACCAATTATTCTGGGGCTGCCCTAATCCGTTATACCCGCCCTCACTCTGATAGCCCGATGTTGCCACGCCCCAAAGAAAAGGATCAGTGGAGTCCAACCAGTCAAGATTCGTTTGCATAGGTATCAATGCAGGAATGAGTTAAACAGGAACTACGTAAAACAGGCAAATAATCCTTACTTTGAAATCATCTTAGAGGTTCTCTGAAACAGGTAGATTACTGCCCGATCCGCCCCCTAAATCTCCCAAATTGGGGGACTTCTGAATCCGTTCTTCTTCAAAGTCCCCCCAATTTTGGGGGGTTGGGGGGCAAGTGTAATCATCTTTGAGACTTCTCAGACATCCTCCTAGGACTGCAACTTACCCAAAATGGTTTTAGCAATTTCAAAAGCTGCATGGGGCTGTCCCATTTTTTCAGACTGTTGCCGCATAAATGCTAACTGATCAGGATGATTCAAGAGATGGGTCACCGCAGGAGGAACCATCCCCGGCAACCGGATTTGAATGCCCGCCCCCATTGCCGAAATAGCATCTGCGTTCCATTCTTCTTGTCCAGGAAACGGATCAATAATAATCATGGGCGTTCCCCTTGCCAACACTTCACTTGTAATCAAGCCGCCTGCCTTAGTAATAATTAAGTCGCTGGCAACTACTAAGTCATCCACATAATTAATGGTAGAAAGTTTGCGGAGTTTCATGTGAGAACCGCTGGTCAAATCTGCTAGGTACTCCAGCAAGGTTTCATTCCGTCCGGCAACCACAACCAAAGAGCTAGGAGTATGACTTTCCAACAGCTTCGAGACAATCAACCGCACGCGCTTATTTTGTAAACCGCCGCCAAACAACGTAATGACGGGCACCTCCAGCGGCAAGCCATGGCGCGATCGCATCTCTTCCTTTGTTTTTAGGTTCAGTCACTTCTAGTTTGACAGGGAATGCCCACAACGTGCATCAGAGCGGGATCAACTCCCCGCTGCGTCAACACTTCAGCCGTTAAATCACTGGGCAGGAAATAGCCCTTGACGCCAGGGTTAAGCCAAGTGCTGTGCGCCATAACATCTGTGACAACGACATAGTGGGGCTGGGCAATTCGCCTTTGCGGTCTAAAAGTTGCAAAAGTCGGCTAGGAATTTGTTGGACACAAATGATGGCATCAGCTTGGCTGTTTTTAACAAATCGCTCTAAATCTCGCAGGAAGGGACGCTCGATTTTGGCGTAGAGCATGTTATCGCTGTTCGATCCATCCAGGTCACTCACATCGCTGCCTTCATAGATCACACGATAAAGCTGAGGTGCATTTTCGCTTAAGCGTTCGTAGATTTTGGTTAAGGTTTCTCGAATAATAGGATTAGCAAATTCAAAGGCATCTTCTATTTGAACTTCTACATGAGGAAAGCGCTTAAAGGCTTCGCACAGTGCCTTGGCGGCGCTAACGTGACCTGAACCCAGTGAGGCATATAAGATAAGGATTCGTGTCATGCAAGGTATTGGGGTAGGAGTAGAAAAATCTTTAGAAAGACACAACTTAATTACCCCGATAGTATACCGTTGCTTAATCTTACCAAGGGCGGATTCTATTTGCTCTCTGCTCTAGGTTTAGAGAGGCGTTAAAGTGAGGGGGCATCTCAGTTTTGCGCCCTCACCTAAAGCGGCAGAAGGGTTGAGAAGGGGGACGGCTCGGAGATCTGAAAAAGAGGAATGAACCCGTGAAGCCTAAGGATACTGGTGCTTGCCTAGTACAGTTTTTCAGGTTAAGTAGCAAGGCTAGATCGCTCTATCTTAGGCTGATGAATTTAGGCTGATGGATTTTTTTGTCTTTCCTATTTTTTCTTTTATATCTCTATTTTTTCTATTTCTGTAGATGGATTAACCGGCAACAGGCAGGTGTTAGAACAAATGAGCTACGGACTAGTGGTCTGTCAAGGATGAAATGAGGGGTGGAGGGGTGATGGGTAGATGAGTAGATGAGTAGATGAGTAGGCACCCCTCCACCCCTCCACCCCTCCACCCCTCAAATCAAAGCTGGCAGGCCACTACGATCGGACGCTGATTACCAGGGGCAAGGGTTAGGGCGATCGAATTATTCTAAAGGGAGTCATGAATTATGGTGAACAGTATTTCTGATCATGATGAAACAAACTTAGAAAATGAAACAACTTCCCAAGACGATGAAGAAGGCGAAGAAACACCTGGGATGAGATTGGCTGCGATCAATTCTGATCCGACTATTTCGCTAGAAGAAGCTCGAAATGCAGCGGCAGGAGAAGCTTCTAATGCTGCTGGTTCTACATCAAGCAGCGCAAAGGACTACGTTCCTAGCAGATCCGATCCCTATCCGACCAATCTTCCTTCTACTGATCACCCATTACCAGATGATTCGCAGAATTCAGATGAAGAGGTGATTGAATCTTCTGAGAGTTCTTCAGAGACAGGAGAGGGAAAATACACTCATTAGCCGGGTATCCCCCGATAAGTTGATGTTGAAGGGGGCGCTAAAAGTCCTCTAACAACTCCGCTAAGCGGCTTAACAACGGATCCACTTCGAGGGGCGGTTCGGGCAGCTCATTAGATGAGAAATCAGTTGATAAAGAATGGGGCTCTGGCGAGGTGAGGCGATCGCTCATTGCCTCTAGCCTTGCTACACGCTCCTGCAACTCCACGATTTGTCCCTGCATCACTACGGGCGAAATCACCTGATCAGCCTGATCGGGCAGCAAAAAATGCCGAAGTGCCTGTTTACATAAGGCGCTGAAGTTTCCGTGAAACTGGCTCTCTAGTGCATTTTCAACCGCTTGCAGCAAAGCTTGATCTGTCTCTGTGGGGACAAACCGCACGACTCGCCGGATCGATCGAAGGTGGGGACTAGAGGTCATTGGGCAGTCGCAGACAACTTGCTCTTAAGGGCAACAATCTGCGCCTCGCCGTAAATGTATTGCCCCAAAGCATTGGCTTGACGAGACGGCTTCGCTAAGTGTCCCTTCAGTCGCGCATCTTTCAACAACGGGCGAAAATCATTCCAAAAGAACTCGCCGCCCCCCCCACTGACTACGACATCGGTCACCCGTTCCGGCAACCATGCCACCAGCAGATCGGACAACTCGCGGGCAAAGTTTTTGCGAAGGCTGGGCAAAAAATCATCCAGGTTGGCGGGCTTGCTCGTGCCTCTGGGTCTAAAAAAGCGCTCTCCATCAGGACGATGCACAGCTTCGATGAGGGAAAGGGACTGGCTGTCGGCTCCCTGAATTTGTGCCGCCACTTGTTCGTAAAATTGGCTCATGGCGAAAGGTTCGCTCTTAGAGGCACCCCGTGAGAACCGAAAGCGATCGACCATTAAAAAGTCTGTGGTTTGATGCCCAATGTCTACCACGGCGATCGAAAGATTCGGAAAGTCAGGACTGGAGGCTTTTTTGTCTTGGGCTTCCGACCAAATGAGGCTGCCAAATCCTTCGGGCATCACCCACACTCGCTCAATTTCCACTGTCACAAATTCACCCCGATAGCTCATGACGTGGGGCGATCGCAGCAAACTAGTAATCTGCTCCTTCTCTCGATCAAACTGCTCCTGGGACAAGTAGGGCAGCCCCAACACCACAGAAATTTTTCCACTCAAATTAAAATAGCCGACACAAGCCAGCACCTTAACCAAGGCATCCTCAACCTTAGATTGCCCCACGCCCAAGTTGGCTCCAAAATCTGCTGCCAATTGCCCGATCGCGTAACCATTGCCCTGAAACTCTAACCAAATATCGACCAACGGGTCGGTCGCTAGAGACTCAAACCCCCCGCGCCGAACTTGCTCAACGGTGAGGTGTGCCACATTTGCCGGAATCAGAACCACCCGATCGGGATGACGACTCACACAGGTTTTGGTGGAGGTGCGCCCCAAATCGACACTCAAAACAGTCGGTGGTGCGGCGGAAGAAGGACTGACTGCCATGGAATCCATAACCTCTCTAATAGCTAATAGCGGTGTTAATGACTGTGCGCGGTTAATTTCTCCCGCAGAGGCGGGGCTTTGCTCAGTACATGAGTTCTACCACAATACGCTTAAATAGTACATGGGAACTAAAACATCTTGATATTCTCAGGATTCAGATTTTTTGTCAGTGGGAGGTATGACCCGCAGAGCACCCATTAGAGAGAGGGGCGATCGCCACACATCTGACTCCTGTTCAGCTTCTACATTTTTTACATTTTGATAAATTATCAGTCGGTTGTTCAAGTTCCCCAATTTAAGTTAAATTTAATTAAGATTCGTTCTCAGATAATGAAAGTACCCGCTTCACATCTGAATAAACGTGGGCAGCAGATAAAGTCAACACACTTTTCAGCAGAGTGCCACGCACCCATCCGTAAAGTCTAGTTAACAACAGCAAATTTGTTTGTATCGGAGAACGCAAGGGTTCATCTTTTTACCCCTGAACTTCGATCGCACCAATCTTTTAGAGGCAACTTAAGACTATGAAACTTTCCTGGAGAGTTGTCCTACTGTGGACGTTACCCGTTTTGGTCATTGGCTTCTTCGTTTGGCAAGGAGCTTTTCCAAACGCCAACCTTAACATGGGCGGCTCAAGTAACACAGCCAGCACCCGCATGACCTATGGTCGCTTCCTCGACTATTTAGATCAAGGTCGAGTTACGAGCGTTGATCTGTTTGAGGGTGGACGAACCGCGATCGTCGAAGCCACCGACCCCGAACTTGACAATCGCGTTCAACGCCTCCGGGTTGACCTACCCGGTAATGCGCCTGAGCTAGTCTCCAGGCTAAGAAAAGACAATATTAACTTCGACGTGCATCCGCCCCGAGGCGACGGTGCCATTTGGGGTTTAATTGGCAACCTCATTTTTCCAGTGTTATTGATCGGCGGACTGTTTTTCTTATTCCGCCGCTCCAGTAACGTTCCTGGCGGTCCTGGTCAAGCCATGAACTTTGGAAAATCCAAGGCTCGCTTCATGATGGAAGCTAAGACGGGTGTCATGTTTGATGATGTGGCTGGTATTGAAGAAGCCAAAGAAGAGCTTCAAGAGGTGGTCACGTTCCTGAAAAGCCCGAGCGCTTTACCGCAGTCGGGGCAAAAATTCCTAAAGGCGTGTTGCTAGTTGGTCCTCCAGGCACCGGGAAAACTTTGTTGGCAAAGGCGATCGCGGGGGAAGCAGGCGTGCCCTTCTTCAGCATATCCGGTTCAGAATTTGTCGAAATGTTTGTCGGCGTAGGAGCTTCCCGAGTCCGCGACTTATTTAAGAAAGCGAAGGAAAATGCGCCCTGTATCATTTTTATTGATGAAATTGACGCAGTCGGTCGGCAGCGGGGTGCAGGCATTGGCGGCGGCAACGATGAGCGGGAACAAACCCTCAACCAGCTATTGACCGAAATGGACGGGTTTGAAGGCAACAACGGCATCATTATCATTGCGGCAACCAACCGGGCAGACGTGTTGGATTCAGCCTTGCTGCGTCCGGGTCGCTTCGATCGGCAGGTGATGGTAGACCCGCCTGATATTAAAGGTCGCTTGGAAGTATTACAGGTTCATGCTCGCAACAAAAAATTGTCAGAAGAAGTTTCTTTAGAGGCGATCGCTCGGCGCACTCCTGGGTTTACGGGCGCAGACTTAGCCAACCTCCTGAACGAAGCCGCTATTCTGACCGCCCGTCGTCGCAAAGAAGCCATCACCATGCTAGAAGTTGATGATTCTGTCGATCGCGTGGTGGCTGGGATGGAAGGCACCCCCCTAGTAGACAGCAAAACTAAGCGCCTGATTGCCTATCACGAAATTGGTCATGCGATCGTGGGCAGCTTGATCAAAGACCATGACCCCGTGCAAAAGGTCACGCTCATTCCTAGAGGGCAGGCTCAAGGCTTGACTTGGTTCACCCCCACAGAAGATCAAAGTCTGATCTCTCGTGCCCAAATTATGGCGCGGATCTCCGGCGCATTAGGGGGTCGGGCGGCTGAACAAGAAGTGTTTGGCGATGCTGAGGTGACCACAGGCGCGAGCGGCGATCTCCAAATGGTTAGCGGCATGGCACGTCAAATGGTCACCCGTTTTGGCATGTCTGACTTGGGTCCCTTGTCGCTAGAGAGCCAGCAAGGTGAAGTGTTCCTGGGGCGCGACTGGATGAATCGCTCGGATTTTTCTGAGGAAATTGCGACTCGGGTGGATGCCCAAGTTCGCTCTATTGCTGAGCATTGCTACGAAATCGCCTGCAAGCTGGTTCGCGATAACCGGACGGCGATCGATCGCTTGGTTGATTTGCTCATTGAAAAGGAAACGATCGATGGTGAAGAGTTCCGGCAGATTTTGGCAGAATACACGGTGGTTCCTGAGAAAGAACAGTATGTGCCTCAGTTATAAGCTCAGTGATCAGCTCTGAGTGAATTAGCCTTCCTAGATCAATCAAAGCCCCTGAATTCTGAAGAATTCAGGGGCTTTGGTTTTTAACGATTGTTTTGTGACTATGAAGATTTTTTGACCCTGAAAGAGAGGTCGGCAGGAAATAAGGCCGAAGTGCGATCGCTTAAAGTGGTTCGCCGAGAAAGAATTTTTTAGCGATGGCTCTACTCAGCTTGGTTAAGACAGGGGGCTTCAGCCCCTTGTTAATCACAGCGCTTAATTTATTTTAATCAGATAATTTATCCTAATCAGAGTGCCGACTGCTGTACTCTACCTAGAGAGGTATTTCTCCATTGAAAAATTGGTTAACGTCACATTATTTCTAAGGATTTGATTTTCATGTAAAGTTTGAAACCCCATACGCTCAAAAAAAAGGTCGAGCCGTAATGCTAGCTTGAACCCATAATTGCGCTAGCTCTAGGGACTTGGCTTCTTGCTCAAGACGTTGATAAAGCTGTCTCCCTACGCCCTGACCTTGATAGAGGTGATGGCAGTAAAAGCAATCAATCCGCCCCTTGGGTTCTAACTCTGCAAAACCCGCCACGACCCCGTTATCATCGGCGACAAAAACAATTCGATCGGAATAACGCGCCAACCAAGTCACTTCATTTGGAACAATGGGCACCCATGCATTAACCTGCTCTGGTGTATAGTCAGCAAGGTTGACCGTATGAACAGTGTTATAGAACAAATTTACGATTTGCTCAATATCGGCAGCAGAATAGTAACGAATTAGCATAGGTCGATGCCTTTTATACTCAATCCCCTCGCAGAAATTAGTTAAGGTTCGTATCAAACTTTAAACAGGTGCCTAAAACGTACGTATTTATACTGAATAAAAGTGATTTTAGAAATAACTCATGTAAAGCTTTGCCTAAGATTAATGGTTTTCCGTAAGAAGATCTACTGAACTCAGTGTTTAATATCTGAAGGAATCAATGTTTAATATCTTCAGTCGTTCCTAAATCCTTAACTTAATTTTGTCTAAAGTCCCTTGCAAAACCTCCCTATTTGAGTAGGCATATCAGTCATGAATTTTCACCTAGCTACCAAAGTTCTGGTTGTTGACTCGGCAGTAACCGACTATCAAAGCTTGCTTGAAGGGGTCGGTGCAGATACCGAAGTCATTGTGCTGAACGCCGAACAAGATGGCGTAGCGCAGATCACTCAGATCTTGGGCGATCGCCAAAACATTCAAACCTTGCATATTCTCTCGCACGGAGAATCTGGGTTGCTGAAGTTAGGCAATGTCAGCCTCAGTTTACAGTCTCTCAACCGTTACGCCCCAGCCCTTCGCAGTTGGGCAAACGCTTTAGCAGAACATGCCGACATCTTGCTGTATGGCTGTAAAGTCGCTGCTGATGATTGGGGGCAACGCTTTGTCAAACAGCTCAGCACCCTCACCGGAGCGACCCTTGCTGCTTCAACGAACTTAACAGGCAGCGAAGCTTTGGGTGGCGACTGGAATTTAGAATTTACAACCGGAACACTGCGATCGCCCCTAGCATTCCAGCCTGACGCGATGAATGCCTACGGAGCAGTTTTAGTCACCTTTCTCACCGAAACCTTTACCGGCAGCGATGTCACCGATCGCAGTTGGTTGTTTGGGGTGGATCAACCCGGTAACCTAACTCGCGCCAATCCTTTTCTAACGGCAAGCCCAACTGTTATCGCACCTGCCGGAGGGCTACCCGGCAACTCCGGCGCACTCGATCCTGTCGGACAAGGGGTATTACGGCTTACCAATGTTAGTAATAATCAAGCCGCCTTTGTTCTCTACAATCGTGCCTTACCCTCCAATGCTGGGCTCAGCATCACTTTTGACCTGTTTGCTTATGGAGGCACAGGCGCAGACGGGCTAAGTTTCTTCCTAATCGATGGAACAGCCTCTCCTACTACGGCGGGGGCATTTGGTGGCTCTTTAGGATATGCCAACCGAACTGAACCGACCGTTATCCCAGGGGTACAAGGTGGTTTTCTCGGTATTGGCTTTGATGAATTTGGTAACTTTTCAAACCCTAATGAAGGGCGCATCGGCACAGCCCCCGGCAGCGGCTTTGTCAGTGATGCCGTTGCAATTCGGGGCAGCCAAGCCTCAGGCTATGCCTTCCTCACCAACAATCAACTTGCCTTTGGTATTGATACTCCTGGCGCTGGAGTGACGCGAGACCAAGCTCGGCGACGGGTCAAGATTGATATTACGCAAGCGGGTTTATTATCCGTTCAAATTGATAGCAACCAAGACAATGATTTTAATGACCCGGGCGAACGCCCCATCACTAACTTCAGTGTTTCTAGCGTGAGCGGTCTGACCCCTGCAACCCTCAAATTTGGTTTCGCTGCTAGCACCGGCAACCTGACCAACTTCCATGAGATTCGGAACCTGTCAATTACTGACGACATCACCCCAATAGTCCCGCCAGTAGTCCCGCCAGTAGTCCCGCCAGTAGTCCCGCCGCCACCGGTAACGCCACCCGTTAGCCCGCCGCCCAACCTCGGTGAGCGCGACCAAGGGTGTTTGCCGGGAGCAACCATTGTAGGAAACAATCGAAATAATCGGCTTAGGGGCGTAGCCTTCCGCGAAGATCCGATCTTTGGACGGCGGGGCAATGACAATATCAAGGGCTTGAGCTGTTCAGATAATTTGAATGGGGGCTTGGGGAGTGACAGAGTTTTTGGTGGTTCTGGCAATGACTTAATTAAAGGACGACGCGGACGCGATCGCCTGATAGGCAACGATGGCAGGGACAGGATTTTGGGTCAGCAGTCCGATGACGTGGTGCGGGCAGGAAAGAGTAATGACATCATTGACGCTGGGCTGGGCAACGATCGCATCAACGGCGGACAGGGTAACGATGTCATCCGAGGGCGGCGAGGTCGAGACCTGATTAGAGGGAGTGGTGGAAATGATGTGATTCAGGGTCAAAAGAGTGTCGATAAGCTCTTGGGCGGCAATGGTGATGACACCATCACAGGCGGTCAGGGTGATGATTTGATTACAGGAGGACGCGGGAAAGACCTGTTGAACGGTCGAGCTGGAGCCGATCAATTTATCTATCGCAACTTCAACGAACGGAACGATCGCATCCAGGGGTTCGAGGTGCGCCGCGATTTGATTGTCATGGGTCAGATTTTCTCGGGAAACAACTTCCGCAGTTCTCAACCCTTCGCCGACTATGTTCGGCTCATCCGCTCGGGGTCTAACACCATTATGCGAGTGGATACCAATGGCGATGCAGCCGGTGGTTTTCAGGCATTGACCCGGATAGATAACATTCTTCCATCGAGCTTGAGTGCGTCTAACTTTGTGTTTTAGGCGGCTTTACTTTAGGCGGCTAGGCGGCTAGGCGGCTAGGCGGCTAGGCGGCTATAACGCTAAGGGTGCAGAGACGACGATCGGCGCACCCCACGACAACGCCGCCTGCTGCAATTACTTGCTGTAAATAGGCGATCGCCCCCTCAGTCACCACTTCTCCGGGAAACAAAACAGGAATTCCTGGCGGATAAGGGCAAACCAGTTCCGCGCTAATTCGGTTGGGCGTTTGCTCAATCGGCAAGGTTTCAGCTTTTGCAAAAAAGGCGGCACGGGGCGTTAACGAGGCAGATGTCCAGGCGATCGGGGAGAATGAATGTTCAAGATCTAACCTGCCGATCGCCCGATCTGTACCAGCCTGCTCCGCCAATTTCTTGAACCCATTGACCAACCGATCCATATCCTGTTCAGTATTTCCTAACGTCACCATGAACATGAGATGCTGAAGCCCCGGCAGCTCCGCAGTGACCCCTAAAGCGGGGTGCAAAAATCTCATCGGCTTCAAATCCCGTTAGCCCAAGCTGAGTCACATCTATCGTTAACCGCGTAGGGTCGAAGGCAATACATCCAGCAGTGGGGCAGGCAGGCTGCAACACTGAAAATCTAGGAATTTGGCTAATTTGAGTTCTTGCCCGCTCAGCCAGTTCTAAAGTCCGGCTCATCAAGACTTGCCCTTGGGTTGCCATTTGTTGCCGAGCTGCATCTAAAGATGTCAACAGTAAATAGCTGGGGCTAGTGGACTGAACCAGTTGTAGGGCTTTGCTGAGGCGCTGCCGATCGATGCGGCTGCCTTGAACGTGCAGCATAGAAGCTTGGGTCAGTGCCGCCAAAACTTTGTGCGTCGATTGCACGGCGATATCTGCGCCAGCGGCTAGAGCAGAAATTGGAAGGTGGGAATGAAAGGCAAAGTGAGCGCCATGGGCTTCATCAACCAATAGGGGAATGTGGTAATGGTGGGTAATTTGGGCGATCGCCTCGATTTCTCCACAAGCGCCATAGTAAGTTGGGTAAACTACCATCACAGCCTTGGCATCGGGGTGCTGCTCTAGGGCGATCGCCACTGCCGCCGCCGTCACGCCGTGGGCAATGCCCCAGTTTGAATCATAGGCAGGCTCAACAAAAATCGGCATTGCACCTGAAAGGATGAGGGCAGCGATCGCGGCTTGATGAGCATTTCGAGGCAATATCAGCTTGTCCCCCGGATTGCAGGTTGCCAAGACCGCTGCCTCAATTCCACAGGTCGTCCCATTCACCAAGAACCACGTCTGTTCTGCCCCAAACGCCGCCGCCGCCAACCGTTGTGCCTGGAAAATCGCTCCCTCCGGAGCAAATAAATTATCAAGCTCAGGTAATTCGGGCAAGTCTGCCTTAAAAGCTGCTGCCCCCAGCAGCCGTTTTAGATTTTCTGGAGCCCCCTGCCCCTGCTTGTGCCCCGGCGTGTGAAAGGCAGCCCGAGACGGATCTACCACTGCTTGAAGCGCAGCTAGCAACGGCGCGGAGGTCTGAGCCAGGGTAGAGCCGTCATCATTCATATTTCTTACAGAGATTATTCATTTATCTATAAAGTTTTCTCTATGTTTGAGGATCTATCGGTCGGAACAGTCGGTTCAGTAGACCTATAAGGTTAGGTGTAAAGTAGTAACTTGGCAAAAATGGAGACACACTCCGGAAGTAATCATTCCCGCATGACTCTTACCCCGGATTTTAAAAATTACCTGCGATCGCTCTCCAGCACCTACGAAGATTGGTGGAACCTTTACACGCTTTTTGACTTTGGATTAACCGTACAAACCTGGCAGCCGAAACAAACCAAGGGCGTTCCTTCTCCAGAAAAACACGAACGGTTGCCTGTGCTGGAAGGCATTCGGCGGTATGCGGCAAACCATGTTTTATTAATGGGACGACCCGGCTCAGGCAAGTCTACAGCTTTAGTGCGGCTTTTGCTAGAGGAAGTTAAACAGGCTAGTGAATCTGGCAACCCAAATCTGAGCGCTTCTCAAAAGGCAAGGCTGACCCCCTCTCGAATTCCAGTCTTAGTGGAGCTGAAGTACTACCAGACTTCGATTTTAGACCTGATTCAGGAAGTTTTTAAGCGACATGACCTCCTGCTGAGTGTAGAGCAAATTGCAAAATTATTGCGCGATCGCCACCTTCTTCTCATGCTCGATGCGCTCAACGAGCTGCCCTCAGAAAGCTCCAACAGCGACCTTGCCACGTTTCGCAAAGTCTATGCGGGCACCCCCATGATCTTCACAACTCGCGATACGAGCTTGGGAAGTAACCTGGGCATTGAAAAATGCCTCGAAATGCAGCCCCTCACAGAAGCCCAAATGCGCGACTTTGTGCAAGCGTATTTGCCTAACTGCGGGGAACAGCTTTTGCAACGGCTCAAAAATCGCCTCCGAGAATTCGCCCAAACCCCTCTTCTCCTCTGGATACTCTGCTCTCTCTTTCAACAAGCGGGCGAAGTTCCCCCCAGATTAGGCTGGGTTCTGCGCCAGTTTACCCAAGGCTATGAGCGTAATTTAGCAGTCAAAAACCTTGATCTGAACGCACCCGAGGTCAGACCCTGGTGGACACCAATGCTACAACATTTAGCCTTTGCCATGATGCAAGCGTCTCAAACCGAATTTCGGGCTGCCATTTCTCAGCATGAAGGAGAAACCATCCTGACAAAATTTCTGCAGGGGCGGTGCTACTCGCCTCCTGAAACCGCTCATCGCTGTCTCAAAGATTTGCTGGCTCACCACCTCATTCAGGCGGGACGGGGCAATCAAATTGAGTTTCGGCACCAGTTGCTTCAAGAGTATTATGCGGCAGAACTTCTTTTAGCACAGTTGCCCAATCTCAGCCCCAAGCAGCTTCAAACCCAATATCTTAACTACCTTAAATGGACAGAGCCTCTGTCTCTCATGCTGTCACTGGTAGACAAAGAAACCATAGCTCTTGAAATTGTTCAATCTGCCCTCCAGGTCGATCTCAAGCTCGGTGCCAAGCTAGCAGGTGAGGTGCATCCGTCCTTCCAACAGCAAGGGGTTCAACAAATTGTTCAACTCGACCTGCCCCAACTCCTTAAAATTGAGCTGTTGGGCAGCACCCGCTCAGAATATGTTGTGCCAGAGCTACTGAAGGCTTTAGAAACAATGGATGCTGGGGTGCGTAGATGCGCTGCTTCTGCCTTAG
>JAAUPA010000375.1 GCA_012034615.1 Leptolyngbyaceae cyanobacterium CSU_1_4 | reverse complement strand
GCCGCGCCAGCAACCCCTGCTCCCCCAAAATCTTCCACCCGTTCACTCATAAAGGGATCTGCGCTTAAATAAAGTCCCAATGGGATGCCCCATCTCATCAGCCTCCCGCCCCATTCTGCGAGATCTCCAACCTTTCAAAGTCCCCCAAAATGGGGAATTTAGGGGGCAGTTCGGGGCTTCACTCTCCCGCCACTCCCTAACGCCCTTGACCCATCGCGCTACAATGCAGGCTGCACCAAGTTTTCTGCACCTTGAATAACCTGGGCAGAAATAATCTTGTCCCCCTGTTTGAGTTCTCTGAGCACCTCATTATTCTCAGTCACATAGCCAAACACCGCATATCGACCATCCATCAGGTTCCGACCCGCAGGGGTTAATTCTGCTTCAAACAAGAAAAAGAAAAACTGTGAAGAACCGCCATCCACATTATCAGCAGGACGCGCCATGCCCAAAGCACCATAAGACGAGAAGGGCAAAGCAGGCGCAGCCGTGTAAAGCCCCGCATCTTCTAGCGTAATGCCATAGATGGGCTTGCTATCTCCATCCACCATCACTTCCATGGGAATGGTTCGATATTTCTGCGTCTCGGGATCAGTAAACCCATCCTCCTTTCCTGGAGGATCGCCAATTTGCACCACATAGAAATCCTCTGCCCGCGTAAACTCCAGCCCGTCATAGAAGCCTCGCCGCACCAAGTCAACAAAATTCCCGGCGGTGATCGGCGCATTGTAGCCATCGACCACCACGGTCATCGTGCCTTTAGTGGTTTCGATCGCCACGGTTGCCCGACCCTTCAATTGGGGCAAATGGCGATATTCTTCAGGCACCTCAAAGGGAAACTTCGTCACCATTAGTTCTTCAAGCTCACCGACGCGATTTAACAACGCCGATCGCTTCGTCCAAATGGCATCCTTGTCTTTAGCTTCCACATCAGCGCGCAGATCCTCAACGCCCGATCGCAACTCAGCAATAAGCGCTTCGGCACGGGGCTTTTTGTCTTCAGGAATACTCGCCAATAGCTCCGCCTGCTTCCGCTCTAACACCTTCTTCGCCGTATCTAAATTTCGATTCAACGCCGCTAGCCGCCTCGCTCGGATTGCATCCGTCATACGCTCTAGGCTAGTTTGCAGCTCTCGGACAGGCTGATTATCGATGGGCAAAGAATAGCGTAACAGCGCTTTGCCATCGGTAATGGCGTTACCCGGAGGCAAAGAAGCAAGCACACTCGCCGCCGCCGGACGAGCCCAAACCACGCTGCTGCTAGCAAGCACCGTGGCAAACAGCAAAGCTAGCAAACCAGTTCGGAGCGCAGCCAGAAGCCGCAGCCCAATTGAGGATATTCCTGAATTGGCAGGAGTTCTAATCATGGAGTCACACAAGATAGCTCGGTAAAAATATTGTCCCACAACACGGGCGGGGCACTGCCCCACCCCTCAATCTATGCAAAGTAATATTGAGACGTGATCGATACGCACCCAGAGCGGTAAAATAAATTGCCGAATGTTTTCCCAGAAACAGCAGGATTCATGATTTCTAGCAACGATTTTCGTCCCGGTGTCAGTATTGAGATAGATGGTGCGGTTTGGAAAGTTGTGGAGTTTCTCCACGTTAAGCCTGGTAAAGGTTCTGCCTTCGTGCGCACTAAGTTAAAAAATGCCCAAACGGGAAGTGTCATTGAGCGCACCTTCCGAGCCGGTGAAACTTTGCCGCAAGCCACTCTTGAAAAAAGCGTGATGCAGCATACTTATAAGGAAGCAGATGAGTTGGTCTTCATGGATATGGAGACCTATGAAGAGGGTCGTTTGACGGCAGCTCAGATTGGTTCGGGCGTTAAATATCTTAAAGAAGGGATGGAAGTGAACGTCGTCAAATGGGGTGCCCAGGTGATGGAGGTTGAACTTCCTAACACTGTGGTGCTTGAAATTACCCAAACTGATCCCGGCGTGAAAGGTGATACTGCCACAGGCGGCACTAAACCGGCGATCGTGGAAACGGGCGCTCAGGTGATGGTGCCCCTCTTCATTACCATTGGAGAACGGATCAAAATCGACACCCGCACCGACTCTTATTTAGGTCGAGAAACCACCTAGCAACCTGGGGTTAAACCCACTGCTTAGACACGTGTAGGATATCCAGGTTAGATAAAATTGTGGAACTAGACTTTAACGGACTCCGAGAATTACTGGCGGCAATTAATCAAACAGATGTCTCAGAGTTCATCTTGAAGAAGGGCGATTTTGAGCTGGTTGTGCGTAAAGGAGGGTTGATACCCTATTCTGCACCTCCTAGCCTTCCGGTTCATGAGCCCCCGGCAGCAGCGTCTTTACCGCCTGTTACTCTGCCGCCGCCGGTTGCGCCGCAGCCCCTTGCTGTTTCACCCTTGGCTGATAAATTGGCAGAGGTGACTTCTCCCATGGTGGGCAACTTTTATAGCGCACCCGGACCTGATGAACCTGCTTTTGTGCGAGTGGGCGATCGCATTCGCCTGGGGCAAACCGTCTGCATTATCGAAGCCATGAAGCTGATGAATGAGTTGGAAGCCGAAGTGGCAGGCGAGGTGGTTGAGATTTTAACCCAGAATGGTGAACCGGTGGAGTATGGACAAGTCTTAATGCGAGTGAAGTCGGTTTAACTTATTTCAGCTTTCCCCCGACCCATCCTCCCTCAACCCATCCTCCCCCGACCCATCCTCACGCACCAGCCTCCCCCAAATTCTGTCCCACTCGTTATCATAGAAACTCCAAAATAGAGCAAGGCTAATCTGGAGGAACCCTGTCAGTTTATACTCGCCCTCTCGCTCGATTAATTGAGCAACTTCAACATCTGCCTGGGGTCGGTCCTAAAACCGCCCAAAGGCTAGCTTTGCACATCCTACGGAGACCCGAAGCCGAAGTTGAATCCCTTGCCCGAGCCCTCATAGAAGCTAAGCAACAAGTGGGCATGTGTTCGGTTTGCTTTCACCTTTCTGCCGAACCTGTCTGCGACATTTGCCGATCGCCTAGCCGCGACTCTTCTACCATTGTGTGGTCAGTGACTCGCGCGATGTCATTCGCCCTGGAAAGAACCCGCGAGTATCCCGGTAAATATCATGTCCTTGGCGGATTAATCTCACCCATGGACGGCATTGGTCCT
>JAAUPA010000074.1 GCA_012034615.1 Leptolyngbyaceae cyanobacterium CSU_1_4 | reverse complement strand
TGGGGCATTGCTGAATGGAAGTATGAATCCTTGAGATGCTATTGCTCTGATCGCCCGCTAAACCCTCCATTCTAGGGAGCTTTGAGGTTCGGAAGTCCCTCAAAATAGGAGATTTAGCGGACAAGTTCATACTGTGATTCAGCAACGCCTTTTTGATCGCCTGGAAATCAGAAGAGCCTAATTTTTTAATGACCTAATTTTGATAAGTTTTAGTTTAAAGCTGGCTTTTCTTCACAGTTAAAGAATTAGAGTAAGAAACTACAGTATTTTAGAACTAGGACGATCGCCTTCACCGCCAACTGCTACAGCGAATTGCTACAATGTCCGTTTAGAGAAGCCAGTCGCTATGACATCTAGCATGGGTAATCCAGCCCAAACTCCCGACTTAAGCCGGTATGCTTACGAACCTGTCCGCACGCCTGGTTCAATCCAGCCCCATGGGTTCTACTGGTTCTTCAAGAACCTCAGCTAATTATCCTTCAGGTTAGCCATAATACTTTTGAGTTCATTGGGCGACATCCTCACGAATTACTCAACCAACCCTTAGCCACGGTTCTAGATAGTCAGCATTTAGATATGCTTCAGAACTGTTTATTAAAAGATTTTGAGAGTATCAATCCGCTCAAAATATCGATTAACAAGCAAGAACAACTGCTGTCTTTTGATGGAATCCTTCATCGTCATGATGGGGTTTTGTTGCTGGAACTAGAGACCAACCCAGTTAAACAAAATAGCAACTTCTTTAGCTTTTATCACCAAACTAAAAGCTCGATCGACCAAATTCAGAGAGCATCTACCCTTGAGCAGATGAGCCAAGTGGTGGTTGAAGAAATTCGCAAAGTGACTGGGTTCGATCGCGTGATGATTTACCGATTTGATCCTCAAGGTGCAGGCGTGGTAACGGCTGAAGATAAGGAAGATAGGCTGAATTCGTGGTTGGGGTTACACTATCCAGCTTTTGATATTCCGTTGGAAGCCAGAGAACTCTTTATCCTCAATCCTCTGCGGTTCATTCCTGATGTTGAGCAACTGCCTACACCGCTTGTGCCACTCACTAATCCCCTCACTCAGCGATCGCTGGATTTAGGCAAGGCAATTTTACGCAGTGCTTCGTTTTGCCATCTAGAGTATCTGCAAAATATGGGAGTGAAGGCTTCCATGACCATTTCATTAATTCGCGATCGTCAATTGTGGGGTCTAATTGCTTGCCATCACTACTCATCATCCAAACATTTAACCTACGAAGCTCGCACCATTTGCGAATTTCTAGGTCAAATTATGTCTTTAGAACTCGGCACTAAAGCTGATTATGAAGATCGGGAATACAAAATAAAATTGCAATCTTTGCAGCCCGAATTTGTTCAATGCCTCACCCAAGCAGATAACTTGCTGACAGGCTTGGTGCAATCCTCCTCAAATTTGTTGCAACTCGTCAGCGCTTCAGGAGTTGCTATTTGTTGGAATAATGAGCTGACGCTAATTGGGCAAACTCCCCAGTTAGCCAGTGTTCAAGCCTTACTCACTTGGCTCGAACCGCAAATTTCTAACCACATTTTTCAAACCCATGAGTTGCCGAAACTATATCCTCCTGCGGCATCTTTTCAGGCATCTGCCAGTGGAGTATTAGCATTAGCAATTTCTCAAAACCGCAAAAGCTATATCTTATGGTTTCGTCCTGAAGTAACACAAACCGTGAACTGGAGCGGTGATCCTCAGCAGAATGCTACCTCCGGAGGCAGTGAAGTACGGCTATCTCCCCGAAAATCTTTTGAACTATGGCAAGAAATTGTGCGAAGTACGGCGCTGCCTTGGAAAGCCTGTGAACTGGAGGCGGTTGCGGATTTAAGAAGCGTTATTGTGGGGGTTGTACTTCGGCAAGCTGATGAATTAGCCCGGATTAATGTGGAGCTGGAACGCACCAATGATGAGTTGGATGCCTTTGCGTATATTGCTTCTCATGACTTAAAGGAGCCCTTGCGAGGAATTCACAATTACTCTAGCTTTTTAATTGAAGATTATGCTGATCTCCTGAATGAAGAAGGTGTTGCCAAACTGCAAACTTTGATGCGGCTCACTCAGCGCATGGAAGACTTAATTAATTCTCTGTTGCACTTTTCGCGTTTAGGACGAATCGAACTCTTATTGAAAGATACTGATCTCAATCAGATCATTAGCCAGGTAGAGTCGGTTGTAAAAATTAGTCAGCCCGACACCCCGATCGCCATTCATCTTCCCCGGTCTTTACCTACGATCTATTGTGATCCTGTGCAGGTTAATGAGTTGTTCACCAATTTGATCAGCAATGCGATTAAATACAATGATCAACCCGAAAAACAAGTTGAGATAGGCTATTTAACGGGGGCAGAACTGCTGAAGCAGAACCCATTTTGTGAAATATCCTCCGCTGTGCTGGTGCTTTATGTTAGAGATAATGGTATAGGTATTCGAGAGAAGCACCTGGACAGCATTTTTCGTATCTTTAAACGTTTGCATGGACAGGCTCACTATGGAGGGGGTACAGGCGTTGGGCTTACGATCTCTAAAAAAATTGTGGAGCGTCATGGGGGTAAAATTTGGGTAGAATCGACCTATGGACTAGGCAGCACGTTTTACTTCACGTTAGCAGGTTAAAGCAAATTTATGGTTAGTCATTCAGCTCAACCCCTCTTAGTCATTGAAGATAGTGACGAGGACTTTGCCGCCTTTGAACGTGTGATTCGCAAGTCGTCTTTGTTTCAAAAAGTTTATCGGTGTACGAATGGCGATGATGCTCTTGATTTTTTACGCCAGACAGGAAACTACACCGACGAGACTAACGCTCCCCGCCCTGGGATGATTCTCCTCGATCTTAATTTACCGGGCACTGATGGCAGAGAGGTGTTGGAAGAAATTAAACAGGATGCCATCCTCAAGGTGATTCCAGTAGTTGTATTTACAACCTCTGATAATCCTCGAGATGTGACGGGTTGTTATCAATGTGGGGCAAATGGATATGTGGTTAAGCCTATCGATCTCAAGAAATTAACCAAGACAGTTCAGGTCATCGTGGATTATTGGTTTGAAGCAAACACTCCACCTAGCCTCGCAGGAGACCGCAATGGAACGAACTCAACCGATCGTTTTAATCGTAGATGATAGTTCTGTCGATCGCGCGACCTATCAGCGATACCTCCAGCAAAGCACCGAAGTTTATACTGTTTTAGAAGCAGAATTAGGAATTGAAGGACTAGACCTGTGTCAAAGTTATCAGCCCGATATTTTGTTGGTTGATTACGGGCTGCCTGACCTAGATGGAATAGATTTTTTAACAGAGCTGCAAACGCAAGCAAGAACTCCTCCGGTGATTATTCTGACCGGGCAGGGGAATGAGGCGATCGCTGTGCAAGCAATGAAAGCTGGAGCGCAGGATTATTTAGTAAAGGGGCACCTAACTGCTGAAAAGCTCCGAATTGCAGTCACTAGCGTGTTAGAAAAAGCCCAGTTACGCGCCCAACTTCAGCGCAGCGAAGCCGAACGCCAACAAGCCGAAGCAGCCTTGCGTCAAGCCAATAATGAATTAGAGCGACGAGTGGAAGAACGAACCGTTGAACTGATGATTCTGAATCAGGATTTGCAAGCCACGTTGCTAGAACAACAGCAAACAGAACTATTTCTTAAAGAAAGTGAATCGCGCTTCCGTTCGCTGAGTGAATCTTCGCCTATTGGTGTCTTTCAAACTGATCCGGCTGGGAAGTGTCTCTATACCAATACCTGCTGGCAGCAAATTGCGGGTTTAACCTTAGAGGAAAGTTTAGGGGATGGGTGGATTAAGGCTATTCATCCTGATGATCGGCAGGAGGTTTGTGCTGAATGGAATAAAAGCATCCAGGAACAGCGAGCCTTTTTGCACGAGTTTCGATTTCTCACTCCCCAAGGAAAGGTGAGATGGGTCTGGGCGCGTTCGGCTGCAATTTACTCGGCAACGGGTGAGATCGTGGGCTATGTGGGCACCGATGAAGATATTACCGATCGCAGACAAGTCGAGAACGAACTGAGAGAAAAAAATACTGCCTTGAGTAATGCCCTAGAAGGGATTGCTCGATTAGATGTTCAAGGGCGTTATACTGCTGTGAACGAAGCCTACGCCCGTATCACGGGATATCAACCCCCAGAAATGATCGGTATGGATTGGCAAAGCACAGTTTATCCTGAGGATTTAGAGCGGCTGAAGGTAGCCTATCAGCAAATGCTCAACCAGGGCAAAGTTGAGATAGAAGCTAGGGGTGTTCGTAAAGATGGTTCTCTCTTTTATAAACAACTGTTCATGGTCACTGCTTACGATGACCACAAGCAAATGACCGGACATCATTGTTTCATGAAAGATATTAGCGATCGCAAACATTCAGAACAAAAAATTCTTGAACAAGTCGAGTTGCTCAATGTTGTTTCTGACGCAATTTTTGTGCGCGATTGCTCCAACTACATTATTTTTTGGAATCACGGGGCAGAGCAAATCTATGGCTGGACGGCGATAGAGGCTATAGGGCAGAATGCCCGCCATCTCTTAGGTCTAGATTCTGAGATCGCCTGGGAAACAGCTTGGCACACCGTTCTGACCACTGGAGAATGGCAAGGAGAATTGCATAAGGTCACTAAAACGGGAAAAGCAGTTATTGCAACCAGCCGTTGGACTTTGGTGCGTGATGAAGCTGGGCACCCTAAATCGATCTTAACGGTAGACACTGATATTACGGAGAAAAAACAACTAGAACAACAGTCTCTTCGCAATCAACGCTTAGAAAGTGTTGGTACTCTCGCCAATGGTATTGCCCACGATCTCAATAATATTCTCACCCCTATTTTGGTGATTTCTCAGCTACTTCCGCTCAAGTTTCCGCATCTAGATGCCCATACCCAAGACCTGCTCAAAATGCTAGAAACCAGTACTAAACGCGGAGCGGCGTTAGTTAACCAAGTGTTGACGTTTACTCGGGGTGTTGAAGGGAGGCTGGTGCCTCTACAGGTGAATTATCTGTTGTTGGAAACTCAAAAAATTGCGAAACAAACCTTTCCAAAATCTATTGCATTTCGGGTCGATTTACCTCAAGACTTGTGGCTAATTTCTGGCGATGCTACCCAAATTCATCAGGTATTAATGAATCTTTGCGTGAATGCGCGCGACGCTATGCCCCAAGGTGGCACCTTGACGCTTTCTGCTACCAATCTTTGGCTCAAAGAAACTGATATTCAAAAACCGCTGGATGCTCCGGCAGGTGCTTATATTGCTTTAACGGTTGCCGACACGGGCACCGGGATGCCGCCGGAAATTGTGGCGCGTATTTTTGACCCGTTTTTTACTACCAAAGAAATTGGTAAGGGGACTGGGCTAGGGCTTTCCACAACGATCGGGATTTTGAAAAGCCACAAAGGGTTTATTAATGTTTCGAGCGAAGTGGGTAAGGGCACAGAATTTAAGGTGTTTTTACCTGCGATCGATACCACCACCCTAGAGCCAGTTAAAGAGACAAAGGTTAGTCCAATGAATCAAAAAGTTATCTTAGTGGTTGATGATGAAGCTTCTATTCGCAGCGTTACGCAGGCAACGTTAGAAGCTCATGATTATACTGTGTTTGTTGCAAATGATGGAAGAGAGCGATCGCGGTCTATGCTGAACACAATGATAAAATCAACCTGGTTTTACTGGATATGATGATGCCGTTGATGGATGGACAAACCACCATTCGAGCCTTGAAAAGAATTAATTCTGATGTCAAGGTAATTGCGGTTAGCGGACTTTCTTCCAACAAAGAACTGGCTCTTAAAGCTGGGGCAAAAAGTTTTTTGCAGAAACCTTACACCAGCCAAGATTTAGTGTGCCTCATTGATGAGTTGTGTAAAACTTCTTAAAGTTGGAAGCTTTGCAGCTCAGGAAGATTCAAAATTCTCCTATGACTACAGCAATCCTATTTGAACTGTGAGATTCCTATCCCTCCTTCTGGTTCCCTCCTCCCAGAATGGGGGACTTCCGAGCCAGTTCTGTTCTTCAAAGTCCCCCAGAACGGGGGATTTAGGGGGCGGTTCGCCGAGGGCTGGGCTATCTTCAACAACTTGTGTATACACGGTAGCCCGCTCTGGGAGAGGGCTTTAGGGTGAGGGCGTAAAGCTGAGATGCATCCGGTGCGTTACGCTGCTGGCACATCCTACTAACTCAGTAAAGCGCGAGATTCAAAGGGATGGAAAAAACGATCGACCTGTTAAAACGAATCTTTTAGCTTAGATATGGGCAAGTTAGAAATTGAGAGAACGCACTTTCAGCTCTTTAGTCTGACTTTTCTAAGCCAAAACTCACGTTAAATATGCTTGATCATCATGTTTTAAAGAACTCAGTTATTTTTATCTTACTCACGATCGCCACATTTTTTATCGTGTTTAACTCCGTCGCAAATGAGAACGCTTTGAGAATACTCATTCCTCTCTACATTTACCCGACGCACTATCAACCCGAAACATATGCTTGGCAACATCTAGCGCTTGCCCAATCTCATGTTCCCATTACTGCGATCATCAATCCAAACAGCGGTCCTGGCAATGGCTCACCCAACCTAGATTATGCACAAGGATTAGCAGACTTACGGGCAGCGGATATCACTCTGTTGGGGTATGTGTCCACTCGCTATGGTGAGCGAGAGATAGCTGAAGTAAAACGAGAAATTGATTTGTATCACCAGTACTATCAGGTCAACGGAATTTTTCTAGATGAAGCAGCAAGTAGTTTAACGCAACTCAAGTATTATCAGGAGCTTTATACTTACATTAAAACGAAACCTGCATTAAGCCAAGTTGTATTAAATCAAGGAACCCAACCCGACGAAGAATATTTAAGTCAATCTGCCGCAGATACCGTGGTTATTTTCGAGAATTACGCTAGAGAATGGGCAGGTTACGCTCTCCCTTCCTACCTCTCAAACTATGCAGCCGATCGATTATCAATACTGGTGCATTCCGCACCCGATGTTGAAACCATGAAACAAATCATTGACCTGGCATTAGCCCGACATGTGAAATATGTTTATGTGACAGATGACAGACCTGATAGCGCCGATCAAGATCCTTGGAATCAGCTTCCGTCTTACTGGAATGAAGAAATTAAATACATTCAGGCTTTAAATCAAGCGGCTAGTGCTTCATCAGGCAGGTGAAAGTGGTAGACCCTGAGGACATGATCTTCGTACTCAATGGAGCTATCGGGATGGGTTTGACGATAAGTTTCACAGAGTTTCATAGCCTCAGATTGCAGACTGCTGCGTCCTACAAAGGTGCGGTAATTGCGATAAACCGGATCAAATGCCGACTCACCAGAAATGTTTGAGGGTTCGATCGGGAAGGTTTTGAAAGGCTTTTTTTCGACAAATACAAACAGATCTGGAATAGAAAACGGAAAATTGAAATCAGTTTGCTGCACGGAATCAGTGTAAGTATCAACAAATTCAGCTAGATCGCCATACCAAGCTTCTCCATAGGTTTCAGACAATTGTTCTATGGGTGCAATTAACATCCATTGTTTTGCAGAAAGTCGGGCGTTTAGAACTAAAGTCTCACGGGCTGCGATGTCGTGCTCCAAGTAGGCGATAGGAGGAGAGAGGGGCAGCAAAAAGTTAACAAAGATAGCAAAGATTAGGAGCAATCCAATGGATGGATGGAAATCAGCCCAGAGCAATTGGAATGGACGGTTTAGCAGATTAAATACATAACCACAGAGCAAACTCAGGGCAACTGGAAGTGTCATTAAAAACGGTTGCAACAATTGGGAGGAATTCAGCAGAGGAGCCAATAACCCTAAGCTCAGCCATGCTAAGGCAACTATTCCTAATGCCCAACGTCGATTAATAACTAATCCTAGAATACCTAAGACGGCAAGTAATAACAGTTGAGGAGCCGTTAGGGCAACGATCGCACTACAGCAACCCGCCGCAATCCAGGCAGATCGGTGAGGTTGAGACAGCCCTCGGTGAAGCTGCGTTATCGCTAGGATTAGGAACATTGCACCCAGTTCAGGATCAGTTCCTGTCCATTGTCGAACCAAGTCAGCGTTAAGTTGGGTCGTTAAAGTTGCAAGATATTGCTGTAACCCAGAGGGCAAAGGATTAGAAATGTCCCAAGTACAGGTGAACCAATACGCCCCTAAACTCAACATTGAAACTAGGGCGGCTACGCCATTTTTCATTAAGGTATACATTCCATACCCAACCGTTACAACCAGCGCAACGCCTAATAACGGAGAAAGAAACCGAACAGCTTGCATCGGATCAACTGATCCGAATAGAGCTAACACTGCTGCTATGGCAACGAAGACAGGAGGAGTGTGGCTAGAAAAAGTTCCCCCTGCCAGAATTTGTCGGGTTGTGAGTAGGGCTTGATAAGAATCAGAATGACTGAATCGCACTTCTAGTAAAGGATGTTCGTAGCGCAATAACAATGTAAAGCTCAAGATTATGGTCAAAGCAACCCATGTTGAAAAAAATTCCGATCGCAGCCCTTGGTTCTGAGGTTTGGGCGGGAAGACCGATTTCTGCGAGACAATAAGATGCGATCGGATTTGCTGTTGAACAGATGACCAAGAGATTTGTTGATCCAAAATATCAAATAAACATAATAAGCTGCCATGCAATAACAGTTGCATCTGTGCCAATGTTTTTTTAGGGTCATAGATCAACTTAAAAATGAACAACCCAGAGACATACCAGAAAACCAGCGTGAACCAGTTAAACAACGAAAGTGCAGAAAGTATTAATACTCCAGTTACGAGTAACAGAATGGACTTTGCTAAAGATTCAATCCAGCGATCGGAATAAGCAAGTGATTGTGGATCAAACAGAATTTTGCTTGGCAAACCAATCAGCAGGAAGAGACTTAATCCGGTGATCCAAAGGGCTGTAATTGAATCGAGAAGCAGAAACTGAATCATTATTGCCATTTCACGCTTTGGTTTTACTGAGTTTGTCAATCAAACGAGGGATTAGTCTTTTTTACTCGACTGTGACCGACTTCGCTAGGTTTCTGGGCTGATCAACATCTAAACCTCGAATTGCAGCAATGTGATACGCCAGTAGCTGGAGGGGAATAGTCGTTAAAATCGGTGAGAGAATTTCATCTACCGGAGGAACCGTTAATACAGCATCAAAAATATCAGCGGTCTGAGCATTCACTGAGGTAACTCCAATTAGCTGAGCATCTCGTGCTTTTGCTTCTTGAGCATTTGAGAGCACTTTTTCATAGACTGACCCGGGCATGGCGATCGTTACGACTGGAACTTTGGCATCGAGCAGCGCGATGGGACCATGCTTCATTTCGCCTGCGGGATATCCTTCAGCATGAATGTAGCTAATCTCTTTTAGTTTCAAGGCACCTTCTAGGGCAACAGGGAAGTTAATGCCGCGTCCTAAAAAGATGAAATCTTGGGTCTCTAAGAATGAATGCGACAGTTCCTCAATGGCAGTTCCTTGAATGTTCAAGATTTGTTCGATTTGCGTGGGCAATTGGTATAAACCGTTAATTATTGCGTTCATTCGCTCAGGAGTAAGCGTTTGACGATGATGTGCCAGATCCAGCGCTAGGCAATAAAACGCCATCAGTTGTGCAGTAAAGGTTTTTGTGGCTGCAACTCCTACTTCAATTCCCGCAGGAGTTGTAATTAAATGAGGGACTAAATGCCCTAAGGTGCTTTCAGAGTAGTTGGTAATCCCTAACATCCGAGGATGAAATTCTACCGATTTCTGGCTGCGTCGTTTCTGTTCCATTTCTAGAGCAGCTAAAGTATCCGCAGTTTCCCCCGACTGGGTAACACCGATCGTGAGCGTGTGAGGCATGAGTGGGGTCGGTGCATAGCGATATTCTGAGGCATAATGCACTACAGTAGGGATTTCTGCTAGCTGCTCTAGCAAATATTTACCCACTAAGCTGGCGTGCCAACTGGTGCCACAAGCAAGAATCTGTACTTGCTGTAGATCTGTTAGAAGGGCATCAGGGAGATCTAGTTTAATGGGTGAACTGCTATCAGTCTGATCTTGCCAGGTGGGAGAGAGATAGCTGGCAAGACAATCTCGCACAATAGCGGGCTGCTCGTGGATCTCTTTGAGCATATAGTGTCGAAAGCCCTGCTTATCTGCTGCCATGCGGTTTCCCTTAAGAATATGGGGATAGCGAGTTAGGCGATCGCCACTGAAGGAGGAAAGCGAAACCCCCAGAGGAGTTAGGGTAGCAATCTCACCGTTCTCCAACATCACAACCGCTGTGGTATGAGGCAAAATAGGGGGAACATCTGAAGCACAAAAAAATTCGCCTTGCCCAAACCCAATGACTAAGGGTGCTTGCTGCCGCGCCATCACTAGTTCATCAGGATACTCGCGACAAAGCACGGCGATCGCAAAAGCTCCTTCCAAGCAGTGAACGGCTCGCCGAACGGCTTCTGTTAGCGGAGAGGAATACTGATTCAGTTCGCCATTAGTCTGCATCTGGTTAAGCAGATCTGCAATTAGATTAGGAATAACTTCAGTATCAGTTTCTGAATGGAACTGGTAGCCTTTTCTTTCAAGTTCTTGTTTAAGTTCACGATAGTTTTCAATAATGCCGTTTTGCACGACAGCAACCCGCTCCAACATATCAAGATGAGGGTGAGCATTATGTTCTTCTGGCTTGCCATGGGTTGCCCAGCGAGTATGACCAATGCCAATTCGAGACGGAATTTCCTGATTCTCTAACTTCTGACGCAAGTTCTTGAGTTTGCCCTTAGCACGAACACAGTGCAATTTTCCTTCCCAAAGCGTAGCTATTCCTGCCGAGTCATAGCCTCGGTATTCTAAATGCTGCAATCCTTCTAACAAAACCCCAGATGCAGCTTGAGTTCCAATATAACCTACAATTCCACACATAGTTTTACCTCATTAATTAAGTTGATAATTAGCCAAGTTTAAGTAGGGAACGTTACTAATAATCACCAAGAAAGCTGCCTTTCAAGAGCATTGCTGATTCCCTAATCTAACTTCCAGTTGAATAGGGAATCAGCAAAAGATTGGGTAGTTAAGCTTAGGAGAAAAGCTAATATCCGCCCAGATAATAGACATAATCAGATGAGCGAATTGCTTGAACCACGTCTCGACTTGAGAGTAACATAAAGGTTGCGGCTCCTACGACTAAACCAACAACAGCGTAGGCGGGCGCTATGGTATGCGCTAAGATATAACCTATACAGCCATTGACGAGCAGGGCTGGAACTAATGCCTTGACGACCCGGCTTGCTTGATTCAGGCTAAATAGAATAATTTCATTAAATAGACCCATGGCGAACAGCAAGTAACCACTGCTTCCTACGATCGTCGCAAAGTAACTCTATAAGACCCCAGTTTGAAGGTTTAAATATTAGGAAGGTGATAGGAACCAGGAAACAAAAGCAGATCATTACAATGAGAATGGTTTGGTAATAGCGATGGAGCAATTGAGCCGAAAAGTGAGAGGATTCACCCATCGATATGACAACGGCTTGCCGATACCAATACCGAATAAAGATATAGCTTAGATATTCTACTAAGGGTACAAAGAGCAAGAAGTTTAATAGGGATAAATCCATATTGTGTTGATAGCTAGAATCGATCGCAAAAATTAGCCCAGAAGCTGGATTAATTGCAGAACCTGCAACTAGGCGATCGGCGAAGATAAATGCAAAATATAAAATGCCATAAATAAAATAGGGAGAGAGGAGATAGACTAAGGCACTGATTCGGGGAGAACTAGTTGAATCTATCGCCTTGCTATTTTGAGATGGTCGATGCTTCTGAAACTGAACCCTAATGACAGCAGCTAGCACCAGCATGGTGAGACCCATTGTGAGAATCTGAGCTTCTAATGCCCCTAGACCCAATAATATCCGGAGCAGTAAAAATAGTAAGGTTAAGCTGACTAGGGCGATCGGTGTTCCCCAAGGCACTAGAAGCGAGAGGACTGCGAACAGCATCCAAAGCATACTCAACGATAAATAATAGAAATTTGCCAAGATAAGATACTGGTCAGCAAATAAGCCTCGGTAAAAGCCGAACCAAGTGCCGAAACAACTCAATAAAATACTGACTGTCATTCCCAAGATTAGAAAAGAAGAACAAATCCGTCGTACCTGATTCATCTCTCCTAGCTGAAGATAAAATAGCCCTCGTCGTTGAATCATTTGCACGAATCCACCACTGGTACTTAAACTCGCGATAGTTGCTAGCGTGAACAGAGCAGCCAATTTGGGAGGCAGGAATTCTGCGGTCTTTTGAATGGGTAAGTACTCTAGAACCAAAACCGCAATTAGGGGGACAGCATAAACAAAGCTACGACTAAATTCTGTTAGAAAAACACCAACCTCTTTGAGGATATTAAACTGGATTAACTTAGGAGGGATTAAAGGTTGAACATAGGCAGGAAGACAGAAGTCGTAAATGTATTGGGCAAGAAGTCTGGCATCGGCAAACTCAAACTCTTGCTGAATAATGCGATCGGTATAGCCTAACGATTCAATAATGGCAGTGATTTGCCAATAATCGACTGGATGAGCGCTAACAGTTGTAATCTGGCTGATTAACATCTGTAATTTTTGATCCATTAAAGTCATGATCTTGTAATAAAGAGTTAAACTTAAACGCTGATGTAAGCAGGCTGACCCAGTTGTTGAACTTGAGACTGGTGTAACAGACGATAATAAGTTTCCAAATGCGCATCTAAAAAAAGTCTTTTGGGTAAACAGCTTTAAAGAGCGCTCCAACGCTCGTTTACCGTAGTTCGCGCGCTCTGCTTCCGACATTTCTAACAGTTTGAGAATGGCATCTGCCATTTCAGCAGGACGGCTTGCCCGAACTAATAAGCCCGTATCTGCGATCGCCTCTCGCACTCCCCCAACATCAGTTGAAACCAGGGTTGCACCAGATAACATTGCTTCAATGACTGCGAAAGGAAATCCTTCCGAGATACTAGACATAACGACTACATCCGACTCGCTGTAAGCTCGCCAAGGTTCGCTCGTAAATCCAGCAAAATTAATATTTTTCTCAAGTTGATGGCGCTGAACACACTGCTCACACTGGGAAAAATAAGCCTGATCAGACGGATGACCATAAAACCGAAACTCGATATTAGGAATTCTATCTCGCACGATCGCCGCTGCTTCAATTAAGTCTAACTGCCCCTTTAAGGAAAGATCAAGCCCATATTCATCACTACTGGATGATCTCTCTGAACCGCAGGGGTTGGATGAAACTTTTCAGGATCAGCACCATTATAAATGACCTTGACTTTTTCTTGTTCTACTCCCCACCAACGTTCCCACCGAGCATTAAATTCGCACACTGGAGAAACCTGATCAGCAAAGTGAAAATTTAAACGAACAATTGCCCCCATTAACCGATACAAAAAGAGACGAACAAAAATCAGAGCCAATGCTGCGGTTTTAAATTTTAGATATTGTTCTCGAATATTAATGCCATGTTCGGTTAACAAATAGGGAGTTCCGCGTTGTAATTTAGCAATCACACAGGGCAACCCACAAAAAGCAGCCGCAGAAGAATGGGATAGATCTGTTTCTGGAACAGGGACGTGAATTGAAATGAATAAACGATAGAGTAAGCGCATGATTTCTGATAATTCTTTCACCGTTACTTGCAACTGACTCACCTGATTTTGCCACTGCTCTAGAGCAACCTGTTTGAACATAAACCAAACAGCTTTAGAAGTCATAGTTTTGTGGTAGTCAAAGTCAAGAAAGTATTCATGCAATGCTAGTAACAGTTGTCCCAGCTTTATCATATCCAAGTCGCCAAACACGACCATCTGTAGGAACTCTTCAAACAGAGGCAGAAAGTGCCACTTAATCACTGACTTTGTAGTATTTAGCTTGCTTCGTAATGCTTTAGAAAAAGGAAACCGCCAAGAAAACTCTGCTGGATCTTCGGTTCCCCAGAGTGGAACTTTAATGATCTCTCGAACGTTAGGAGACAGATCATAATGTTGCTGAAGATAAGGATTTGCAACTACCGCAAAGATCTTGAAATCTACTTCTGGAAGCTGTTGAGTCAAGACATGACACCATGTGCTGACACCACCTTTGTGAAAAGGGTAGGTTCCTTCAGTTGTTAACAGGACAGAGAGGCGGCTCATTTTAGTTACTCTTTAGCAAAGTGGACTTTAGCAGGTTGACCTATCAGTAGAAGCCGATTTGGGTTCTTAAACTGTACCTTGACCAGATGGCTTAGGTCATCCGAGGGTATAGGGCTAATGGATACTACTGTTGCTTGGAATTTTAAAGCCCCTTTTTCTGCTCCTACTTGCACTGTTGCAGACTGCCCTCGGTATAGAGAGTTGATTAACCGAACACTGACTGGTATCTCTACATTGAGTCGATCGATCTGGCTCATCTCAACTAAGGGCGTACCCACATAGATTTGATCTCCGGTTGAAGCCGGTATTTTTTCCACTACACCATCTTTTGTAGCTCTGACAATCACTTGAAAACCTTGGCTTAATCCTTGGTTTGAAGGCATAGCCTGTTGTTGAATTTGCTGTAACTTACGAGTTGCTTGTTCATACTGAATCTCAACGATTCGTAACTGCCCTTGAAGTTCAAGGATCTTCTGCTGTTGCTGTACAGTGTTAACTTGTTGTTGAACAGTCAGTTGTTCCTGCTGCTCTTGTCCTAATATTTGAGAAGCATTTGCTGCTTTGCGAGCACTAGAGAGGTCTGCTTGGGCAATTTGTAAATCAGCCTTGGCTTGATCGACCTCTGCTTGCGCCATTGCCCCTTCTTGGTAAAGGACATTCATCCGATCGTATTGAACACGAGCTAAATCATAAACTGCTTGTGCTCGTCGGACAGAGTCTTGCCGCTGATAAAGAGGGACTTGTTGCACCTGGAGTTGTGCCTTGGCAAACTGACCGTTGGCACTATCCATTTGGCGGTTGAGGGAAGCCATTTGGGTCAGATAGCTGATTTGGGTTTGTAATTGAACAATCTGCTGCTGGGAAACTTCTTGCTGTTGCTGTGCCTGATCGTATTCGTGTTTAGCATCTAAGTTTTCTAAAATCATTAGAGGTTGGTGAGTGGCAACGCGATCGCCGACTTGAATGGAAATATCTCGTACGATTGCCCCAGAAAGAGAGGCAACCTTAAAGTTCATTGCAGACTGCACCTTTCCTAAAAACTCGGTTGTTGCAATAGCAGCAGATTGTTCAGTTGCATTTAGGGAAGCAAGGGGTTGTCTTAAATACTGACGAATTAGATAGACACCAGTAGTCAAGCCCATTGCCAAAGCTAGCAGAGCCAGCAGGCGAACTAGCCCAACATCCTTACCCTCAGTAGGTGGGTAAGGCATTTTGTTAAAAGAATTCACCGCAGAATTTTGACGATCGTTCATAGAGGTAATGCAACCCTAGAGAATAGGATCTCGTGAGTATGAGTGATAAATTAAATTTGTGAGTAACGGGGCACAAACTTTAGGAGCTAAGGGGTCTGCGTGGAAATAAAGTCCCAGGGGACGGCTCGGAACGTTATTTTATTGCAACTTCCTAATGAAATAGTTTCCTTGACTGTTTTTAGTTTCAGCAACCCAGTCGAGCGCTCCAAAACGTCGCTATTGAGCTAATTTAATTGTCCTGATACCATCCTCAAAGAGACAACCCCACCTCTTGCAATTCCAGTATATGCGTAGACGTTAATGTATTAAATTGTCTGGGCATTAATTTAGAAAATCTACACATTTGTATCAAATATAACGATTGAAGAAATCAGGGCGTTTTCGGAAGTAGAAGAAATAGTAAGTTCATCCTGAAAGCAGCGTATCTCTTGAGTTTTATCTCAAAAATTACTCAATAGTCTGCTTCTAAAAGCCCTGTGATTGCTGAAAATTATCTTTTTTATGTATTAATACTTAGGGAAAAAATATAAAATGTTTGTGAAGCTACATTTTTATATTTGCGTATATTGAGCTACAAAGATAACATTTTTGACAGTTGTTCAAGTGAATATACTCAGTCTCCTGAGCAAAGTGATTTTGGGCAAAAGTTTCTAGTCGTTTGAATCCCTTGGTTTGACATTCGCGTATTTGACATTCATGCAAAAGATCATCTGGATGCTTTTGTAGCTCTATTAGTTTGCGCCTCAGCATCAATGGCTTGGTCTTACAGTTTCAGCCATCCCTACTCTAAGTCATCAACTAGCACTTTGCATTTTCAGCCTCTAACTCCAAAGCTTTTATTTGGACAACTTCCTTTAGGAGTTTTACACCCTATCTATTCAGATCTATCGAGAGCGTTAACAAGGCATACAAGGTAAATATGAAAGTATTAGTTACAGGTGGAGCCGGGTACATTGGTTCTCATACCGTTCGTCAACTCGGAGAAGCAGGATATGAAATTGTCATCTATGACAACCTTTCCACAAGTTCTGCCGCTTCTGTCTTATATGGAGAATTGGTCATTGGCGACTTAAAGGATGTCGATCGCTTACAGCAAACTTTTGAGCAACATCACTTCGATGCAGTCTTACATTTTGCTGCCAGCATTTCCGTACCAGAATCGATCGCTAATCCATTGCAGTATTACACAAACAACACGCAAAACACGCTTAATTTACTGCGTTGCTGCTCTCTGTTTAACATTAAGAAGTTTGTGTTCTCTAGCACGGCAGCAGTATACGGAGAACCCCAAGACAACCCAGTTCAAGAATCTTCGATAACACAGCCCATTAACCCCTATGGCTGCTCTAAATTAATGAGCGAGCGAATGATTCAGGATTACAGTCTGGCTTCTGGTATGAACCATGTTATCCTGCGTTACTTTAACGTTGCAGGAGCAGATCCTCAGGGACGAATCGGACAGATTAACCGTCAGGCAGAGCATCTAATTAAAATTGCCTGTGATGCAGCATTGGGTAAACGTCCAATGGCAAAGATTTTTGGAACTGATTTTCCTACGATCGACGGTACGGGTGTCCGAGATTTTATTCACGTTGAAGATTTGGCGGCTGCCCATATTGACGCGCTGCGGTACTTAAAATCGGGTGGGAAGAGCCAGATTTTCAACTGTGGTTACGGGCAGGGTTACAGTGTCCGCCAAGTTTTGAGCCGAATGCAAATCATTTCAGGCATTGATTTTCCAGTTATTGAAGTTGATCGCCGAGCGGGGGATCCTGCTTCTGTTATTGCTTGTGGCGATCGCATCCGGCAAGTCCTCGGATGGCAGCCCAAGTATAACAACTTAGACATAATTTTGAATACTGCTCTAGCCTGGGAGAAGCGCTTGATTGCTTTAAATGCTTTAACAAACACGCTAGACAGCCAAGACTATCGATTGGGAACGTTGCTATTACTGCGCAGAAACCTTATTTCTAAAACTGATTTGGACAATGCTCTAACCGAACAAGCGAACAGTCCTAAGAAGCTAGGTGAGATTCTGCTGCAAAAGTCATTAATTTCACTAGAAACACTTCAAGATGTTTTGATTGAACAGCGCTGGCGACAGCACGCTAACGGGCTACCCCAAGCCTCTTAACCTAAATCAATCTGTCGTCGCTAAAAGTAAGCCTCACTTGAACATGAACTTGGGGAGAACGTGATGATCTCTCCTGACTTCCTCAAAACAACATTGCACAACAACTATGGTTATCCTTCAATCGACTAACAGCGCTTTCAATTCTTTCTACAGTTTCTTTCTAAGTTCCGCATTGCAAAAGCTTGAGCTATTTTTACAAGAGCCTGAGTTCCGAGCCAAAATGAATACTGCTTTTGGCGATCGATGGGACAGTGAAGCTGCTATTTCATTAATACAGAATTTAGTGGCAGGTAAGGCACTGCCAGATATTCAAATTATGTCTGACGCAACACTAAATGGTGCCATGGGTGCTTATGATGCTGCCAATCAAACCCTCTATTTGTCTCAAAATTTTCTCACTGCCCAAGCAGCTAATCCAGCGGCGATCGAGCGAGTTTTATTAGAAGAGCTGGGGCATCATATTGATGCTCAAATTAATCCAGTAGATGCGGCTGGAGATGAGGGAGAAATTTTTGCCTCACTGGTATTAGGTCAGGTTTTTTCTCCAGCGCAACTAGCAGCCCTAAAGGTTGAAAATGACAGCGGCGCTATTATTGTGAATGGAGTGACCCAAATGGTTGAGTTTGCTACTACTTATGGCACGACTACGGTAGATGGCACATTGGGTCTCAATGAATGGACATCAGAGACTCTGTTAGCCACAGCAAGCAGTTTTAACGTCTACGGTAAGTTTGATGCAAATACATACATCTTTGCCGTCAACTCATCTGCTGCTCAAATTGGCGCTGGCACAACTTTTTATCTCAACACTGATCAAAATATTGCAACAGGCGCAAACTATGGAGCTGATTATTTTGTTAACTTTGTAGTAACCGATCTAGTCACCAACATTCCTCAGCCCTATCTCTATGATGGAAACGGTAACTATCTTGGAGCTTTAGATTACTCTTACAGCAGCGATCGCCTGACTGTTGAATTTGCTATCCCAACTCTGACGATTGGCTCTCCCTCCTCAATCAACGTCATAGGAGATATTAACGAAACTGCCTTCTTTCCATCTGACTATGCCTCTGGTTTTCAATATACTGTTTCATCCGTTGTAGCCCCGCCACCTCAGCTCGTGTTTGGCAACATTACCCTAGATGGTAATTTGAGTGACTGGTCAGCGGCGATCGCCTTGACTATTTACCCGGCACCGCTCAACCCAGCTATGAAAGCTATGGCAAGTATGCAGGCAACGCATTTGTATTCTCAATTAAAGCACCCGCAGGCTCTACCATGATCAAAACACAACGATCTGGTTAGATAGTGATCGGGACTCTAA
>JAAUPA010000374.1 GCA_012034615.1 Leptolyngbyaceae cyanobacterium CSU_1_4 | reverse complement strand
GGAGAAGGGAGTCAGAATCAAAGTCCCTCTCCTAAAACGGGAGAGGAATTTAGGTGAGGGCGCAAAACTGGGATGCACCCGTACTCTTTGATTAACTTAGCAATTTAATATGTAATCTAATTGTAGGATGCTGGTAGGGTCGGTAATGCATCAAGATTCATTGTCCTGGCGCATTACGGCGTTGCTTAACACACCCTAACCCATGGTTAATCATTGGGAGAATGGCTAAAAAAAAGAGGGGCTAACGTGAACCATGACTCTAAGGATCCGTTTATTCAACTTAGAAATCATCCTTTTCCTGTTCTGTTGTATTTGGAATGGGGATTGCTAGCGGTTGGTCTTTTCAGCGTTCTATTAGTTTCTTTACCAGCCAGGAGAGTTCCGTTCCAACTTCCATTCATTCCGGTTATCATTATTTTAATCTTTGGGTTGATGGGTTTACGGTTGCCCACGGCTAAAAATGAAGCGAGGGTTCATGCAGCGATCGCCCTTATTTTAATCTTTGTTGCTACCCTAATCGGCATGAGAAGCCGAACTTTTACAGTCTTACATCTGTACCCATTTCTGTATATTATATTAGTAACTCGTAGTTGCCTGATGTTTCGCTTAGTTGGGCGAATTACTGTTACAGTTTCTGCATTTACTTTATTCTTATGGGTATTATTATATCGCCTCCAAAGCTCAGATTGGATACTCAATTTAGGTGTTCGTATCCCTGTTCCTTTAAGAGAGCGGCTGCAAGATCGGCTGAAGTTACTTAACTTGGGTTTTGCCTTAACCACAGCTCTCTTGATGGGGTTAGCACTTTTGTTCATTTTTTTGTTAGTCAATGCCCTTCTCTCAGAACGTCAAAGCAAAGAGCAAATGGCGATCGCCAATCAACAGCTTCGTCAGTACGCCCTGCGAGTTGAAACCTTAGCAATGGAGCAAGAACGCAACCGCATCGCCCGTGATATTCACGATTCCTTAGGGCATTCCTTAACGGCGCTCAATCTACAGCTCGAAGGCGCGGTCAGACTTTGGCAGATTAATCCTAACCAGGCGCAAACGTTTTTACGCGAGGCGAAACAAATGGGTTCGATGGCGTTGCAAGAAGTTCGTCAATCGGTTTCGGCAATGCGGGCTGATCCCTTGCAGGGGGAGGGGCTAGAGGCGACGATCGCCCGCTTGGTACAAGACTTTCAACGCAGTACCAAAATTTTAACCGCCTGTCATTTTCATTTGCCGAACCCTCTTTCCAAAGAACTCAACATTACCGTCTACCGTATTGTGCAAGAGGCATTAACTAACATCAGCAAACATGCTCACGCCACTCAAGTCAACCTGGACATTCAAACGCTCGATCTAGGATTACAGGTGGTGATTCAAGATAACGGACAGGGGTTTGAGTGGCAACAAAACCAAACAGGATTTGGCTTGCAAGGCATTCGGGAACGGGTGCTGGCGTTGGGCGGACAATTGGCGATCGCCAGTGCACCGGGACAAGGATGTCAAATTACTGTAGATTTTCCTCATTGCAACTCAGATTCAGGCAAGCCATGAACATTCGCGTATTATTAGTGGATGATCAAAGTATTATTCGCAACGGGTTAAAGGCTTTGTTAGCGCTAGAACCCGATTTGCAAATTGTGGGAGATGCTGAAAATGGTCAAATTGCAGTTCAGCAAGCTGCGGCACTGCAACCCGATGTTGTGTTAATGGATATTCGGATGCCCGTTATGGATGGCATCGCAGCGACACAGGCAATTCTGCAAAAATTTCCTCAAACTAAAGTTTTGATGTTGACGACGTTTGCTGAAGGGGCAGATGTTACCGCCGCGCTGCAACAAGGGGCGATCGGATATTTGTTAAAAGATACACCTTCAGAAGAACTGGCTCAGTCGATTCGGGCGGCGCACAAAGGCTATGCCCAACTCAGTCCTGGCATTTTGCAAAAGGTGGTGGCGCAAGTGGCTAGTCCGCCTGAACTGCCGATAAAATTTACTGAACTAACTCTGCGAGAACGAGAGGTGTTGAAGCTCATTGCCCACGGAGCCAATAATCGAGAGATTGCCAAAGCGCTGTATATTTCTGAGGGAACCGTCAAAAATCATGTGACGAATTTGCTAGGACGATTAGATTTGCGCGATCGCACTCAAGCTGCAATTGTTGCCCAATCTGTTTTACATTTGCTGGATGACCTTAAATGAAGTGGGTTGAAACAGTATGAAAGTTCCGTTGATTATTGCCCATCGGGGTGGCTTGAGCAGCGCCCGCGAAAATACCCTTGCGGCTTTTGAAGACGCGATCGCCCTTCAAGCCGATTGGGTTGAAGTTGATGTCAGATCGACTCAAGATGGCGTTTTAATCATTCATCATGATCCAGAAATTCAACAGCAGCCCATTGAAGCCTTGACTTGGGCAGAGATTCAACACCTTGATCCAGACGTGCCTACCCTAGAAGAGGCGATCGCTTGCTGCCAAGGTCGAATTGGGCTAGATGTCGAAATTAAAGAACCTGGATATGAAACAGCAGTGGTGCAGCAACTCCAGCGCCAACTTTCAGAGCCCGAATTTGTGATTACATCTTTTTATTTGGGGGTGATTCGAGCCGTTAAAGAGAACAGTCTTTCAAAAGTCACCCTCGGATTTTTAATGGATCATCAAACCTTGCTAGACCTAGCAGAAGAAGAGTTTTTAGGTCACTTTCTTCAGGCAATGGGTGTAACTTTTGTGGCACCTAGTTGGCAAATTGTGGACTCGCCTGTGTTGAAAAAAATTATTCCGACCCAGATGCCCTTTTGGGTCTGGACTGTGAATGATGGGGAAACCATGCAGAAACTATTGAAGAATGAGCGGGTAGAGGCGATCGTCACCGATCAGCCCAAGTTAGGACTCCAGTTGCGAACAGACATCAACCGCTAGAACGATCGGAACTATCAGCATTGCCAAATGAAAGGCTCAAACCCTCGTTACCCTGTCTTGCAGAGGAGCAGTTAGGCGTTAAGCTGAGTCTCTGGTATGGCAATTCTTAGCCCACTGAGGTTGAGGTTGCCTCTGGTTACAAGGGTTTAAACCTTTAACTTTTTCGAGGTGTCTAATCGTCAAAAAACTAAAAAATGTCTCCAGCTTCAAAGAAACTTGGAGACACCGAAAAAATATTTTGGCTGAG
>JAAUPA010000373.1 GCA_012034615.1 Leptolyngbyaceae cyanobacterium CSU_1_4 | reverse complement strand
CCCCAAAATTGGGGACTTCCGAACCCTTCAAAGTCCTCCAATTTTGGAGGATTTAGGGGCGAGAAAACGGTCAACTTAGATCAGTTCATATTAGATCAGTTCATACTTTGATTCAGCAACGCCGAACTTTTCTCTGATTCTGACGCGATCGACAAAAGAAATGCAGAAGACTATCCATAGATTAATTACGCCTATCTACTTACCAGATCAATTTGCTTCTTGGAAGTCCTGCTCCCCTCCAACACCGTAAAACCCGATCGCCTTTCCTGCAATTCCTTCCTTGTAACTTCAGTACAATAAAAGAGTTGCAAGGAAGGAATTGCAACGATCGCCCCTGCCTAGGAAAAATGTCATGAAATCAGGGTGGAAAGTTGGCTCAATCTTTGGCATTCCTGTGTATCTCGACCCGTCATGGTTCTTTATTGTGGCGTTCTTTACCTATCTCTACGGCTCCACTTGGCGATCGACTCCTTGGGGTGCCAGCGGAACTGCCTGGATTGCTGGGCTAGTGATGGCGCTATCGCTATTTGGCTCAGTGCTTCTGCATGAAATTGGGCATAGTTTGGTGGCACGATCGCAGGGAATCACGGTTAATTCTATTACGCTATTTTTGTTTGGCGGTATTGCCTCCATTGATCAAGAATCTAAAACGCCCATGCAAGCCTTTCAAGTGGCGATCGCCGGTCCTGCCGTAAGCTTCAGCCTCTTCCTAATCTTTGCTATCATTGGCGCTACTTTTTCCCTGGCTCCTCCGGCTGAAGCCATTTTAGGACAGCTCGCCGGACTGAATTTTATTCTGACTCTCTTTAATATGATTCCGGGGTTGCCCCTAGACGGTGGGCAAGTCCTTAAAGCCGCCATTTGGAAAGCTACGGGCAGCCGTATTAAAGGGGTTCGTTGGGCAGCCAGAATTGGGCAAACCCTGGGTTGGTTTGCCCTTATCTTGGGCATAGGCGCTTGTTTTACTCCCATTGGGCCTCGTTTCCTTTGGGTGGCGTTAATGGGTTGGTTTGGCATTCGCAATGCCAGCGCTTACAGCAGCATCAGCGATTTACAAGAAGGCTTGCTCCGGCTGAAGGCAGAGACGGCAATGAGCCGAGAATTTCGGGTGGTTGATGCTCATATGACGCTGCGGCAGTTTGCTGATAAGTACCTGTTAGATGGAACTGAAGCAATCACCTATTATGCCTCTTCGGAAGGGCGCTACCGAGGCTTGGTTCCTCCCGAAGGGCTGCGTCAGGTGGAGCGAAGTTTGTGGGAATCTGAAACTTTGGGCCTGATTATTCAGCCTTTAGACACACTCCCTTCTGTCTCAGAAGCCGATCCTTTAACTGAGGTGGTGGAGCAGTTGGAGAGCCGATCGCTCCGTCGCATTACTGTTCTTTCGCCAGCCGGAGCCGTGGCTGGTGTGATTGATCGAGGCGACATTGTGCGCACCTTAGCGACCCATCTCAATATCCCGATCCCCGACGATGTGATTCAGCGCATTAAGGCAGAAGGCGAATATCCACCAGGGCTTCAACTCCACGCGATCGCCAAATCTGCCAGCTAAAGCAAGACCTTCGGCGGCACCAACCAAAACAGTTCACTATTGCCAATCGGATCGTCTAGTGGCACATTAATACCAATGATCCCCGCCTTCTTAAGCTTCAACCGATTCCGCACTTCTCCCCAGATCAAAAACTCTGCCCACTGTCCCAAATCAGGCTCATGTCCCACGATCGCCAACGCCCTTCGATCGGCACTTTGCCACCCTTCAAACCAACTAAACCAAGCTTCAAAATCTCCTTGCGGTAACAGATCTACCGAAGTTTCCAGTGCTTGACTGAGCCCCGTGGCTTGTAAAATTTCAGCCGTTTGGAGGGCGCGGGCATAGGGACTGGTCAAAATCAACTCAAACTCCAAACCTAGCTCAACCAGACGTTTAGCAACTTGTTGGGTTTTGCGAATGCCTTCAGGCGTAAGGGGGCGATCGCCATCGTTTGGATAGGAACCGTGCTCTCCAGCGAGCCCATGACGGATAATATAAAGCTCTGTAGTCGTCATAATCTTGCGGTTTGAGTGAAAAATATCGGTATATTGAATCGGTTATTTAACAGTCTATTTGAGCAATTTCTAGATGATTAAGACTTTTCTGTTGCCAGGTTTACTCGTTATAGTAAGCGCTTTGTCTCTGTTGCTCAACCCTTTGCCAGCGGAGGCATTTTCTTTTGCGGGGCAAACCTTAGGCGGAGAACCAGAAATTTACCAAGAGCGATCGCTCCACCACCCCGACGGAATTGGTAAATTTTATATGGGGCGAGAGATTGCCCAAGTAATGGGGCATCAGGGAGCCAACTGGCTAGAGCGCTTTAGCCGAGGCATTGAAGAACAACCCGAAGCCGCGATCGCCGCCCTCAACCTGAAACCGACCAGTGTGGTTGCTGATATTGGCGCAGGCACCGGATACTTCAGCTTTCGGATCAGCCCTCAGCTCCCTCAGGGAAAAGTATGGGCAGTCGATGTACAGCCCGAAATGATCGATATTCTTAATTTCCTTAAAAGCGACAATCATGCCGATAACGTGGAACCGATTCTAGGCAGCATCACAGATCCCAACTTGCCCGCCCATAGCATTGACTTAGCGCTAATGGTCGATGCCTATCATGAGTTTGAATATCCGAGAGAAATGATGGCAGGAATCTTTCATGCTCTCAAGCCTGGGGGACAAGTCGTGCTACTAGAATACCGAGGCGAAAACCCTTTAATCCCTATTAAAGGACTTCATAAAATGTCGCAAAAGCAGGTCAAGAAAGAAATGCAGGCAGTCGGCTTGCGGTGGCAAGAAACGAAAGACTTACTGCCTCAGCAGCACATGATGTTTTTTCAAAAGCCTGAGGATGCTTGACTACTGGTCTATTAAGGTATCAGTGATGGAGTGATAAAAGAATTCAAAATTATCAATTCAAAATGAACAGCCTTGAATTTTGAATTGATAATTTTGAATTCGATCGCCTTACCTACCCGCTAAAAATTGACCACCCACTAGGAGTCTGCCAAGGATGAAATGAGGGGTTGGGAGTGGAGGGGTAGATGAGTAGATGAGTAGATGAGTAGATGGGTAGATGAGTAGATGAGTAGATGAGTACGATGTGTGGGCACCCCTCCACCCTCCACCCT
>JAAUPA010000073.1 GCA_012034615.1 Leptolyngbyaceae cyanobacterium CSU_1_4 | reverse complement strand
TTAGAAAAGGAGCGATGACCGCAATCATGACCAATAACAAAAAAACCTGTTAAGGCAGTTCCTGTAAAGATCCAGAGTAGGGGTAATAAATACCAAGGGGCGATCGCTAGTCCAATATAACCTAAACTGACCATGGAAACGGTGAGTCCCACTCGAAACCAAGCTTTACGAGCATCTTGGACGAAACACTCTGAGGGCAGAGATTTGATGATGTCTGTCAGCTTGAGTTCGGAGTCAGTAAGCTGTTTAGGTTGCGAGTGGTGTGTATTTATTGCTGATGTTGTCATGAATGGATTTAATTAAATAAAACTCCGCTTTTACGAAGTTTCGTAACATTCGCGATTCGGATTATATCAAGTAATTAACCCCACATATTTAGAGAAAATTCTATTTTCTTAACTAAACAAGTGGTACCCCCGCTATTGCCCTAAGTAATAATGCGTAAGCAGGGGTAACTAAAGGTTAACTTAATTTTGTCAATTTTGGATTACTCCCACAGATGAATCCAATATTCAAACAATCAATATCCAAAATACATTACTGCTTCGTAGGTGCTAATTTGACATTTGTAGCCAAACCTAAGAATTGCAGTAATTGAATCGTCATCCAGGTAAGGTCAATTTCCCACCATTGCAACCCATGCCGAGCCGAATGTTGAAAAGCATGATGATTATTGTGCCAACCTTCACCATAAGTTAGGAGCGCCACCCACCAGCAATTTGTGGAGCGATCGCCCGTTTCATAGGTACGATATCCCCATTGGTGACAAGCACTGTTGACAAAACAGGTACAGTGAAATCCAAAAAATAATCTCACAAAAGTTCCCCATATCACAAAAGACCAGCCCCCGATTAAGTACAGCACAACGCCTAACCCAACTTGGAGGAAAATATAATGTTTATGGCAAAACTGATAAAACGGATCAGCCGACACATCTTGCGTATACTTTGCTAACTCAGTTCGCATCGGCACATCATGCATTAACCAGCTAATATGGCTCCACCAAAGCCCCTGAGTCGAATCATGGGGATCTTGAACTTGATCCGAATAGCGATGATGCATCCGATGAAACCCGACCCAACCCAGTACACCGCCCTGTCCGGCTAAGGAGCCACATAAAATTAAGAAATACTCTAGCCATTTTGGAGCGCGAAAGCTGCGATGGCTCACTAGCCGATGAAACCCTAGCGTAATTCCTAAACCCAACGTAACCCAATGTAAAAAAACCGCTACTCCTACAGCAGCCCAGCTAAAGGTACCCGGTAAAAAAGCGAGCAGTACGCCCAAGTGAAGCACAACGGTAGCGATAATCACGTTCCAGCGAGGGCGCGGTAAATTAAGCGTTTCAATGGTCATTCAGAGAGTTCGGTGATTCCGATAGTAAAGAACAAGGGAAAAATTCTTCCCAACGATCGCGCACTTGCAGATAACATTCAAGCGGAGACAAGTTGGAATTGCGAAACCAGTTCACCTCAACCTGCCGATCCGCATAAATCAACAGCATGACGTCTCGATAGGGATCATAACGTTCAATTGATCGAACCAGAGAAGGGACAGTGCCACTATCAACGCCAAATTCTAGCAAGCCCGACTCAACCGCATACTGAGGAATAAATTGAGCCTTGAATTTCCAACGATGCAGATAGGGGACTGGCACAGGAGGCGATTCAACTTGACACACCACTAAACCCGTTCCCCCAGTTTCAAACCCTGACCAAGCATAATAACCAATCACTGCTGCATTACTGCGAATGAAAGTGTTTTGCCAGCAGTCATGCTCTTGCCTCCGATCGCCACGAAAGCGATCACCAAATCGATGAACCATGATTCACGTCCATTATTAGCTGAAGGGATGGCGTTTTCTCGCCCAATGCAGTCGATACAGCCAGGGGCTTAAGCCCTTGGTTCACCGAGCAAAGAACTATTGTTCTGAATCGCGTGTGACTGAATCGCGTGTGACTGAATCACGAACGCGATCGCCATCCTGTTCTAGGAGGTTGCAAAATTTTAGTCTTCATCCGTGCCTCGCAGATGGATTAGAGGGATATCGATCGGCGGGCATTCTGACTTAGAGAGGCAAACTAGCACGCTACTTTGCAGATACCGCAAGGGTCGCCCTCTTCACAGTTGCGGGACAGCGCTGGATTTTCACCAAACTTTCCCCATTACTTCCAATAGATGCTCACCATTGGAACCGATACTCGTACCCATAATACGATATGATCGCCCCAACATCACAGCAAGATCATTTCTTACTCTTTCAAGGCTAAGACCGACCCTAGTCTGGTGACATTCTAGTCTGGTGACATTAGAGGTTATCTGAAAAGTCTAGGTTGCTGCCCAATTCGCCTCCTAAATCCTCCATTCTGGAAGACTTAACAGGACAGGTTCGGAAGCCCCCAATTGGGCAACCAGTGTAAGAATCTTTGAGACTTCTCAGACATCCTCTTAGGCTCTGTCGGTTGGGTCGCAGTCGGTCGGGTTGAAGTCAGTCGGATCGAAATATTTTGCCAAAACATTGCCCCCAAGGAATTCCACCATGAATCAACTGCCGAGTGGAGAACGCTATCTCTACCAGCTTTTTAGCTCAATTGAATCAGGCGATTTGACCGTCACTAATCCAAAAGGTCAAAAATTTAACTTTGGAACCCCAGGCACTTTGCCCCAAGTCCACCTCAACCTTCACAACCCTAAAACCTACGATCGCATTTTGACCTACGGCGCGCTCGGTTTTTGTGAAGCCTATATGGAAGGTTGGTGGGATGAAAAAATGATAACTTAGTCGAACTGATTGGACTATTTTATCGAAACGGAGTGTACAACAAAGTTAACGCTCAATTCGCAGTTAAACTCGCATTTAAAGCCATCACTCAGAGACTGTTAACGCTCCCTACTGTAATTAGCAATAGCCGTAAAAATGTTCAGCACCATTACGATTTAGGCAACGACTTTTATCAACAGTTTCTTGACCCAACGCTAACGTATTCCTGTGGCTATCGCTTGCATGAGAGCGACACATTGGAGCAAATGCAAAACCAAAAATATGAACTGATTTGCCGCAAACTGTCGCTTCAGCCCGGAGAATCGATGATTGATATTGGCTGCGGTTGGGGCGGAATGTTAATTTATGCCGCCGAGCATTATGGCGTTTCGGGAACAGGCATTACGCTCAGTTTAGAGCAAGAAAAGCTAGCAAAAACACGAATTGAGCAAAGAGGTCTGACAGACAAAATCAAAATTGTATTGGCAGATTATCGAGAGATCCAAGGGCAATACGACAAGTTTGTCAGCATTGGGATGTTTGAACATGTGGGCAAGGGAAACTTTGGCACCTTTATGCAAAAGGCGGCAGCGCTGCTTAAGCCAGGGGGTGTAGGAATGCTCCATACCATTGGTACAACCAGCAAAGAACGGAACGGAGCCTGGGTTGACAAGTACATTTTTCCAGGAGGCTATGCGCCCCAGCTTCCAGAGTTAGCCCAGGCAATGATGGCGGCAAAGCTCACCCTTGCCCACTGCGAAAACCTAAAGCCTCATTATGCTGAAACGCTAAAGCTGTGGGCAATGAACTTTACACACAATCGATCAGAAATTGCGGCTCTTTCTGCCAGCTATGACGATCGCTTCCTGCGGATGTGGTATCTCTATTTGCAGTCGTTCGAGGCTTCTTTTAGATATGGCGCATTGCACGTTTACCAACTGTTGTTTTATCCAGGAAAGCCTTGGCAGTTAAGTGTGCCGCTAGACTTTTCTAAACCTGTGGAATCTAAGCCCGTGGAGAAGGTCGGCGCGATCGCCCCTCGGTAAGCCCCTCCTAAACACATCCTGCTGTGTATAAGTAGCCCAGTCTAATAAATATAAGACGTGGGGTGGGCATCTTGCCCGCAAGCGAGACACTTGCCCTACGGCTATCTATAGATTAATTACGCCTATCTACTTACACCCCTATAAACTAACTTCGTTGCAGTCTTGTTCGCCGGAGGCTAGGCTATCTTCAGCAACGTGTATATACACGGTAGCCTAAACAGAATCAGGAAGATTTAGGATGTTTAAGACTGGCATAATTCAGAGATGTAAGCCGCTGATCAAAAAATGGGCGCAGAGCTACACAAGCAGATCACAAAAAAGGTGCATGATTAAATGCACCTTCGATCATTCATCCACCTGGTTAGAAATTAGTAGATTTCACAAGAGAAATTATTAGGCTTCCCAAGATTCTTGGTTCCGTTTCTTTTTGAACCGGAGAGCCGCCAATGCAGTCATCATCAATGCGCCGATCGCGGTAGGCTCAGGAACTTTCCGATGGGTGGGTGGTGGGGTAACAGGCGGAATAAACAACACAGATCTACCTGTTCCACTCGTCCCTAAAGAGGTTCCTGAAATGCTTTGGTAACGCACCCCTAAGTTAGACATCGAGAAACTATTCACTGCGCCATTCAGGGTCAGGCTTGCCAAAAAACTTCCTTGCTGAAACGTTCCAGGCAACGACTCTTTGTTATTCACTCCGCCGTTCTGACCGCCTTGGCAGGTATTACCATTGGTGTAACACACATCAATCGCACCAAATTGGTTGGGGAAAGCTCCACCTAATTGTCCTAGGGCGAACAGCCCCGAAGAAGTGGCAGCCGCTTCTTCTTGGTCGGTATTAAATCCTAAGGCAGAAACTCTAGAGCCAATTACACCACTGGAGGTATTTTTGAGCACGACCTCAAACTGAGCAATGGTTTGCGCTAAGGTCGTTGTGACTTGGTTTTTCCCTTTGCCTGTCGTGGTAGTACTCGAAGTAGGAGCAAAGCCCAGGAACTTAAAGGTGGCTTCTGAGGTTAAGCCTGAAACGGTCTGAGTAGAAACGTTGCCGTCAAATTTTACAGTGAAGGACTTATTGAGGTCTTCAGTGCCCACTCCTACTGTATTGTTAACAAAAGAAAAAGCTGAAGCCGAAGAAGCAAAACCGATTGAGCTGATCGAGGCGATCGCCAACCCTGACCATCCAACCGTTAGGTTTTTGAGTGACTTTGACATAGGTATGTAAGTGTTCCTTATCCAAATAACTGGGCAGAAGAGCAAAAGACTCTAACTCAATATCGAATATTGAGTATCGAATAATACTCAGCCAAGTCTTCCCATACTGACACACGGAACAGAATACCGAGGTGCTCTTTACACAAGCTTTACCCGTCATTGAGCAAGGCAGCAGAAGTAAGAGCCTTGCCTCATTCTCGCCCGATCGCCGCCTAGATTATTGGCTACCGCATTACCCCAGCGCGCCTTTTGTCTTTAAACCCTCACTCAAATTAACCGGGTTCTAGCCCTCTCGATTTCAGCCATTCTGGGTTAAATAACCTCGACTGGTAGCGAGCCCCGCTATCGCAAAGGACGGTAACCAGGGTATGCCCCGCACCCATTTGTTTTGCCAGGGCGATCGTCGCAGCCACATTAATACCCACTGAGCCACCCATAAACAAACCATCTTCTCGCATCAATTGATAAATGACTCGAAGCGCCTCTGGGTCATCGATTTGGATGGCATCGTCGATCGGCACCCCCGCCAAATTTGCCGTAACCCGGCTATTGCCAATCCCTTCTGTAATCGAACTCCCTTCAATATGAATTTCTCCAGTTTTGGCATAGCTGTACAAACCACTGCCCATGGGGTCTGCCAACACACATTTCACGTTAGGATTTTTTTCCTTCAGCAACAGAGCTACCCCGGCATACGTTCCCCCTGTTCCCGTTGCCGAAACCCAAGCATCGACCTTGCCTTCGGTTTGCTGCCAAATCTCCCTACCCGTTGTTTCGTAGTGCGCTTGTCGATTGGCAAGATTGTCGAACTGGTTTGCCCAAACCGCATTTTCCATTTCCTCTGCCACTCTGCCCGACAACCGCACATAATTATTAGGGTCTTTGTAAGGCACTGCTGGAACCGTCCGAACTTCTGCGCCCAGCGTTCGTAGCAAGTCGATTTTTTCTTGAGATTGGGTATCTGGAATAATGATCAGGCATTTATAGCCTTTAGCATTGCAAATATGGACTAAGCCAATTCCTGTATTGCCTGCGCTGCCCTCTACAACGGTGCCACCCGGCTTTAGAACTCCTCTTTTCTCCGCGTCTTCGATGATGTAAAGAGCAGCGCGGTCTTTAACCGAGCCGCCCGGATTCAAAAATTCTGCTTTGCCTAAAATTTCGCAACCTGTTTCTTCACTAAAGCTATTCAAACGAATTAAGGGCGTATTGCCCACTGCACCCACAAAACCGTGTTTAATGTCCATGCCGATTTCCTAATTTCTGCCCTTGACGAAATTCTAAGGCTTTGATGGAACTATGCAATCCCTAGCAATTTACTCATTAGCAATTATAGAGACAAGGCAAAGCTAATTTTCTAACACTTCTACCAGGTCTTCCAGGGTCGCTTCTAGGGCGCGGGCAATTTTGTAGACCATTGCTAAATCAACAGTTCTAAGAATGTTTTGAGAGTAGTCTTCAACGATCGCCCGTTGAACGCCCGCACGATCAGCGACTTCTTCCAGCGTCCAGCCCTTAGCCTCTGCCAAATCTTGAATTCGTAATTTAATGCGACCCATAACGACATAAAAGGGGTAGATAAATTCGGCAGGCACAGTTTCACAGCTTTCTATATTCTAGAGAGCCATCGCCTACAATGACCGTACTTTCACCCATTGACTTGCTTAGCGTTTTACATTGGGTCAAGAAAGCGATCGCTATGTTAAGTATTCGTAACTGTTATTATGCGGTTGGACATAAAAGATGGCTCATCTGAATTAGTAGTGTAGAGTAAGTAAATCTAAAGAAATCCTTAAGCCGGAGGTTGTTATGAGTCCCAGTATGCTTCGTCAGTTTTGGTCACTCGTTGAAACAATCTACTCGGAAATTCCTTTAGCCCTGGATGACAACAGCCTGATCCAGTGGCTACTGAGACAAATGCGCGCCCGCCGCCTACTCACTGCCGAGGAAACTGATCTCCTCGTTCACTATATCCACGATCGCCTCCCTTTAATTCGTGAGTTGGAGCCCATAGCCTAGGATAGTTCGTCTGGGTCTGTCCGTTCTCCCTAATCAAATTTTTTATTAAAACTATTATCAATTTCCCCTTAAGAATTTAAACCCAAGGGAGAAACGTCGCTATCCAGATACGTTTCTCCCTTTTTTATTGGGTAGGGGCAAGATGTGAAGTTTGATACAAAAGAAAGTGACAAGAAGTGGAATGTTAGGGAAGCCAAAAGAAATCTTCCAAAAAGCCTCTAATCAACCTTCCAAGCACTTTGATTGAGTTCTGTTGACAATCATTTATTTTGGTCGAGTAAATGAACTATATTGCTTAAACAGATTAAGGTAGAAGGCTTTTAAAGATTTCTAGAATGATTCTAGAAACCTCCTTGGTCGAGAAAGAGTCCGTTTTAGTTCTATTAAATTGATCAGTGAGTAAAAAACTTATGTATAGATGGAGTTCTGTGCTGCTAGCAGCAACGCTTTCAGTAGCCGCACTAGCGGGCTGTACCACAACAGCCCCGACAGGCACATCAGGTTCGCCCACTGCGGATGCACCCGCAGCCGCTGGCGCACCCAGCCGCTTAGACACTATTATTTCTCGCGGAAAATTAATCTGTGGTGTAGAAGGAACAATTCCAGGATTCAGCTTTGTAGACTCTAACGGTCAGTACACGGGCTTAGATGTGGATGTTTGCAAAGCTGTCGCTGCTGCTATTTTTGGAGACCCCGAAAAAGTTGAATACCGCAACTTAGATTCTACGGCTCGGTTCCCAGCGGTGACTAGCGGCGAAGTTGATATGCTGGCTCGCAACACCACTTGGACTGCTAGCCGCGATGCCGCAGGCGGTAATGGGCTAGAATTTGCACCCACTACTTTTTTTTGATGGTCAAGGCTTAATGGCTACCGCCGCTAGTGGCATTAAGTCTTTCAAAGATCTAGACGGCAAATCTGTTTGTGTAGAAACGGGTACGACTACGGAATTGAACTTAGCTAGTCGGGCAACTGAGGCGGGCATTAAGGTCAATGAAGTGAAGTTTCAAGACTCTAATGCAAATTTTGCGGCATATCAAGAAGGACGCTGCGAAGCCATTACGACCGATCGCTCTCAACTAGCGGCAAAACGGACTTCTCTTCCTAACCCAGCCGATAACATTTTGTTGGAAGATGTTCTCTCTAAAGAACCCTTAGGTCCTGTGACTATTAACGGCGATTCTCGCTGGTTTGATGTGGTGCGATGGGTGACCTACGGGTTATTCCAAGCCGAAGAGTTTGGCATTACTCAAGCCAATGTAGAAGAGAAGCTAAACGATAAGAGTCCTGATGTCCAGCTTTTCTTGGGCGGCGAGAAGGATTTAGGCAAACAGCTTGGATTGCCCAATGACTATATGGTGAATGTCATTAAGGCAGTGGGTAATTATGGTGAAATCTATGAGCGTAATATTGGCTCTGGCTCAGCCTTGAAAATCGATCGGGGTTTAAACAACCTCTGGACTAAGGACGGTCTGATGTATTCTCCTCCGTTCCGCTAAAACAACAGAGACGTTCCGAACGTCTTTTTAATGATGTGTGAGACGTTCCTGTCGAACGTCTCCAGGCTCTAACTCAAAGGTAAGAAAAGGTAATTGGCAGGAGCCGACCTATGAATGGCAGCGAAAAGGTTCCCATTTGGCGAGATGAGCGATATGTGCAAATTGCATTTCAGGCGCTTGTTTTGCTGATCATTGTGATTGGGGTGCGGTTTTGTTTCGGCAATATGTTCAGCAACCTGGCTCAGCAGGGAAGACAGTTTAGTTTTACGTTTTTGCTGAGTCAGGCAGGCTTCAATATTGGAGAGACGCTTGTTCCTTATGACACAACTTCTCCTTACTATTGGGCGTTTTTTGTGAGTTTTTTGAATGCTTTGCGCTTAATTTTAGTGGGAATTGCTGCGACCACGGTGCTAGGCGTGATTGCTGGGATTGCTAGTTTTTCAGATAACTGGCTGCTGCGCAAGCTGAATTTAGTCTATGTAGAAGTGGTTCGCAACACGCCGCTTTTGCTGCAATTATTTGTTTGGTATTTCGCAGTCTTTTTTGGGTTTTCAGATAAGGGTAAAACTTCTCAGTTTCCGGGGTCAATTTTTGTTAGCAAAAAAGGCATTGTGATTCCTTGGCCTGCCAGTTCACCCTTGCTGGGCGTTCTGTTGACCCTGTTGCTGGTGGGGGCGATCGCCGCCTATTTTATTTGGAAGCGACGCATTACCCGGATGGAGGAGCAGGGTGCCTCTGGTCAGCCAGAGCAACTTGTTTTACTCAGCATGGCAGCTATAGGTCTGTTAGTGGTTCTGTTTGGGCTGGGCTGGGAAATGCCCAGGATAGCGGCGAGCGGCAATGTGGAAGGGGGGTTACGGGTCTCGGTAGAGTATGGGGCAATGCTGTGTGGGCTTGTGTTTTACACGGGCGCTTTTATTGCTGAAATTGTGCGGGCTGGCATTCAATCGGTGTCGAAGGGGCAGTGGGAGGCGGCTCGGGCTTTGGGGTTGCCCACGAGTTCGGCGATGCGGTTGGTGGTGTTCCCTCAGGCTCTTCGAGTTATTTTGCCGTCTTTGAGCAGTCAATATATTAACTTGGCAAAGAACTCTAGCTTGGCGCTGGCGATCGGGTATCCCGAAATTTTTGCAACGGCTCAAACGACGCTGAACCAGTCAGGACGACCGGTTGAGGTCATTTTGCTGATTATGGCAATCTATTTATCCATCACTCTATTTATTTCATTGGTCATGAATACCCTAAACCGTTTGGTGCAGTTTAAAGAACGGTAAAGCTTTGTCCTGCTTGCACTTTAGGTCTTAGATTTAGTTTTGAGAGTAATTCGTCCTATGACAACTGCCCATTCTCCAACGGCTTCACCCCCGCCTCTGGCTCAGGTCGGGGCGATCGCCTGGGTTCGCAAAAACTTATTGAGTAACTGGTTCAATACTCTGCTCACCATTATTTTGGTGCTGGTGCTGGGTAGAACCTTGATGGGGTTTCTGTCCTGGGCAACGACCCAAGCTCGATGGCAGCTCATTCCAGCTAACTTAGCCTTATTTTTTATTGGACGCTATCCTGTCGGTCAAATGTGGCGCATCTGGAGCGTTCTAGCCTTAATTTCCGCTCTAGGAGGATTGAGCTGGGGAGTTTTGGCGCGCAATGTGCCTCAGCTCTTTAGTCGGACTACGCTCCTTTTGTTTGGCTTGGTGGGGGCGATCGCCGTCCTTATGCCCACGCCTGTCCCGTTCAAAATTTTGCTCCTGGCGATCGAGGGTTTAGTCTTAGCAACCGCCTGGGGCGGACGCATGACCGGACATCGCATTCCCAAATTGGGGCAGTGGCTGGCTTTTGCCTGGTCATTGTCCTTCCTCATCGTTTGGTGGCTCATTGCTGGGGGGCTGGGGCTAACCCCCGTTGGCACGAGCAACTGGGGGGGCTTAATGCTAACCGTGTTCATGGCTGTTGTCAGTATTTTATTGTGCTTTCCCCTAGGAATTTTGCTGGCATTGGGGCGGCAAAGCAACCTGCCGGTCATTCGGGCGCTTTCGGTAGGGTTTATTGAAGTGGTGCGAGGCGTACCGTTAATCGCCCTGCTGTTTGTGGGTTCTAACATGATTCCGCTGTTCTTGCCTGCCAACATTCGTCCTAACCTGGTCGTTCGAGCCATTATTGGCTTAACGCTGTTTAGCTCGGCATATTTGGCAGAAAACGTCCGAGGCGGTTTACAGTCGATTCCGAGAGGGCAGACGGAGGCGGCAAACGCGCTGGGTTTGAATCCGGGGTTGACGACAGGGCTGATTGTGTTGCCCCAGGCGCTCAAGGTTTCAATTCCGGCAATGGTGGGTCAGTTTATTAGTTTGTTGCAAGACACAACCCTAGTTTCGATTTTAGGGTTGTTTGATTTGCTGGGCATTAGTCGGACAATTTTGGCAAACCCACAATTTATCGGGCGTTATGCCGAGGCATACATTTTCATTGGGATTATTTACTGGGTTTTTTGTTATGCCATGTCTGTCGGCAGTCGGCAGATTGAAAAGCAGTTGAATACAGAACATTGAAGAATGCAGAGCATTGAACTAGAACACTAACATAGGGAGAATGGGTAGGATGACACAGATGCAAACAGACGAAATGGCAAACGGGACAGTCGGTTCAGAGGCGGTTATTGTTGCCGACCATGTGGAGAAGTGGTACGACAATAACTTTCATGTTTTGCGCGGGGTTAGCTTGACGGTAACCAAAGGGGAAGTGGTGGTGGTGATGGGACCGTCTGGGTCAGGAAAATCTACTTTTATCCGCACGTTCAATGCGCTAGAGCGCTACCAGAAGGGCAGCATTACCATTGATGGCATTCATCTGTCCCACGACCTAAAAAATATTGAAACGATTCGACGCGAAGTAGGCATGGTGTTTCAACAGTTCAATTTGTTTCCTCACTTATCGGTGTTGCAGAATGTGATGTTGGCGCCGATTTGGGTGCGGCGATGGCCGAAGGCGAAGGCAGAAGCAGAGGCGCTGCGGCTCTTAGACCGAGTGGGGATTCTGGAGCAGGCGAAAAAGTTTCCAGGTCAGTTGTCGGGCGGACAGCAACAGCGTGTGGCGATCGCCCGTGCCTTGGCAATGCAGCCCAAAATCATGTTATTCGACGAACCGACCTCAGCCCTCGACCCCGAAATGGTGCGGGAAGTGCTAGACGTGATGCGAACGCTAGCGGGTTCAGGCATGACCATGGTTTGTGTGACCCATGAAGTTGGGTTTGCCCGGGAAGTTGCCGATCGCGTGGTGTTTATGGATAGCGGCTTGTTGGTGGAACAAGCTACGCCCGACGATTTCTTTAACCACCCGAAGGAAGAAAGAACCCAGAAATTTCTGTCACAGATCCTTTAGATCAGGTAATCATAGATCTATTTGCTAATAGATCTCGACAGGACTGGAACCATGACCACTGATCGTCCCTCCTCTCATCAATCCACCACCGATCGCCTTAACCTCAAAAACCTTCGCCTCGCGCTGCTACGGCTGCATAAGCTTTTGCTTGATGGCGAACGTCATACTTACGAACAAATCCATGGGCGCGTTAGCCCTAACGAGTTATTGCGTTTGGTGATGCATGACGAGTGGTTTGACTGGCTCCACCCGATTTCTCGGCTAGTGGTTGAAATTGACGACTTACTCAAAGCCGAAGAGGTGGAGATTTTGACCCACGCGAATGACCTAGTGCTTCAAGCTCAAACGTTGCTCAACCCTTCAGAAACCGGCAACCTCTTTGAGCAAAAATACTACAAGGCGATTCAGCGAGAACCGGACGTGATTCTTGCTCACGCGAGCCTGATGGAATTTCTGGAAAATATTGCTCAGAAACCATCTTAATCCAAGAGCCTTATACCACCCGCCTTGGTTTGGGCGCGGCTGCTAGCGGCTGCCAGCGACTGTTGCTTTTGTCACACTTCTTTATACTTGACCCGCATACACTTGTATGTATCAAGATACATATTGAGGTGTTGATATGGCTCTGATCAATCGCGTTGAAATTCGTTTACTAGATTCGATCAAGGGAGGCATGGTTGAGTTCTATACGCCTCAATCGAGTCATGAAACAGTGCTGGCACAGGTTCCGGCGTATATGGTTGATGATTTGTTTGTCCATCATTTTCAAACCGATCAGCTCTTAGTCGTGCGGGGCAGCTTGGTATTAGTGGTGTTGCAAAATCGTCAGTATCAATACGTTCCGTTAAGCGATCGCCATCCCACAGTAGTCACTATTCCCCCCGGCATTCCCCACGGAGCCATTAACCTCAAGCCAGAACCCTGTGTTTTGGTCAACGCTGTTCTTCGCCACGGAGCCGCCCATGCCAAAGACTATCGACCGCTTAAAAAACCTTTCCCCTATGACTTGGCTAAAGCGGAGGCGCTGTTGCTGGGGCTAGAAGCGCCTCTGAGTGCTTAATCTGAGTGCTTATCCTGAATTTTTGCCTCAAGGCAAGGGCTACCGTGTACACACAAGTTGTTGACTCTAGCCAAGCCCCCGGCGAACAAGACTGCAACGAAGCTAGTTTAGACGGGTGTATACACGGCGGCAAGGAAAGGGAGTTTGAAGAGATTTGTCCTTTTTGGGAGGAGCACTCTTAAAACAAAACTGCTCTGCGATCGAAAGATTCAGTCGCAATGCGCACATAAGCAGACACCCACTTGAACAAATTCGCCGTTTTGAAAGGAATAGAAACTTTGCTGAATAAAATAACAGCAAATAATTCTCCCGAGGGCATCATTCCTCCAAAGCCCAAAACCGACTGGACTTGATAAGGAATAACAAATTCTTTTTGAGCGGGGATATAGGGGCTGCCTAAGGCTTCGGGCACATAAAAAACATTAAAAGCCTTGTGAGGGGCTTCTGTAATTAAAGTAGGGGTGGGTTCAATGACTGCGCTGACTTCCAAGCCAAACTGCTGAATCAACTGCAAAATCATGGGAGCGCGGTTGACAAATTCTTGATCAATGAGGGGGATGGCGCGATGTCCGGTCGATTCTTTCCGAACGTTCCACTGCGGCTCGTCGCCCGCAGTGGCTAGCAACGTCAGACATTTGGTATTTCGCTGAATCGATCGCCCTTTAAGAATTGCCCTGGCTGATTCTTGCAGTTCTTCACTCAGGTCTTTGTAAGGATAAGTCTTAAAAAAACGAACCAGGGTGCAAGCTTGTTTGCCCGTATTTCGGTCGGTCAAGTTTTCATACAAATACCGAACGATGCGGTTTGCAGTTTCCTCTAGGCTGTCGGATCGCTCGTCCATGTTACGGAGGGTGACCGCACAACGACACATATCATCTTTAGTAAACGTTGCTAGGTTATACATTTCGGTTATTCGCGAATAGCGCCTCTAGATAGAATTGTCGGAAAACCAGCCGCACCCCATCTCGTGCCTAAAGCCGCTGTTTCGCCAGGGCGATCGCCGCTCTGACCTGCTCAAACCCTGTCCCGCCGTAGCTGTTTCGGGCTGCCACAACTTGCCGAGGAGCGATCGCCTCGTAAATATCAAGCTCAAACGCAGGATGAATGATCTTCCACTCCTCCAAGCTCAAATCTTTTAGCAGTTTTCCCGCTGCCAAAGAAGTCTTAACTACTTTACCAACCTTGTTGTACGCTTCCCGGAAGGGTACGCCTTTAGCCGCCAAATAATCTGCAACATCCGTGGCGTTGGAAAAGTCTTCTGTCACTGCCGCATTCAACCGAGCCGGACAAAACTCCAGTCCTTCCTGCATCAAAATAGTCATCGCTTCCACACACGATCTAACGGTTTTCACCCCATCCAATAGGGCTTCTTTATCTTCTTGCAAGTCCTTGTTATATGCCAAGGGTAACCCTTTCATGAGCACGAGCATTCCTTGTAAATGTCCAAAGACCCGACCCGTTTTGCCCCGAACTAGCTCGGGCACATCAGGGTTTTTCTTTTGGGGCATAATGCTAGAACCTGTGGCGCAGCTATCTTTCAGCTTGACAAAGCTAAACTCCTCCGATGCCCAAAGGATCACTTCTTCCGACAACCGAGACAGATGCACCATAATCAGGCTGGCAGCACAGAGAAATTCGATCGCAAAATCTCGATCGCTCACTCCATCCAAGCTGTTGGCATAGACCCGCTCAAATCCCAATTTTTCAGCACTGTAATGGCGATCGATTGGAAAAGTCGTTCCTGCCAACGCCCCACAGCCTAGCGGCGAAATATTCACCCGCTGATACACATCCCCCAAGCGTTCCCAATCGCGCTGAGTCATTTCCACATACGCTAGCAAATGATGGGCAAGGCTCAGGGGTTGCGCCCGTTGTAAATGGGTATAGCCCGGAATTAAGGTTTCTACGTGCTGTTCGGCAAGGGTGAGCAGTGCGGTTTGAAAGCCCCGGAGCTGCTGGCGCAATTGGATAATTTGTTCTCTCAAATAAAGGCGCGTGTCGTGCCTACCTGATCATTGCGCGATCGCGCCGTGTGCAATTTCTTACCCACGTCTCCCACCAACTCGGTCAGCCGTCGCTCTACGGCAAAGTGAACATCCTCCGACTCTATACCCGGCGTGAACTGCCCTTGCCGATACTCTTGCCGAACTGCCTCTAGCCCCTCGACTAATGTTGCCCCTTCTTCAGCCGAAATAATGCCTGTGTGCGCCAGCATTTGAGCATGGGCTTGGGAGCCCGTAATGTCGTATTCAATCAGTTCAATATCAAAGCTAATGCTAGCGTTGAAACGGGCGATCGCCGGGTGCAACGCCGATTCAAAACGCTGGCTCCAAGTCTGAGAGGAAGAGGGATTCATAAAGTTTAGGTCAGTTACTTTCTAAAGACAAAAATCAATACAGGGTCAGCCGTGTATCATAGTTGAGAAAGTGCCCAACGCTAGGTCGATTTTGATACCAAATCAATCTACAAACCAGTCAAATTCTAACGGGTTAACTTCTAGCGATCGGTCTAGCCATAGCTGGTCATGCCTCGCAACATAAACCCAAGCACCAAGCCAATGATCAGCGCCCAGACTTGCCCCGTCTTCAAGAAGTTGTCAAACCAACCGCGAGTAGCAGCAAAAACATCAGTATTAAATTGCGCTAAATGGTTCCAGTCCCAGTGCAGTTGCCAAAGCAGTCCTTGATGCAGGTCAGCCCAAGTATTTACCTCTACCAATCCAGTCATCTGCTGCATTAAATCAATAGTCATCATGGCGTGCTCTCAATAAGTCTCAGGATCTATGACAAGCACTAAGTTTGGCACAGGTTAGGAACTTTGGAGTACTAGCCCACAAATCGATATCTTGGCTAAAGATTTTCGGGGTTGACCTTCATCACAATTAAAGTCATGTCGTCTTCGTTATGGCGATCGGCACCAATAAATTCTTGCACTTGGTCAAAGAGATAATTAAGAATAATTTGAGGCGTATCGAAGCGCCGACAGGCCATTTGAAAATGGTGAGCAAGGCTTTCTTCATCAAAGCGATCGCCATTTTGGTTAGAGGCATCGGTAAACCCATCAGTGTAATAAATTAAAGTATCGCCCGGCTGTAAATGCACCTGCGCCTCACCGTAGCGGCTGTCCATATCTAAGCCAATCAGCATCCCTAGGGTATCTAGCCGCTTTAGCGTACTTGTCGCTGCTTGCCACAATAGCGGCGGATGATGTGCCGCATTGCTATAAGAGAGCAAGCGCGATTTTGAATCATACTCTGAGTAAAACAGAGTGGCAAACCGATTAGAATTTTCCAAATCGGCATACATTACATGATTTAGGTGCTGCAAAATGCGTGAAGGACTGTGAGCATTCAATACCTCAGCCCGCAGCATTCCCCGCAGCATGGTCATAATCAACCCCGCAGGCACGCCCTTTCCCATCACATCGCCGATCGCCAAACTCCAGCGCCCCGACTCCACCACCCCCGCCTTTTTATTAATTTGGTCGTGGTTAGCCGGAATAAAATCGTAATAGTCGCCCCCAACTCGGTTTGCCGTTTTGCATCGCGCCGCCAGCTCAACCCATCAATTTTGGGACAATTTCGCGGCAAAAGCTGCACCTGAATTTCTGCCCCAATTTTCCAACTCCCCGATCCAAGCGCTCTTTCTTGCGTAGCTCCACCGTCAGTTCATCGTTTTCGATCGCAACTGCCGTTTGGTCTGCCACCAGCCGCACTAACTTCTGGCGAGTTTCTGTCCAGGTATATTCTGGGTCGCGGCTAAAAACATAGAGCCGACCGCGCTCCAAATTCTTCGTCAAAATCGGCGTACCAAAAAGCTGTATCGAATGCCCCAAAGAGCTAATCACCTGCTGATCTAATGCGGTGGTTGGACTGGTGAAAGGCAGCGACACCTTTTCGTAGGAAGACGCAGCGCTGGCGGTGAGTTGCCGAGTTGCTGCCTCTAAGGCAACTCGCACGTCTTGGCATTGATTATCTTGACAGTGCAGCCGCTCCAAGCGCATTTGCCCATTGGGTTTGAACAACACCAAAGCGCCCCCATCGGCATCGGTAACTCGGCTGGCAATCAAAGGAGTTAACTCTAAAAACTGATTGAGGTTTTTAAAGCTGCGCAGGGCAAACCCCAAAGAACTCAGCAAGTCTTGAATTTTGTTCTGCTCTCGACTGAGCCTAGAAACGAGTTCCTTCAACGCAAACACAGGCGTAACGTCTGGCGGCGCGTTGCCACCAGCGTAATCAGAAGGTTGGGAGGGCTGTCGAGGAGCAGGCACAGCAGTCATTGAGTAAAAGAATGATCAGATGGGGCAGGAGCGGTAAACAATAGAAGCGATCAAGAATAGGAGCGATCGGGAGCCAGCGTTACAATACACCTTTATAAATACACCTTTACGAAAGGACTATTTTTGATTAAATTCTATTCTTTTAGGTCATTAGCCTAACGTCATTTGCCTAAAGCTATCCACCTAAAGCTATTTGATATTAGTAACGCTAAATATCAGTTCTGCCAATGGGGATGAGGACGGGCTTTTATAAAATACCCATTGCCTTGTCTCTTTCTACAGAGAAATTAAAAAAGTAGCGCCTCTTGAGTATTGCGCAACACTCTACATAAGTCATCAAAATAATAAGTCATCAAGCGTAGCAAACAATGAGCTTAGAATTCGATCGCCGCATGATTCTCCGCTGTCTTGATCTGGCACGTCAAGCCTTGGGACAAACCTCCCCTAATCCCCTCGTTGGTTCTGTCATTGTGCAGGGCGAAGACATTGTGGGGGAAGGGTTTCACCCTAAAGCAGGGGAACCCCACGCCGAGGTCTTTGCGCTCCGGGCAGCCGGAGAACGCGCCAGAGGAGCGATCGCTTATGTGAACTTAGAGCCTTGCAGCCACTATGGGCGCACTCCCCCCTGTGCTAATGCCTTGATTGAAGCAGGGATCGCTAGAGTAGTCATGGGTATGGTTGATCCTAATCCCGAAGTTGCCGGATCGGGTATTACCCGCTTGCGTGATGCGGGCATTGAAGTAGTAGTGGGGGTAGAAGAAGCGGCTTGCCAAGATCTGAACGAGGCGTTTGTGTACCGGATTCACCATCAGCGATCGCTCGGTATTTTAAAGTATGCCATGACGCTAGACGGAAAGATTGCCGCTATAACAGGGCACAGCGCCTGGATCACCTCACCGCCTGCCCGTGCCTTGGTTCATCAGATCCGCATGGGCTGCGATGCTGTGGTGATTGGTGGCAACACGGCACGGCGAGATAATCCTCACCTCACCAGCCATGGGCAAGGACACAATCCTTTGCGAGTGGTGATGAGCCGATCGCTAGCGTTACCCCAAGCTGCGAACCTTTGGCAAACAGAGGTTGCGCCGACGGTGGTTTTTACTGAAGTGGGAGCCAATCCTGATTTTCAAAAATTTCTGGTGCGGCAAGGGGTGGAAGTGGTGGAATTGTTGGCGCTCACCCCTGCTCAAGTCATGACGAACCTGAGCGATCGCGGTTTTCTCTCGGTTTTGTGGGAGTGCGGCGGCAAATTGGCGGCAGCGGCGATCGCCGACCACGCTATCCAAAAATCCTGGCTTTTGTTGCGCCCAAAATTATTGGCGGGACACAGGCTCCTTCTCCGATTGGGGATTTGGGGCTAACCCAAATGACCGATGCGTTGGAGCTAGAGCGGGTAAAGTGGCGATCGGTGGGAGTTGATTTATTAATGGAGGGTTATTTGGGCGATCACTAGGTTTTCTCGCCACGTTGCTCAACAGTTTCGAGAGGCTGTTCCATCCGAAGATATAAGGATTGCAACATCTGCCACTGTGGTGCGACGACCTACGGGTTTTCCACCACGCACACCAGGAGTTGTTTCAATGTGCTGATTGAGGGTACTGATCATGGCGATCGCATTGAGAAATAATGCTTTAAGTTTAGCGCTAAGAGGGCAACACCAGCATTGCTGAATGGAAGTATGAATCCTTGAGATGCTATGGCTCTGATCGCCCCCCTAAATCCCTCATTCTGGGGGACTTCCGAACCTTTCAAAGTCCCCCAGAATGGGAGATTTAGGGGGCAAATTCATACGTGATTCAGCAATGC